>NZ_RAWG01000017.1 GCF_003611735.1 Corallococcus sicarius | reverse complement strand
CGGACGGCATGGACGCCTCGCTCGTCGGCCGCGCGAAGGCCCAGGGCAGGCCCGACTCCGAGAAGAGGAGCCACCGCCGGAAGATGCGCAGGAAGGCGCGCAGCTCCAGGTGTCCCGTGACGATGCGCAGCGGCGTGTGGATGACGCGGTTCTTCCACCCGGCCTCGTGCAGCCGGCGCCCCAGGTACATGTCATCCACGAGTTCGCCGGCGGCGCAGCCCACGCCCCCGATGGCCGCGAGCGCCTCGCGGCGGAAGACCATCAACTGCCCCATGATGAAGGGCAGCGCGCCATCCGGCCCCGACGTGCGCGCCACCGACGCGCCGTACCACGCATTCACCAGCAGCCCGTAGGCCACGTCCCCCGCGAGGGGCGCGTCCGCCGCCGCGTACACGGGCGCGAACGTGGCGCCCGTCCGCGCATCCTCCAGCAGCGCCCCCACCAACGCCGTCAGCGCTCCGGGCGCGGGCCGCGTGTCCGAATCGCTGAAGGCCAGCAGCGTGCACCGCGAGCAGGCCACGCCCACCTGCATGGCGTTGAGCTTCCCGGTCAGTTCCTCTGGAGGCTCGCCCGCCACGACCACCTCCGCCCGCCGCGCGCGCGTCGGAGCCTTCCCCAGCTCCTCCCGCGTGAGGGCGAACGCCGGGTCGTCCTCGCTGTCGAAGACGAAGAGCACCTCCCACTCGCCGGGGTAGTCCAGCGCGAGCAGCGCGCGCACGTTCTGCCGCGCCTCCACGTCCAGGCCCCGGATGGGGCGGATGACCGTCACCGAAGGCGGGTCGAACGCCCTCGCGGCCAGCGCCGGACGGCGCCGCAGACCGGCCATCAGGCCGATGTGCCCCCGGAGCAGCACGCCCAGCGCCGCCGCCCCCGCTGCCGCCCACCCCACGTCGCGTGTGTTCATGGCGTCTCCCCCCGCGTCCTGCCCGGCGCGTGCAGGTGTCTGACGTGCGCGGAGTGGCCGGGGCCCCACCAGTTCAGGTCCCCCATCAGGCGCATCATCGAAGGGACGATGAGCACCCGGACCAGCGTGGCATCCAGCGCCACCGCGATGGCCATGCCCAGCCCCATCGCCTTCACCACCACCACCGACGCCAGCGAGAAGGCCGCGAACACGGCGACCATGATGGCCGCCGCGCTGGTGATGAGCCCTCCGGTCCGCTCCAGCCCTTCCGCCACCGCGTGGGTGTTGTCCCCGGTGCGCAGCCACTCCTCGCGGATGCGGCTGAGCAACAGCACCTCGTAGTCCATGGACAGGCCGAACAGGGCGCAGAACAACAGGATGGGCAGCGACGGTTCAATCGGCCCGGGCTCGAAGTCCAGGAGCCGGTGCAGGTGCCCCTCCTGGAAGATCCACACCAGGGCCCCGAACGAGCCGGCCAGGGAGAGCAGGTTCATCAGCAGCGCCTTCAAGGGCAGCACCACGGAGCGCAGGAGCACGAACAGCACCACGCACGTCATCCCCATCACGAAGGCCACCGCGGCGGGCGTGTGCCGCTTCACGAAGGCCGTCGCATCCACGTCCGTCGCCGTCTGCCCGCCCACCACGAGCCGCCCGTCCCCCACCGCGCGGTCCTGGCGCAGCGTCCGCACCAGGTCCCGCGCCTCGCGGCTGCTGGGCGCCTGCGACGTCAGCACCTGCAACACCGCCACGTTGTCCGTGAGGTACGCGGCCCGCGCCGCGCGCAGCTCCGGGGGCAGGGCCTGGAGGGGCGCGCCCGCCAGTTGCTGCACCGTGGCCCGGTCCATCCCGGGGACCAGGTCCACCGCGCTCTCCACGCCCACCACGCCGGGCAGGGCTGCGATGCGGCGGCTCGCGTCGTGGAGGGCGCCCGCGCGCTCCGGCGTGAAGGGATTGCCTGACGGGAACTCCACCGCCACCAGCACCCGCGTGGCGGCCTCACGAGGAAACAGCCGGGCCAGCGTCTCCGCGCCCTGGCGGGCCTCGGTGTGCGCGGGCAGCGCCGTGATGTCCGTGGCCGCCAATTCCAGGCGCCGGAACGGCAGCCCCATGGCGAGCAGGAGCGTGAGGGTTGGCAGCAGCACCCACCAGGGATGCCGCATCACCCAGGTGGCCAGGGCATGCCAGAGGCCGCCGCGCCCGGTGCCGCGCGCGAAGGGCAGCCGCCCCTTGTCCACGCGCGGCCCCAGCCAGGAGAGCAGCGCGGGCAGCACGGTGAGCGCGAAGAGCACCGCGAAGGCCACCACCAGGGCGCCCCCCAGCCCCATGGCGCTCAGGTACGAGCCGCGAAAGAAGAGCAGGCCCGCGAGCCCCACCGTGACGGCGAGCCCCGAGAACGCCACCGCCCGCCCCGCGGTGTCCAGCGTTCGCATCAGGGCCTGCTCCGTCGTCAGGCCCTCCGCGAGCTCCGCGCGGAAGCGACTCACGATGAAGAGCGAGTAGTCGATGGCCACGCCCAGCCCGATGAGCGAGACGACGTTGAGCGTGTACTGGGCCATGTTCGTCACGCGCGACAGCAGCAGCACGCCCGCCACGCCGCAGAGCACCGCCAGCCCCCCCACCACCAGCGGCAGCATCGCGGCCACCACCGTGCGGAACACCCACAGCAACACCACGAGCGCCAGCGGGAACGAGAGCAACTCCGCGCGCAGCAGGTCGTGCTCCAACAGCTCGTTCAACGCGGACAGGAAGGCCACCTTGCCGGTGAGCGTCGTCTGGAAGCGCGGGTCCTCCAGCGCCTTGCGCACGGTGGGGAACGCGGCGGTCGCCTCGCGCTCGCCGCCCTTGAGCCGCACCAGCGCCAGCAGGTCGTGGCCCGTCTTCGCCACGAAGCGGGCGCGAAAGGCGTCGGGCGCTCCCACCGGCGACACCACCGACTCCACCTCGGGCAGCCGCTCCACGCGCGCCAGCACCGACGCCACGGCCTCGCCAAAGCGCGGGTCGTCCGTCGTCCAGTCGTCGCGGTGGAAGATGACCGCCAGCGTCTGGTCGGTCGACCCCGCGGCGGCGCCCCGGGCCAGCGCCTCGGCCCGCGCGGACTCGATGCCCTCGATGGTCCCGGTGGTGAGGTGCCCGCCCTGGAGCAGCGCCCAGACCGCCAGGGCGAGCAGCACGCCCGCGCCCCCCAGCACCCGCCCCCGGTGCCGGTGCACACCGCTGGCCAGCCGGGTGAACAAGGAAGCCCCAGCGCCCGCCGGGTCGCTCATGGCGAGGGCCCTTCCTGGAAGGACGCGAGCAGCTCCCGCGCGGTCTCCACCTTGACGCTGCCGCGCTCCACGAGCATCAGCGCCACCTTCTCCACGTCCAGCCCGCGCGCGCCGGCCGTCACCGCGACACACCGCGCGTGCAGCGCCATGTGTCCCTTCTGGATGCCCACCGAGCCCAGCGCGCGCACCGCCGCGAAGTTCTGCGCGAGCCCCACCGACGCGAACACCTGGGCCAGCTCGCGCACGTTGCCGACGCGCAGGAGCTTGAGCCCCAGCCGCGCGCCGGGATGTACCTTGGTGGCCCCGCCCACCATGCCCAGCGCCAATGGCAGCTCGATGCGCCCCACCAGGTGGCCCTGCTCCAGCGTCCAGCGGGACAGCGGCCCGTAGCGGCCCAGACGGCACGCATAGGCATGCGCGCCTGCCTCGATGGCCCGCCAGTCCTGCCCCGTGGCGATGGCCACCGCGTCAATCCCATTCATCACGCCCTTGTTGTGCGTGGCCGCGCGGTACGGGTCCGCCTCCGCGAAGCGGCTCGCCTGGAGGATGCCCTCGGCGATCTCCTCGCCCGGCAGGTCGAAGTCCGCCAGCGCCTCCACGGGGATGCGGCAGGAGGCGCGCGCCAGTCGCTGGTCGGCGAGGTTGGACAGGATGCGCACGAAGACGCGGCCCCCGGTGAGCTGCTCGATGAGCGGCGCCACCCCTTCCGCCATGGTGTTGATGAGGTTGGCGCCCATGGCCTCCTGCGTGTCCACCAGCAGGTGCACGATGAAGAGCGGCTCGCCCTGCGGTCCTTCTGGCGCGGGCAGGATGCGCACCTGCACGTCGCGCGCGCCGCCCCCCCGTCGCTGGAGCGCCGGGTGGAAGCTGTTGGCCAGGGCGAGGAGCTGTTCTCTTCCCGCCAGCACGCGCTCCCGGGCGACCTCCGGCACGCCGTAGCGGGTGAGCTGCACCTGTCCAATCATCATCGACGCGTCCGCGTCCGCGGTGAAGCCGCCCGCCTCGCGCACCACCTTCGCCGCGAAGGACACCGCGGCCACCACCGACGGCTCCTCCACCGCCATGGGCACCAGGTGGTCGCGCCCGTTGACGGTGAGGTTCAAACCCAGACCCAGCGGCAGGGCGAACACCCCCACCGCGTTCTCGATCATCTGGTTCACGACGTCGAAGGACGGCGCCCCCGGCGCCCGCAGCTCGCCCAGCTCCTCCGGTGTGACATGCCCCCGCTGCGCCAGCTCCCTCCACCGCGCGTCCACGCTGCGGCGGTGGAACCCCGGCAGGCGAGAGGACGGCATGTCCAGCGCGACCGCCGGCAATCCTTCGTCCACCACTCCCGACATACTTCCCCCCATCGCTCGACCCGTGACGAACCAGGGAACTGGTGACGGCCGGGGGCGTTGGACAGGGGGCAGCGGGGATTTCATCCCCTGGGGCGATATGGGACCGGACGGCGGGGCCGGGTTCCTGCCCTCGACCGTTGGTCAGCGGAGGACAGCTCCTCCCGGAGGGGCATCCGCATCGCGGCGCAGTACGAAGAAGTACGGTGCCGGCATCCCTCGCGCGTCCATCACCCCGAGCACCGTGTCCGCGTCCACCTTGCGGAACACGTCATTCGTCGGCCAGTCGTCGTAGATCATCGTCGCGCTGAGCTGCCCGCGGTACTCCGTCATCCGCAGCCGCGCCTTGAACTTCCCGGTCTCCACATCCGCCCGGTGAGGGCCCACCGGACCGCGAAGCGTCGGCGACGGCCACTTGCGCGGATCCACCGGAAACACGGAGGCGCGGTCCTCGGTGAAGAACAGCAGCGGGTGCACGCTCTCCGCGTCGATGAACTGCTTGCCGTACCAGCCGGTCGCAGCCAGCATTCCGTCCATCGGGTGCCCCGTCTGGAGTTCGCTGCCCTTCCACGTGCCGCGCATGAAGGTGAGCTCCACCGTGGGCAGGCTGTCGAACAACGTGAGCGCCTCTTCGGCGCGGATGCGCCCTGCCTTCACCGCTTCGTCCAGCGTCATGACGTCCCTCCTGCGTGCATGCGCAGCACCGGCTTGATGACCGTGCGCGTCTCCATGTCGTGCACCGCGTCGTTGATGGCCTCGAAGGCATGGACCCGGATGAGCTTCTCCAGCGGAAAGCGTCCTTCAGCGTGCAGCGCGACCAGCTTGGGGATGAAGACCTTCGGGTCGGCGTCTCCCTCAAGGATGCCGACCAGCCGCTTCCCGGAGAGGAGCGCGGTCATCGGGAGCGTGACCTCCGCCGTGTCGCGCTCCGGCAGGCCGAGCAGGCCGCACGTGCCCAGGGGGCGCGTCACGTCGAACGCCTGACGCAACACCTGGGGCGAGCCGACGCACTCCAGCGCGAAGTCCACCCCACCCCGGGTGCGCTTGCGGAGCGTCTTCGTCAGCTCCGGCTCGCCCGCCAGGAACGTGTCGGTGGCGCCCAGTTCGCGCGCGAGCTCCAGCCGCTCCGCGCTGAGGTCCACCGCGAGGATGCGCGCCGCGCCCGCGACCCGCGCCGCCATGATGGCCGCGAGGCCAACGGAGCCCGCTCCGAAGACGGCGAGCTGCTGTCCCGCCTGAAGCCGGAACGCCTCCAGCACCGCGCCCGCACCGGTCTGGAACCCACAGCCCAGCGGCGCGAGCAGCTCCAGCGGCGCCGACGCGGGGACCTTCACCGCGTTGTGCTGGTGCGCCAGCACGTGCGTGGCGAACGACGACTGGTGGAAGAAGCTCGAGCAGATGGGCTCCCCGCGCCAGCGCATGGGGAAGGAGCCGTCGGGCCGCGCGCCGGAGAGGTTCCCGTCCGCCCCCCGCTCGCAATATGCAGGATGTCCGCGCGCGCAGGTGCCGCACGCGCGACACGAGAAGTAGCTGAGGAGGACCGCGTCGCCGGGCACGAAGTCCCCCACGCCCTCCCCCACGGCCTCCACCACGCCCGCGCCTTCGTGGCCCAACACCCTGGGGAACGGGAAGCGCCCCGCGCCCGCCCGGTACGTCAGGTCGGTGTGACAGATGCCGCTCGCGGTCACCCGCACCCGCAGCTCGCCGGCACGCGGCGACTCGAGTTCGACGTCGTCGATGACGAAGGGCCCCTTCACCGCGTGCAGCAGCGCGGCACGTACCGGAAGTCTCATGCGGCCCATCCTATTGGCAATCCGCCAATAATGTCGCGTTGAAGCGGTTCCCGGCTATGACTTCAGGACGATTGGCTGCCTGCCCTGACAGAGGGCGCACGAGCATCCGCCCCCCTGGCGTGAGCCGGGCGAATCGGCCTTCCGGAACCCGCGTTGAGGGGTCAACCTTCAGCTCGCACGCGCCGCCCGGCCTGAAGGAGCGCATGGTAGCGAACGCCCTCGATGAGCACCTCGACCCGCACGAGCGCAACGGCGCCCAGCGCTTCTGAGACGTTGGATCCGCTGCACCGCGAGGCCTCGGCGGTGCTCGCGGGCGGAGGCGAGATGGGCGCGTTGATGCGCTCCATCGACTGGACGCAGACCCCCGTGGGCGCGCCCGGGACGTGGCCCCAGTCCCTGCGCACGGCGGTGAGCATCCTGCTCGAGTCGCGCTTCCCCATGTACATCGCGTGGGGACCGAAGCTGGTCCAGTTCTACAACGACGGGTACCGGCCGGTGCTGGGCGCGACGAAGCACCCCGCCGCCATGGGCCACACCGCGCAGAGCACGTTCGCGGAGAGCTGGCACATCATCGGCCCGATGTTCGAGGGCGTCAGGCAGGGCACGGCGGTCGGCTCCGAGGACTGGATGCTGCCGCTGGACCGCAACGGCTACCTCGAGGAGTGCTACTTCACCTATTCGTACAGCCCCATCCGGGACGAGAGCGGCGGTGTCGCGGGGGTGCTCGTCACCCTCACGGAGACCACCGGCCGGGTGATTGGCGAACGGCGGCTGCGCACGCTGAGGGACCTCGCGACGCGGGTGGGGGCGGTCAAGCGCGAGGAGGATGCGTGGCGCGAAGCGGCGCTCGCGCTGCAGGCCAACGACTTCGACGTTCCCTTCGCCCTGCTGTACCGCCAGGGGGACGCGGACGAGGGCCCGGAGCTGGTGGCGACGGCGGGCTGGGGAATGGACGCCGCAGCCCCAGCCGCGCTCTTCAACATGGACACCACGGCCCCCGTATGGCCCTTCGCCCAGGCGCTGGGCTCCCAGGGGCCGCGGTTCGTCCCGGACGTGCACGCGCGCTTCGGGGAGCTGCCCGGCGGCAGGTGGCCCGAGCCCCCCCGCGCGGCGTGGGTCTTCCCCATCACCCGCGTCGGCGCCGAGCGCCCCTACGGCTTCCTCGTCGCGGGCGTGAGCGCGAGGCGCGCCCCGGACGACGACTACCGCGGGTTCCTGGGGCTGGTGGCGGACCACATCGCGACGGCCCTGGGCAATGCCCGCGCCTACGAAGAGGAGAAGCAGCGGGCGGAGGCCCTGGCGGAGATCGACCGCGCGAAGACGGCCTTCTTCAGCAACGTGAGCCACGAGTTCCGCACGCCGCTGACCCTGATGTTGGGCCCCATCGAGGACGGCCTCGCGGATGCCCAGGCGCCGCTGCCCCCCGCGCAGCGCGAGCGGCAGGAGCTGGTGCGCCGCAACGGCCTGCGCCTGCAGAAGCTGGTCAACACGCTGCTCGACTTCGCCCGCCTGGAGGCGGGGCGCGCCCAGGTGTCCTACGTCCCCACGGACCTCGCCGCGCTTACCGCGGAGCTGGCGAGCAACTTCGACTCCGCGGTGGCGTCCGCCGGGCTCAAGCTGTGCGTGGACTGCCCGGCGCTGCCCGAGCCCGTCTACGTGGACCCGTCCATGTGGGAGAAGGTTGTCCTGAACCTCCTCTCCAACGCCTTCAAGTTCACCTTCGAGGGCGAGGTCCGCCTCGCGCTGAAGTGGCTGGGCGAGCACGTGGAGTTCACCGTCGAGGACACGGGCACCGGCATCCCGGAGGAGGAGCTGCCGCGCATCTTCGACCGCTTCCACCGCGTGGAGGGCGCCCGGGGACGCAGCCACGAGGGCACCGGCATCGGGCTCGCGCTGGTGCAGGAGCTGGTGCACCTGCACGGGGGACGGGTGACGGTGAGCAGCGTGCTCGGCAAGGGGAGCACCTTCCGCATCCTGCTGCCCACCGGCTCCGCGCACCTGCCCCAGAAGCCGGGCGCGCCGGTGCGCACGCTCACGTCCACCGGCATCGGCCCCGGCGCGTTCCTCGCGGAGCTGTCCCAGTGGAACGAGGCCGGGCCTTTGCCCGTCGCGGCGCTGGCCCCCACCCACTCCGGCATCCGCATCCTGGTGGCGGACGACAACGCCGACATGCGCGCCTACCTCTCACGGCTCCTGGCGCCGCACTGGGGCGTGGAGGTGGTGGGCGACGGCGGACAGGCGCTCGAAGCCGCGCGGGCCCGTCCCCCCGACCTCATCCTCTCCGACGTGATGATGCCGGGGGTGAACGGCCTGCAGCTGGTCCAGGCCCTGCGCGCGGAGGAACGCACGCGCGCCATTCCCATCCTGCTGCTGTCCGCGCGCGCGGGCGAGGAGGCCACCATCGAGGGGCTCAGCAGCGGCGCGGACGACTACCTCGTCAAGCCCTTCTCCGCGAACGAACTCATCGCCCGCGTCAACGCCCAGCTCACGGTCGCGAAGCTCCGCCAGGAGGCGCTCAACGCGGAGCGCGCGCACGTGGCGCAGGCCGAGCGGCTCCTCGAGGAGTCGCGCCGCGCCACCCGCCAGCGCGAGGAGACGCTCGCCGTCGTCAGCCACGACCTGCGCTCGCCCCTGAGCACCATTCGCGCCGCCACCGACCTGCTCCAGCGCACCCCCGCCGAATCCGAAGCGGGCAGCCGCGTGCACAAGCAGGCCCACGCCATCCGGCGCTCCGTGGACCGGATGAACCGGCTCATCGAGGACCTGCTGGACCTGGCGAGCATCGACGCCGGGACGCTCGCCATCGAGGTGCGCCCGCAACCCGTCGAGGAGCTGGTCCGCGATGTCCGGGAGGGCTTCGAGCCCCAGGCCGCGGAGAAGGGCCTGCGGCTCATTGTGGAGCAGGAGCAGGAGCAGGAGCAGGAGCCCGGGCTCACCCTGGGGTGCGACAAGGAGCGCCTCCTGCAAGCGCTGGGCAACCTGCTCTCCAACGCGCTGAAGTTCACCCCTCCCGGCGGCAGCATCCACCTGCGGGTGGGGACGGAGCCCGGGACGGACGCCCTGCGCTTCAGCGTGGCGGACACCGGGCCGGGGATCCCCGCCAGCGTGCAACCGCACCTCTTCGACCGCTACTGGCACGCGGCGCAGAAGCGGCGCGAAGGCCATGGCCTGGGCCTCTCCATCACGAAGGGCATCGTGGAGGGCCACGGTGGGCGCATCTGGGTGGAGAGCGCTCCCGGCGGGGGCGCCACCTTCCACTTCGTCATTCCGCGCGAACAGCAGCCCCCAGCCGTCCCAGCGGCGGCGCCTGCCCCACCGACAGCGCGACCGGCCACGGAGGAGCCCTTCCTCCAGGCCGGCGGCGACATGGGCGCCCTGATGCGGGCCCATGACTGGTCCGGCAACTCGCTGGGCCTGCCCGCGCGCTGGCCCCAGTCCCTGCGGACGTCCGTCAGCACGATGCTGCGCTCGCCCTACCCCATCATCCTCTTCTGGGGTCCGGAGCTGCGCATGCTCTACAACGACCCGTTCCGCCCCATCCTGGGCGCGAAGCATCCCCAGACGCTGGGCGCGCGCGGAAGCGAGGCGCTCGTCGAGGAGTGGGGCCAGCTGGGGCCGTTGATCCAGCGCGCCCAGGACACGGGCGAGCCCATCTACATCGAGGACGGGAACGTCAACTTCGCGCGCCGCCCCGGCGGCCTCCGGGAGGAGTCCTACTTCACCTGGTCCTACAACCCGACGATCGGCGAGTCGGGGGAGATCGCCGGGCTCTTCGCCATCGCGAGCGAGACGACGCGCCAGGTGGTGGGCGACCGCCGGCTGGGAATCCTCCGGGAGCTGTCCATCCGGACGGCCCTGAACAAGACGGTCGAGGGCATCTTCCGCTCGCTGGAGGAGGTCCTCTGCCAGGCGGGGCACGACGTGCCCTTCGCGCTCCTCTATGTCGTCACCGCGGAGCAGGCGCGCCTGGTGAGCTGCGCGGGCCTGGAGCGCGGGGTGCCCGCCGCGCCCCTCCAACTGGCGCTGGCCGACACGGCCTCGTCGTGGCCGCTCGCGAGCGTCGCCCGTTCGGCGCAGGAGGCGCTGGTGGAGGACCTGGCGCAGCGCTTCGGTCCCCTTCCCGGCGGGCCCTGGCCCGAGCCCACGACGCGCGCCCTCGTCCTCCCGGTGCCCATGGGCGCGGAGACGGAGACGACGGCGGTGCTCGTGGCCGGCCTGAGCCCCCTGCGCGCGTTGGACGAAGAGTACCGCGGCTTCCTGCAGCTGCTGGCGCGGCAGCTCGCCGCCAGCATCTCCAGCGCCCGCGCCTATGAGCAGGAGAAGCAGCGGGCGGAGGAGCTGGCGCGGCTGGACGCGGCGAAGACGGCGTTCTTCAGCAATGTCAGCCACGAGTTCCGCACGCCGCTCACGCTCATCCTCGGCCCCGTCGAGGACGCGCTGGCGAAGACGCCGAAGTCGTTGGATGGAGAGCCGCTGGAGCTCGTGCGCCGCAATGCCCTGCGGCTCTACAAGATGGTCAACACCCTGCTCGACTTCTCCCGGATGGAGGCGGGGCGGGCCCAGGCCAGCTACGTGCCCGTGGACCTGGCGTCCTTCACCACGAGCCTCGCGAGCGCCTTCCAGTCCGCGGTGGAGAGCGCGGGCCTGCGGCTGGTGGTGGACTGCCCGCCCCTGCCCGAGCCCCTCTACGTGGACCCGGAGATGTGGGAGAAGGTTGTCCTCAACCTGCTCTCCAACGCGGTGAAGTACACCTACCACGGGGAGATCCGCGTGAGCCTGCGGTGGGAGGACGCGCAGGCGGTCCTCCGCGTGCAGGACACGGGCGTGGGCATCCCCGAGGAAGAACTCCCGCGCGTCTTCGAGCGCTTCTACCGCGTCCGCGTCACCCAGGGCCGCAGCCACGAGGGGACGGGCATCGGGCTCGCGCTGGTGCAGGAGCTGGTGAAGCTCCACGGGGGCAGCGTCGGGGTGACGAGCCAGTTGGGCAAGGGCACCACCTTCACCCTGCGGCTGCCACGGGGGACGGCCCACCTGCCCCCGGACCGCGTCGAGCGCACGTCCCGGCCGCGCTCGGCCCCCGCGGGCGCCGCCCCCTTCGTCGAAGAGGCCCGCCGCTGGTCCACGGGCGTCAACGACACGGACGTCATCGTCCCGGACACCGCGGGCACGGCGAGCTCCGAGGCCCCGGCACAGGAGGTCTCCGCGGAGCTTGCCCGCTGCCGCATCCTCCTCGTCGACGACAACGCCGACCTGCGCGCCTACGTCGCGGGGTTGCTCAAGCGGGGCTTCCCCCACGTGGAGACCGCCACGAACGGGCAGGACGCCCTGGAGCAGGCGCGCCTGCGACCGCCGGACCTCATCCTCTCCGACGTGATGATGCCGGTGCTGGATGGCTTCGGACTGGTGCGCGCGCTGCGCGCCGACGAGCGCACGCGCGCCATCCCCATCATCCTGCTGTCCGCGCGGGCGGGCGACGAGGCCACGGTGGAGGGCCTGCAGAGCGGCGCGGATGACTACCTGGTGAAGCCCTTCTCCGCGCGCGAGCTGCTGGTGCGGGTGCGCACCCAGCTGGACATGGCCCGCGTGCGCCGGGAGGTGGTCCGCATCGCGGTGGAGAAGGATTCGCTGCGCGAGTCCGTGCGGACGCGGGACGAGTTCCTCCGGCTCGTCAGCCACGAGCTGCGCACGCCCGTGAGCGCCCTGTCGCTCAACGTCCAGTCCCTGGTGCGCAGCCTGGACGGCACGGCCACGGCCACGGACGCGGTGCCAGAGTCGGCGCGGGTGAAGGCGCGGACGACGGAGAAGCACCTCCAGCGCCTGGGGCGTCTGGTGGAGCAGCTGCTCGACGTGTCGGAGCTCGTCACCGGGCCGCTGGACCTCTCACCCGAAGAGGTGGACCTGTCGGCGCTCGCGGCCACCGTGGTGGAGCAGTCGCGGGAGAAGGCCCTGCGCGCTGACTCGGTCCTCACCCTGGAGGCGCCCCTGCCGGTGGTGGGGCGCTACGATCGCGCGAGGCTGCACCAGCTCCTCGACTGCCTGCTCGACAACGCCCTCAAGTTCGGGGCGGGCAAGCCCGTGGAGGTGAGCGTGGCGCGCGAGCCGGGCCGGGTGATGCTCACGGTCCGGGACCACGGCGCCGGCATCGGGCCGGAGGACCAGGAGCGCGTCTTCGGGCGCTTCGAGCGCGCCGTCCCCGCCAAGCACCACGGCGGCTTCGGGCTGGGGCTGTGGATCGCCCGCCACATCGCGGAGGCCCACGGTGGAAGCATCCACCTGGAGCCCACGGAAGGCGGAGGCGCCACCTTCACCGCGGTGCTGCCGCTGGATGGGACCCCGGGAGGGTGAGCTCCGGAGCCTCCGGAGCCGGGCGCCGCACGGGCGCCTTGCCGGCCCGGGGGATGAGGTGCGCCCGGTCGATGGAGCACAGCCCCAGCCGCTCCAGCGCGAGGCACGCCCAGTAGCCCAGGTCCACCTCGTGCGCCCGGTGGGAGAACGACGCGGACCCCGGGTAGGCGTGGTGGTTGTTCTGGAAGCCCTCCCCCAGGATGAGCCACGCCGCGAAGTGGTTGTTGCGGGAGTTGTCGCGCGTGTCGAAGTTGCGCCCGCCCAGGGCGTGGCCCAGCGAGTTCACCAGCCCGCCCTGGATGGGGTGGCTCATCATGCCGCCGAAGTACGCTGCCCCCAGAAGCCAGCCCCCCGCGAGACAGAGCCCCAGCGCCACGACGCCGTGGGCGACGTAGGGCAACCACCAGCGACCGCGCCGCGTGAGGATGTGGACGTCGAAGTCGAGCCCCTTCGCGTACTTCGTGTACGCGGGGTCCTTCTTCAACAGGCCAATCACGACCCGCTTGTAGCTGCGCAGCTGCTCCGCGCCGATGCCGAGCACGCCCACGTTCACCGGGGAGTGGGGGTCGAGCGGCGTGTCCGAGTGCTCGTGGTGCAGCCGGTGCATCACCACCCAGGACTTCGCGTCGATGCCTGTCACCCAGCTGCCCCCCGCCACCAACATCCGCTGAAGCACCGGGTGCAGCCGCACCGCCTTGTGCGCGAGCCCCCGGTGATAGCCCACGGAGATGACGAGCAGGTTCAGCAGATACGCCGCAAGGAAGACCAGCAGGCACCCAATCCAAGACATGGCACGCTCCAACAGGAATCCCTACCGACCCGTAACCTACCTGAAAGTAGGTTACGGTCCAGTAAGTTCCCTGTCAAGGTGCGCGGGTGCTCGCCCGGATGCCGGGCGGCGGTGCGGCTTCAGCGCGTGGCGGTGGGCATGGTGCCCTGGCTGTAGGTGTCACAGAGGGCCAGGTACTTTTCGCTGTCCATGTCGAGCGCGGCGACGCGCTGCTTCTTCACCTTGGGCTTGTCGAGGGTGGTCTTCACCTGGACCAGCTTCAGGATGGGAATGCCCATGTACGACTGGTTGAAGTAGACGTTCTCCTCCATCTCGTCCCAGGCGATGAGCACACCGTCCTCGAAGCGGATGCCATCCCGGCCAATGAGCAGCGCGGGCTTGCCCAGGCTGCCCAGGGGCCTGATGCATTTGAAGAGCATCACGACCGCACCAAAGGTGATGAAGGCGAAGACGGCCATCGCGCCCGTCTGGCCGATGGCATTCCAGGTGAGCCCCCCGAACAAGGCGAGGGCCAGCGTCCAGATGACCACGCCCACGATGAGCTTGAAGCGGGAGTAGTAGACGGCGTGCGGCTGCTCGGCCTTCTTCTTCGTCTGGGGGGAGCGGTAGATTTCCATGGTGTGATGTCCGGGTTGTGGGGGTGGAGGTCAGCCGGACAGGCGGTCTGACAGGTAGGCCAGCAGGACGGGCGCGTTGGGGACCTTCGCCTCGTCGATCTTCCGGGACTTGCCCTGGGCGACGATGATCAGCTCGCGCGTCGCCGCGCCCTCGTCCAGTTCGTCCTGGAGTCGGATGCTCTCGATGTCGTCCCAGCGGATCAGCTTCCCCTTGTGCGTCAATCCCGCGTCGCTGAGGGTCAACGGGCCGAAGCGCACCGACTCCCCGGCGGCGACCTGACGGTCCACGTCCTCCATCAGCCGGGGCACGACGTGGTCCAGCACCGTCTGGCGCAGGTCGTCCGCGTCGCTCCACAGACCCAGCCGCAAGCGGTAGGCCCCGTCGCGGTGATGCAGGACGACCCGGTCCTCCTGGTGCTGTTCGACGAGCGTGTGCACGTGGCGCCACGCGACCCGTGTGGCGCCATCGCGCAGCCCGTGTTCATCCACGCTCAGCGTGCCCGGCGCGCGGGTCCAGACGAAGAGGTCGCTGGCGCGCCAGCCGATGACGTAGATGCCGCAGGGCAGGCCGACGAGCAGGAAGAAGTACCCGAAGGCGCTCTGGAGCAGGCCTTCGATCACGAACCGCGGCAGCAGGTGCACGGAGGTGAAGAGGGCGAGGAGGACGGCCACCACGCCGTAGATGAACACGAGGCCCATGACGAGCCAGAAGACGGCGTGCCTGGGAAAGATCAGGGTGTGCGAGCGCTTCAGCAAGGCCGGGGCGGTATAGAGAATTGCATCACCCCTTGCGAACGCATTCGACGCGCGGGCCCGCAGGAGCGCACCTTCTCACCGGATGAGACAGCCTTTGTCTGTTCTTTGAGGAAGTGCCGTGATGGATGAACAAGGAATGTCAGCAAACCTTGTATCGGACACGGCCCCTACCGGGGAGCGCCCTGCGCGACCCAGTCGATGACGGCCTGCTTCTGCGCGGCCGACAGGGGGCTCCCCTTCGGCATGGCGCCCCCGGAGCACGCGGGGCTGCTGTTGGTCGCGAGGATCTTGTCGATGAGGAAGCTCTGTCCTCGCAGCGGGCCGCAGGCCTGCACGCGCAGCCGCTGGCCACACCCCTTGCTGCTGGTGGGGACGCCGACCAGCTCGTTGTAGGTGTTGCCGGGGGTGAGGTTCACCGGCGTGGAGGCGGTCGCATGACAGCCGCTGGTGGCGCAGGTCGCCGTGAAGAGGGGCTGCACGTCCGTGGCCAGCGTGGCCACCTTGCTGGCCACGCCGAACGTCGCGGGCGCGGACACCTCCCGGCCCGGCGCCGGGTGGACGACGGTGACGGTGGCGGCATTGCCCACGGGCGCGGAGGCCACCAGCGCGGCGGGAATGGAGGCGCGCAGCTCGCCCGGGCTGATGAAGGTCGCGGCCACCGTCGTGCCGTTGAAGGAGAGGCTCGCGCCCTCCTTGAAGTTCATCCCCTGCACGGTGAGGGTGAAGGCCCCCGAGCCCGCCACCGTGCCGCAGGGCGACAGCGATGACACCGTGGGGAGCACCACGCCCGACGCGGTGACGGTGAAGACGAGGCTGGCGCTGGCGCCGCCCCCGGGCGCCGGGGTGACGACCCGCACCTGGTGCGTGCCGGCCCGCGCCGTCACCGACGCCGCCACGCGGGCCTCCAGCCGCTGCGGACCGTCATGGGTCGTGACCACGGGGAGGCCGTCCACCTCCACCTGGCTTTCGGCCACGAAGCCGCCGCCCCCCACGGAGAGCAGCACCTCGCCCACCCCCTCCTGCACGGCGGAGGGAGTGAGGGTGTCGAGCGTTGGGACCGGGTTGGCGGGCAGGCCTCCATCCGTGGCGGAGGTGGAGGGCTCGGGCGCACCGGCGCAGATCCACCCGGCCACGTCTCGCAGCGCGGCGGCATCCAGGGAGGGGCCGCCCTGGGGCATGCGCCCCTGCGCGTCCGGCAGCAGCTTGAGGTACAGGCGGCTGCGCTCCGGGTGGCCGGGATCCACGAGCAGGAGCGAGGAGTCTCCGAGCGAGGGCCGCTGTACGGTGGCCTGCCACAGCTCGTGGGCGCTCCGGAAGGTCAGGCCGCCCGCGCCGGTGTCGTGGCACCCCACGGTGCAGCCCGTAGGGCGCTCCGCGGCGAAGTGCGCCGCATGGACCTCCTCCAGCGTGCGGGGGGCGACGCCCTCGCAGGCGCTCGCGGCGGGGGTGCCGGGCTCGGGGAGCACCTCGGCGTCCCGCTGCTCGACACAGCCTGTCAGGCCCCACAGGGCAAGCCACAGCATCCGCGCGGACAGCGAGGCGCGCGAGGTCACACCGGCCGTGGGGGCGCTCCGGATGGCTTCTGCCCGCATGACAGGAAGGACTCGCGTCCCCTCGCTTCGGCCACAATGGGGCTGGGGGTGACGCACGCGGAGCGCGCCGCGAGTCCGGCGTGATGCGCCTTGCGCTTTCTTGCGCTCAGCCCGCGTCCGCCATCGCGGGCAGGCGCACGGTGAAGCGCGCGCCGCCCAGGGGTCCGTGCCCCACCGCGACGGTGCCGCCGTGCTGGGTGACGATGGCGTGCACGATGGAGAGCCCCAGCCCGCTTCCGCTCGCCTTGGTGGTGAAGAAGGGCTCGAAGAGGCGCGCGTGCACGTCGGCGGGGATGCCGGGGCCGCTGTCGTCCACGCACAGCGCCACCTCGTCGCCCTGGAGGCTCGCGCTGAAGCGCACGCGGCCTCCCGGGGGCGTCGCCTGGAGCGCGTTGAGCGCGAGGTTCAGCAGCACCTGGCGCAGCCGCTCTTCATCCCCCCGCACCACGGCCACCCGCGTGGGCTCCACCTCCAGCGCCACGTCCCGCTCCTCCGCCTGACCCGACAGCAGGCTGCGCACCCGTTCGAGCAGCGGCGCGACCTCTACCGCGTCCGACTGGAACTCGCGCGGACGGGCGAACTGGAGGAAGTCCTCCAGGATGTGATCCAACCGGCGGATCTCATCCCGCACGAGCAGCAGCGGCTCCAGGAGCGGCCCCTGGACGGCGTCCTCCAGCCTGCGCACCCGCCGCTCCAGGACGGTGAGCTGCAGTCCGGCGGCGTTGAGCGGGTTGCGGATCTCATGGCTCAGGCCCGCCGTCAGCGTGCCCACCGCCGCCAGCTTCTCCGTCACCTGCGCCCGCCGGGCCAGCTCCCGCTTCTCGCGGTGCAGCCGCACCTGGCGCAGCGCCTGCTCCAGGGTGAGCAGCAGCTCCGGGGTGGCGCAGGGTTTGAGCAGGTACGCGCACGCGCCCGCGTGCACCGCGGCCACCGCCGCCTCCAGCATGCCCAGGCCGGTGAGCAGCACCACCTCGCCGTCCGGCATCAGCTCCTTGAGCCGCGGCGCGAGCGACGTGCCCTCCCCGTCCGGCAGCCGCACGTCCACGAGCGCGACGTCGAAGCCCGACTTCGCCCGCGCCAGCGCGCCCTCGCAGCTCGTCGCGCTCGACACCTCGTAGCCCTCGTCCCCGAGCAGCTCCGTCATGTTGTCGAGGAACGCCGCGTTGTCGTCCACCACCAGCACGCGGGGGCGGTACGGCAGGCCGGCCGCCTGCACCGGCGACGCCTTCATGGGCGGCTCCTGTGCAGTTGCTCCAGCGCGGCGAGCAGCACCCCGGTGTCGAACGGCTTGCGGATGAGCCGGCCGTCGAAGTCGCCGGGCAGCGCGTCCGGGTGGGCGGTGACGACGAAGGGGGTCAGCCCCGGGAAGCGCTCGCGCACGCGGCGCAGCGCCTCACCGTCGGGGCCGCCCGGCACCCGCAGGTCCACGAGCGCGGCGAAGGGGCTGACGGCGCCCAGCCGCTCCACCTCCGGCACGGAGCGCGCGGACACGGCCGTGAAGCCCCGGCCGCGCAGCACCTCCGTGAGGTTGTCCAAGAGGTGCGGGTCGTCCTCCACCAGCACCACGAGCCCGTCGCGCCGCGCCTGCGTGAGCAGCTCCACCAGCGCGCGCATGGGCACGGGCTTGGGCAGCACCGCGAGCACGCCCGCGTCCATCGCGCGCTCCAGCTCCACCTCGCCCGGGTGCGCGGTGATGATGATGGCCGCGAGCCCCGGGTCCAGCTGGCGCAGGTGATGCACCACGGAGGCGCCGCTCATCCCGGGCATCCGCATGTCGGTGATGAGCACGTCGTAGCGCTCCGCGCGCACGGCCGTCAGCGCCTCCTCGCCAGAGCCCACCACGCGCGCCACGTGGCCCGCGTCCTCCAATATCTCCGCGAGGTTCTCCGCGAAGGCCCGGTTGTCGTCCACCAGCAGGAAGCGGCCCATCAGGCGGCCTCCGGAGGCAGGGGCAGGTGCAGCACGAAGCGCGCGCCCCCCAGGCCGCCCTCGCGCGGGGCGTACACGATGCCGCCGCCGTGGCGCTCGACGATGCGCCGCACGAGCGCGAGCCCCAGGCCCAGCCCCCGCGCCTTGGTGGTCATCAGGGGCTCGAAGACGCGGGCGCGGATGGCCGGGTCCAGCCCTGGACCGCTGTCCTCCAGCACGAGCTGCACCGCGTGCGCACCGGACTCCGGGCGGCCCGCCTCCAGCCGCACCTCGCCGGCGGTGTCCCCCAGCGCCTGCACCGCGTTCTCCAGCAGGTTCACGAAGACCTGGATCAGTTGCACCGGGTCGCCTTGCAGCGGCGGCAGGCCGTCCAGCCCCCCGGCGCTCACCCGCACGTGGCCCGGAGGGGTGACGGTGGTCAGCGCGGACGCCCACACCTCCGCGAGCTGGAGCGGCGCGTGGGTGAGCGGGCGGGCGCGGATCATGTCCAGCAGGCTGGTGATGATGTGGTTCGCGATGCCCACCTGCTCGCCAATGCGATCCAGGTGCTTGCCCACGCGCGGATCCTCCAACGAGGCGGGGCGGCCCTTGAGGATGAAGAGCGACGTCTCAATCACGCCCAGCGGGTTGCGCAGCTCATGGCCGATGGAGCCCACCAGCTGCCCGAAGGTGGCGAGCCGCTCCGCGCGCGCGGCCTGGGCGAGCAGGTCCTCGCGGTACGTGTGGAGCATGATGGCCAGCTCCAGGTCCAATATCTTCCCCAGCGCGCGCCGCAGCCGCACGGCCTCGTCCGGCTGGTGGCGCAGCGACTCCTCCAGGACGTCCGTCAGCTCCTGGCGCAGCAGGTTCATGGCGCCGAACATGTAGTGCTGCGGCAGGCTGATGCGCACGTGCACGCGGCCGATGCGGCAGCGGCGCTCGAAGTACGCCGTGTCCCAGGGGCCCTGGAGCAGCGAGCCCATCCAGTGCTGGAGGGTCACCTTGAGGTGGCCCACCTGGCTCTCGCCGCCCTCCAGCGCCTTGCGCGCCTCGGGATGGTCGAGGATGCGCCGGTAGAAGACATCCGCGATGCGCTCGAAGTGGGCCTGGGCGAGCGGGTGCAGCGCGCGCAGGGCCTCTCCGTCCGCGGCGCTGAAGCCGACGTAGTGCTGGAGCTCCTCGAAGACGCTCTCGGTCCGGGTTTCCAACATCACTCCTCCCCCGAGGCTTCCGCCTCCGGGCTGGTGCCGCCGCCCGCGTACTCCTTGAGCTTGTACTGGATCTTCCGCACGCTGATGCCAAGCACCTCCGCCGCGCGCGTGGTGGAGCCCTCCACCATCTCCAGGGTGCGCAGGATGGCCTCGCGTTCAATGGCGGCGAGGCTCGCGCCGGGGATGAGCCGCTCGCTGGACTCGGAGCTGGGGCGCGGCCCGCGCAGCACGGGCGGCAGGTCGTCCGCGGTGAGCTCCTCACCCCGGCAGAGCACCACCGCGCGCTCCACCGCGTTCTCCAGCTCGCGGATGTTGCCCGGCCAGTCGTGGCTCATGAGCGCTTGCAGGGTGCCGGGCGCCAGCCCCTTCACGTCCTTGCCGTAGGAGGCGTTGCAGCGCTCGAGGAAGTGGCTGACCAGCGCGGGGATGTCCCCCTTGCGGCGGCGCAGCGGGGGCAGCGTCACCGCCACCACGTTGAGCCGGTAGTAGAGGTCCTCGCGGAAGCGGCCCGCCTTCACCTCCGCCTGGAGGTCGCGGTGGGTGGCCGCGACGATGCGCACGTCCACCTTCAGCGTCTGCGTGCCGCCCACGCGCTCGAACTCGCGGCTCTGCAGCACGCGCAAGAGCTTCACCTGCACGGCGAGGGAGATTTCACCAATCTCGTCGAGGAACAGGGTGCCGCCGTCCGCCAGCTCGAAGCGGCCCTCCTTGCGCGCGACGGCGCCGGTGAAGGAGCCCCGCTCGTGGCCGAACAGCTCGCTCTCCAGCAGCCCCTCGCTCAAGGCCGCGCAGTGCACCTTCACGAAGGGGCGCTCCCGGCGCGGGCTGAGCTCATGCAGCGCCTGGGCGACCAGCTCCTTGCCGGTGCCGCTCTCCCCGAGGATGAGCACGGTGGCCTTGGTGGGCGCGGCCTGCTGGATGAGGGCGTAGACGCCCTGGAGTTCGGGCGCGTCCCCGATGATGTTGCCCACCCGGAAGCGCTCCGCCACGCGCTCGCGCAGCTGGCGCGTCTCCGTCTTGAGCTGGCGCGTCTCCAGCGTCTTGCCCAGCACGACGAGCACCGCGTTCATGTCCAGCGGCTTGGTGAGGTAGCTCTCCGCGCCCGCGCGCATCGCCTCCACCGCCGCCTCCACGGACGCGAACGCCGTCATCACCACGAAGGTCGCGTCGCTGCCGGCCTCCCGCGCGCGGCGCATCAACGTGAGCCCGTCCATCCGGGGCATCCGCACGTCGGTGAGCACCGCCGCGGGCGAGAAGTCCGCGAGCAGGCCGAGCGCCTCGACGCCGTCCGCGGCCTCGCGCACCTCGAAGCCCTCCTCCTTGAGGATGGTGGCGATGGCGCGCCGTGCGTTCACCTCGTCGTCCACCACCAGGATGCGTTCGTTGGCCATGCCCCTGCTTACCAAAGATGCCCTGGGGGGGGCTTCCACCCGCCCCCCGTGACTCCCCTGGAAGAGCGGGTGGGCAGACACTCCCGGTGCAGCCACGGGCGCGAAGCTCAACGGTGGGCCCCCTGGGTCCGCCGGTCCGCGCACGTGAGGCAACAGCGCGCCTCCGGGACGGCGAGCAGGCGGTGTCGCCCGATGGCGCCCCCGCAGCGCTCACAGCCGCCGAAGCGGCCCTCTTCGATGCGCACGAGCGCCGCCTCCACCTCCTCCATCTCCAGGCGCTCCTGCCGCGTGAAGCTCGCTCCGTGCATGTTCGCGCTGAGGGAGGGGGCCCGGGCCCCGCTTCCGGGGACGGCCTCCGCGGACTCGCGCAGGGTGCGCAGCGCGTCCCGGCGACACAGCAGCATCTGGCGCGCCTGGATGATCATCGGGTCGGTGCTCATGGGGTCCTCGCGCTCCGGGCCTCCCAGAAGGGAGGGCCTGCACAGGCGCTGAGGGACTTCATGAAACGTGCCGGGCTCCGAGCCTGGCCCCAGGCCCCAGGGCCCGGACTTCAGGGTGCCGGGGGCGCCGGGGTGACAGCGGGGCTCACGGCCAGCCGCCGCCGCGCCGCGAGCACGCCCGGGGCCGCGAGCACCGCCACGGCCACCGTCACCAGCGCGGCGCCGGCGAGGTCCGTGGCGCCCACCCCAGGCAGCCCCAGCAGGAGCGACAGCGCGAGCGTCGCGCCCACGCCCGCGAACACGCTGGAGGCGCGGTTCACCGGCACCGTGAAGGTGTTCTCCCGGGGGTCGAGCAGCACCAGCCCGCCGAAGATGCCGCTGCCCTGGGAGAGCAGCCCCACCGCGAACTCGAGGGGCAGCGTGGGGCGCAAGAACATCCCGAGGAAGCCCTCGCGCAGCTGCGCCGCCGCGCCTCCCACGCCGCTCAGCGCCCACAGCGCGAGCAGGACGAGGAGCGCGGGCGTGGCCACCATCTGCTCCTCCACGAAGTAGCGCTCGCGGGTGCCGGGCGTGTCGTTCTTCGCCAACCGGCTCATGAAGCGCAGCCGCACGAAGTAGCTGGCGATGTACACCGCCAGGTCCAGCCCGGCGACGAGCGACAGCTGGGGGCTGGCGCCCGGCCCCGTCGCGACGAGCAGGGCCGCGAGGCTGATGACGAGCGCGACCCGGGAGGGCCACGCCACCCGGCGGCCGCTCAGCGCATCCACCAGCGGCGCGAGCACCAGCACCCCGCCGCGCATCAGCAGCATCATGAAGACGATGGAGGTGCCGTCGAAGGTGTACGCGAGCGTGGTGGTGGCGATGATGCCCGTGGTGCACAGGCCCGACAGGAAGGTCCAGCGCCCCGGCCACGGCAGCTCCCACCGCCCGAAGCGCCGGTGGCCCGCGTACCGGAAGCTGCGGCTGCCCCACAGGTAGAGGAACATCCCCACCAGCGTGGCCACCGCCGTGGAGGGCAGCAGCACGAAGCCCGGCAGCCCCGCGGCCATCCCCGGCAGCGCGCCGAGGCTCAGCGCCTTGGTGAGCGCGCTGTACGGCAGGTAGCAGGCGAAGTAGCCGAAGGCGAGCCACCAGATGGAGACCGGGACCTTCCCAGGGGCCTTCACCGGGTCCGCGCCGCGCAGCACAGGCAGCGCCGGGCCTCGGGCAGCGCGTGCAGGCGCTCGGGCTCGACGGTGGCCCCGCAGGCCTCGCACTGGACCGTGTCATCGGGCCGCAGGCGCTCCAGCGCTTGATCCACCTCGTGGAGCGCCCACCGCTCCAGCGCATCCAGCCGTGCGATCATCTGCTTCTCCTCCAGCGCTACCGCGCGGTCCACCCACTCGGGCGCCCCGCTGTCCTCGACCGCTTCCGCCGCGAGCCGGTGCAAATCCCTCAGCGCGAGCAGCGTCTTGCGACGGTGGAGCAGCTGCTGACGCACCTCGCCATGCATGGCATTCATCGGTATTCCTCCGTGTCCGCCCCCCCCTGGGCCGGAGCTTGTCCTGTTACATACAGGATGCATGCCAGCCCGTGGGAAGGGAATGGCTGGGCGCTCCGGAAAGAAATGCGCGGGCTGGCGTCCATGCGCGCAACAGTTGCGTCCTCCAGGGAAGCGCCGGGCGCCGCGGTCCGGCGCGCCGGCCTCGCACGGGCGGTGCATGGGCGGCCGGGAAGCCCCCGGCGGCGCTCGCCGTTCTGGGAATGGGAGAGCCGCCATGCGCATCGCCTTCTTCGACACCCACCGTTTCGACCGCGCCGCGTTCGAGGACGCGAACGCGGCGTTCGGCCACGACCTCACCTACTTCGAGCCCCGGCTCACGCCCCAGACGGTGGGCCTGGCCGCGGGGTTTCCCGTAGTGTGCTCCTTCGTCAACGACCGGCTGGACGGCGCGTGCCTGCGGGCGCTCGCGGAGGGCGGCACGCGGCTCGTGGCGCTGCGCTCCGCGGGCTTCAACCACGTGGACCTCGTGGAGGCCGGGCGGCTGGGGCTCACCGTGGTGCGCGTGCCCGAGTACTCGCCGCAGGCCGTGGCCGAGCACACCGCCGCGCTCGTGCTCGCGCTCAACCGCAAGGTGCACCGGGCCTACGCGCGCGTGCGCGAGTGGAACTTCTCCCTCGACGGGCTGGTGGGCTTCGACCTGTACGGCAAGACGGTGGCGCTCGTGGGGTTGGGGCGCATCGGGCGCGCGGCGGCCCGCATCTTCCGCGGCTTCGGCTGCCGGCTGCTCGGCGTGGACCCGCGGCTCTCCGCCCCGGACGCCCACGCGCTGGGCATTGAATCCGTGGAGCTTTCGGAGGCGCTGCGCCAGGCGGACATCGTCTCCCTGCACGTGCCGCTCACACCCGCCACGCGCCACCTCATCGACGCGGCGGCGCTCGCGAAGATGAAGCCCGGGGCGATGATCATCAACACCGGCCGCGGGGCGCTGCTCGACAGCCACGCGCTGGTGGAGGCGCTCAAGTCCGGCCACCTGGGGGCGGCCGGACTCGACGTGTACGAGGAGGAGGAGGGCATCTTCTTCCAGGACCTCTCCGAACAGGTGCTCCAGGACGACGTGCTCGCGCGCCTCTTGACGTTCCCCAACGTGCTCATCACCGCGCACCAGGCCTTCCTCACCCGCGAGGCCCTCCACGCCATCGCCCGGACCACGCTCGAAAGCGTGCAGCGCTTCGAGCGCGGAGAGGCGCCAGGCCCCACGGAGGTGCGGGCCGAGCAGGTCATCAAGGGCTGAGCGCGGCGATACGGGGCATACGGCATGCAATGCCTCCGGACGGCAGGACCCAGCCCTTCCCCCTGCCTGATGGAGCCGTCCCCATGCCCGCCTCCGCGTCCGTGCGCTTCACCCGCGGCGTCCTCTGCGCCACCCTGCTCACCGCGGGGTGCGCGGGGCCCGCGAACACCTTGCGCCACGAGTCCCCCGCCCCGCTGCCGCCCCCGCCCACCTCGGTGGCGCTGACCGTGGGCTACGAAGAGGCGGTGCGGCTGGGCGCCGCGTACGCGCGGAACCTGGACTACGAGGTGAAGCTGGTGACGGCGAAGCAGGGTGAAGCGTCGTGGTGGCTCCACTACGCCGCGCCGGAGGGCCGCCCGCCCCTGGCGCTGCGGGTGGACGGGCAGACGGCGCAGGTGGAACCCGTGCCGCCCCCGCCGTCGCCCGCGAAGTAGCTCACCGTGCGCTCAGGGGCCCCGAGGCGGGCCCCCGGGCCCGGGCGTAGCCGCGCACCGCGAGCTTGCGCAGCTCCAGCAGGCTGACGGGGATGAGCCCCAGGCCGAAGGCGAGCGCGAGCTGCTCCACGCTGAGCGGCACGAGCGAGAAGAAGCGCGCGAGCGCGGGCACCTGCTGGATTCCCAGCTGCAGCGCCACGGTGAGGGTGACCACCGCGAGCAGCGGCCGGTTGTTGAAGGGCCCCACCTCCCAGAAGAGCAGCCGCTCACTGCGCGCGGAGAAGGCCCGCAGCAGCTGGCAGAGCACCAGCACGGTGAAGGCCAGGGTGCGCGCCTCCACGAGCGACAGGTGCCGCAGGGCCCAGAGGAAGGTGCAGAGCGTGACGCACGCATCCACGAGGCTGGTGGCCAGCACCGCGCCCCACTCCCTCTTGCCCAGCATCGGTTGGTCCGGGCGGCGCGGCGGGCGCTGCATCACGTCCGTGGCCACGGGGTCCATCACCAGCGCGAGCGCCGGCAGCCCGTCCGTGACGAGGTTCACCCACAGCAGGTGCAGGGGCAACAGCGGAAGGGGGAGCCCCAGCAGGGAGGCGCCCAGCATCAGCACGAGCTCGCCGCCGTTGCCGGCCAGCAGGTACACCAGCGTCTTGCGGATGTTCTCGTAGATGCCGCGCCCTTCGCGCACGGCCGCCACGATGCTCGCGAAGTTGTCATCCGTGAGGATGAGGTCGCTGGCCTCGCGGGTGACCTCGGCGCCGGTGCGCCCCATCGCGATGCCGATGTGCGCCTCGCGCAGGGCCGGCGCGTCATTCACGCCGTCCCCCGTCATGGCGACAATCTCCCCGCGCTCCTTCCACCCGCGCACGATGCGCAGCTTGTCCTCCGCCGTCACCCGCGCGTGCACCGTGCCCTCCGGCGACTCGCCCTCGCGCAACAGCCCCAGCTCCCGCGCGATGGCGACGGCCGTGGCCGGGTGGTCGCCGGTGATCATCACCGTGCGCACCCCGGCCTCGCGCGCCGCCCGCACGGCCTCCACCGCCTCCGGCCGGGGCGGATCCGCCAGCCCCACCAGTCCCAGGAGCGTGAGGTCCTTCTCGTCGGCCCCCCGTCCCTCCGCCACCGCCAGCACGCGCAGGGCGCGCCCCGCCAGCGCGGCGTTGGCCTCCTTCACGCCCAGGGGCACGTCGCGGCAGAGCGGCAGCAGCGCCTCCAGCGCGCCCTTGACGTAGAGCACGCCGTCCGAGCGCAGGATGCTCATGCGGCGGCGGTCCGAATCGAAGGGTTGCTCGGCCCGGCGGGGCCGCTCGCGCTCCAGGTCCGTGCGCTCGAAGCCCTGGGCTCGCGCGGCCAGCAGCAGGGCCAGCTCGGTGGGGTCTCCCGCGCCCGCCTTGCCCTGCGTCGGCAGCTCCGCGTCGCAGCAGCCCGCGGCGATCTCCAGCACGCGGCGCTCGGCCGTGGGGGGCCACACCTCGCGCACCTCCATGATGCCCGCGGTGAGCGTGCCCGTCTTGTCGGTGCAGATGACCGTGGCCGCGCCCAGCGTCTCCACCGCCTGCATCTGACGCACGAGCACGTTGACGCGCGCCATCCGCTGCACGCCCACCGCGAGCGCGAGCGTCACCACCGTGGGCAGCCCCTCCGGCACCGCCGCGACCGCGAGCGCCACCGCCGCGAGCAGCAGCTCCAGCCACCCCTGCCCGCGCAGCAATCCCAGCCCGGCCACGAGCACCGCCACCACCACGCACACCACCAGCAGCATCCGGGTGACGCCCTCCAGCCGCTGTTGCAGGGGCGTCTCCGACTCCTCCGCCGTCTGCACCAGGTGCGCGATGCGCCCCAACTCCGTGGCCATGCCCGTGGCCATCACCTCCGCCACCGCCGTGCCGGCCGCCACCGACGTCCCCATGAAGACCCGGTCGCCCCGCTCCGCCAGCGGGGTGCCGTCGGGCAGCGCCCCGACCTTCTTGTCCACCGGCGTGCTCTCCCCGGTGAGCGCCGCCTCCAGCGTGAGCAGGGCATGGGCGTCCAGCAGCCGCGCGTCCGCCGCCACCACGTCGCCCGCCTCGAGCACCAGCGCGTCCCCGGGCACCACCTCGGACGCCGGAATCATGGCGCTCACCCCGTCGCGCAGCACCCGCGCGTTGGGCGCGGTGAGCGCGCGCAGGGCCAGCACCGCCCGGTCCGCGCGGTACTCCTGGAGGAAGCCCACCAGCGCGTTGAGCAGCACGATGGTGGCGATGGCCACCGCGTCCGCCAGCTCGCCCAACAGCCCCGCGATGCCACAGGCCCCCAGCAGCAACCACACCATGCCGGAACGGAACTGGCGGCCCAGGAAGAGCCACGCGGGGCGGGGCTGCTCGCGCGTCAGCGTGTTGGGCCCGCCCTCGCGCAGCCGCCGGGCGGCCTCCTCCTGGCTCAAGCCCCAGCGCGGCCCCTCCTGCAAGTCCCTCACGGCGCTCGGCTTCATGGACTCCACTCCTTGTGTGTTGCTGTCGCGAGCCGGGCCGGTGTCGGGTGCACGGCCGCGGTGCCCGGCCCGGCCTCTTGCACGAGGGACGCCAACGCTCTGGCGGGGCGCCGGCCGGCCTACCCCTTCACGTTGTACGTGAGCCCCCGGAGGGTGCCCTCCACGTACGTGAAGTCGCCGCCGGGCTCGTGCCACGTCGCGCTCAGCGTGGTCGGGAAGCGGAGGCCGTCATCGCGACGGTAGGCGCCGAGGTTCGCGGACCAGGGCACCTTGCGCGGCGGGTGTCCGTCCTGCCAGCGGTCCTCCGTATCGAAGCGGACCAGCTCGTCGGCGTCGTTGAAGTGGAAGGTTCCACTGACGCTGATGCCCCCGAAGGTGAAGCGGGCCCGCGCGCATGTGGCATCCACCGGCTGCCACGAGGCATAGGGCTGCAGCGCATAGGAGGGCGCGAGCAACGCCTCCGCGAGCACCGTCACGAGGCCGGAGGCATCCATGGGCGAGCCCTTCGCGTCCGCCACGGTGAAGACCCGCCCCACCCGCACGAGCATGTTTCCATGGCCCTCCTGGTACTTGTCCCGGCCCTCGAAGGGCACCAGGCCCGCGAGCTTCGTGCGCATCAGCACGATGCGCACGGGCTGGGGGACGGAGTTGAACTGCTCGCACTCCAGCTCCATCCAGTCCACCTCGCGGGAGCGCTTCAGACGCAGGTGCTCCCATTCGAGCCGCAGGTTGACGACCCGCGGCCGCCCCACGAACCCGCTGGCCCGGAAGTAGCGCCGGACGGGCTCCGGCAGGGCCACCAGGTCCTGCTCGGTCAGCACTCCGGTGGGAGACGCGGGGTGCTTCGCGAGTTCGTCCTGGACCTCCTGGTGGAAGAGGTGCCCGAGGCTCGTACCTGAGATGAGGCTCATCCAGATGCTCCCTTTGCGCCACGCGGTTCGGTCGGCACGGGCCTGAAGCCCCCCCCACCGTTGCTACCGCTGCATGAGGACGTGGCATGCCCCCCTCAGGCCATGCCACGTCCCCCCGACCAGAGGCCCCGCGAGGAACACTTCGCGGGACCCTGCTCGCCCTCACCGGAAGGCTCGGAATGCGAACACCGTGCCACCAGCGGAGGGCTCGGGAGGGAGCCCAGGCGTAAGTCTTTCGCCCGGCACCGCGGGTGGAGGCGCAGGATTTGCGCGGTGGCAATGGGAAGCCGCAGCCGTTGCGCGGCCACTGTGGAACAGCACCGGCGAGGCGGTCCGGCACGCGACGTGAAGAGTCCCCGCAGCAACCCGTCCGGGAGCCGAGAGTCAGCGCTCCCCTTCATCCGGAGTCCGTCCATGACCATCGTCTGCGCAACCGACTTTTCCGAGGGAGCCCGCCAGGCCGCGACCGTGGCCGCCCGGCTCGCCGCCCGCCGTGAGCGCCCCCTGTGGCTCGTGCACCAGGTGCATCCGGATCAGCTCATCGTCGCGGCGGAGCCCGTGCGCGAGGGCCTGCAGGCGCTGCTGCGCGAGGAGGCCTCGCGCTTGAGCGGCCTGGGTGCGCAGGTGGAGGTGGCGCTGTTGGAGGACGGCTCCAAGCGAGCCCTCGCCGACTTCTGCAGCCAGCGCGACGCACGCCTCCTGGTGGTGGGCCCGCCGCGCGGCGAGGTGCCCTACCCGGGCGCGGGCGGCAGCCTGGATCGCATCGCCCAGACGACGTCGATGCCGCTGCTGCGGGTGCGGGACGCGGCCCCCTTCCAGGACTGGCTTTCGGGCAAGCGGCCGCTGCGCGTGATGCTCGGCGTGGACCGCTCGCGGGGCACCCTGGCTGCCCGCCTGTGGCTGGAGGAGCTGGGCCGGTATGGCCCCATCGAGCTGCTCGCGGGCCACGTCTACTACGTCTACGAGCAGTGCCAGCGGTTGGGCCTGCCGGTGCCCGCCACGATGGACGACGCGAGCCCCCTGTTGCAGGACATGCTCCTGCACGAGGTGGCCACGCTCGCGGGCGCGAGCACCGGCCACGCGCCGGCCGTGCACCTGCGCCAGGGCGTGGGCCGCGCGGCGGACCACCTGGTGGACCTGGCCCAGGAGCAGGAGGCGGATGTGCTGGTGGTGGGCACGCACCACCACACGGCCCTGGGCAACCTCGCGTCGGTGGCGCACCACGCGCTGCGCCTCGCGCCCATGGCGGTGGTGGCGGTGCCGGTGCGCGACGCGGCCTCGCAAGGCGAAGCGCCGCTGCCCCAGGTGCGGCGGCTGCTGGTGGCGACGGACCTGTCCTCGCTCGCCGACGAAGCCATCCCGCTCGCCTTCGCCCTGGCCCCGCCGGGAGCGGAGGTGCACCTGGTGACGGTGGTGTCCGAAACGGGCGCGCCGGACTGGCACCGCGACCTGCAGCGCAAGCTGTTGGAGCGCGTGCCTCGCGGGCTGGAGCAGCGCGAGGTCCGCACGCACGCGGAGGTCCTCATCGGCAAGGACGTGGCGCTCGCGCTCACCCAGGCGGCGGAGCGGATGAACGCGGACCTCGTCTGCATCGGCTCGCGAGGGCACGGCGGCCTGAAGGAGGCCCTGCTCGGCTCGGTGGCGCGGCAGGTGCTTGCCCAGAGCCGCCGCCCCGTGCTGGTGCTGCGCCCGCTCGCGCGCTGACGCCCCGCGCGCCTCAACCCGCCGCCGGGCGATGCCACGCCCGGAGCGAGCGGATGAGGCCGCACGCCTCCATCACGCGGAGGCTCCCCCAGCCGAGGTCGAGCTCGTGCGCGCGCATCCCCATGCGCGCCGAGCCCGGGTGCACGTGGTGGTTGTTGTGGAAGCCCTCGCCAAACGACAACACACCCAGAAGCCAGACATTGGTGCCGCTCTCGGTGGCGCCCGGGACGGCCTGACGCTGCTCACCCCAGACATGGGCGGCGTAGCCGACGAACCAATGGCCCAGGATGCCTCCGGCGGTCCGGGCGCAAACACAGACAGCCACCGCGCCGGGGCCGCCCAGCGCGAACGTCACCGCCGCCAGCCCCAGGACATGCAGCGGCCAGGTGCGCTCCAGGAACCGCAACCAGCGGTCCTCGAAGACGCCCGGAGGCAGCCGCGCCAGGGCGCGCTCATCCGCCGCGTCGAAGCGGTAGTGCAGGTTCCACAGGAAGTCGCGGACCAGCGAGTGCCGGTAGGCGAAGTACGGCGGACACTCGCGCTGGTTCTGCCAGTGGTCCCGCACGGCGTGCAGCCGCGCCCATGAGAGCGGTCCGCCCAGGCCACTCAGGACGAAGAGGTAGAGGAGCCCGCCGCGCACCACCGCGTTCGCCTCGAAGGTGCGGTGGATGATGCCGCGATGAAGCCCCACCGAGTGCCCCAGGCAGAGCGTCAGGAACGCCATCACCAGGGACACGGTGAGCGTCGCCGGTGTCACGGAAGGGATTCCGAAGAGGACGCCAGGCACCAGCATGGCCCAGAGCCAGAGACTCTTGAACACATCGAAGCGCACCTGCCCGACTTCGGGCGGCACCGGTGCGGGTGCTGTCTTTCGCGACATGCTGTGACGCCCCCAATCCCCACGGCTGCGTGCGCTTGCTAACCCGCCCACCAGGCCTTCGCCGCCGTGGCACCGGGGCACCGTGAGGCGCGCTACTGCGACCGAACATCCCCCGGCGAGGAAACGCCGTCGGAAATGGCCTAGGTTTGCCCCCATGAGCTTCGCCGACAAGCTGCGCACCTGGATGCCCCTGCACGAGAATCGCGTCAGCCGCGCCGTGCACTTCCTGGGGGCCTACCTCTTCACCTTCGCCCTGCTCGTGCCGCTGTCCTGGGTGCGCCTGCCGGTGCCCGGCGTGTCCGTCACCGCCGCGCACCTGCTGGTCCTCGCGGTGGTCCTCTACGCCGTGACGCTGGAGTGGACGGCGGGGCTGCTGATGGCGCTGCCGCTGGTGCCCACGCTCGCGGCCGCCGAGGCGGTGGCGCGGCTGCCCACCGGCACCGCGGTGGGCGTGGCGGTGGGCGTGATGGCGGTGCGCTTCGCGCTGGTGGTGGGCGCGCACGTCGTCTTCGAGAAGAAGACCCACGGCCTGTCGCTGGGCGGCCCGCTGCTCTTCTTCATCGAGCCCGTGTACCTCCTCACCCTCGTGCTCTTCGGCATGGGCCTCAAGCGCGACCTGCACGCGCGGGTGACCTCCGGAAGCCCCGGCGCGGTCGCCGTCCGCTGACGCACGCCCCCGACGGGGATTGAGTGCGCAGGCTGGAAACGGTTAGGTACGCCGCGCATGGAAACGCCCCTCGTCCCCCGAGCCACCGTGACGGGCCTCTTCGCCCGTCACACCGCCTCGCGGTGGCGGCTGCTCACCCTGCTCTCCCTCGTGCTGCTGGCGCTCGTCCCGCTGTCGGGCGTGACGCCCCACGGGACCTTGCAGCCGGGCTACACCGACCACGTGCGCCATCCCTACGTCGTCTGGGTGGGGCTGCACCGGGGCATCGAGGCCCTGTACACGGCGTCCCTCGGTGAGCTGCGGGAAGGCATCGCCTACCGGCAGTCCCTCGAACAATGGCTGGACGTGCCGTATGTGTATCCGCCCGGCACCCTGGTGCTCTTCCTGCCCCTGGCGCTCGTGGGGCAGTGGGTGCCGCTGTCGCCGCAGGCCTTCGCGCAGGTGTGTCTGTTGTACCTGCTCGTCTTCGCGCACGGGGCGCTCTACGCCGTGCTGCGGCTGCTGGACGGACTTCCCGCCGGGGGCCGCTGGGCGGTGGGAGGCCTCTGCTGGCTCGTGCTGATGCGGCTGGCGCTCAACGGGCAGTATGACGGCGCGTGGCTTGTCTGCGGCGTGCTCGCGCTGGGTGCGCTGGCGAAGGAGCGCCCCGTCACGGCGCTGCGCTGGGTGGCGCTCGCGGCGCTGTTGCACTACCGCGCGTTCGTCCTCGCGGCGGTGGGCGTGGTGGCGCTGGCGCAGGTGGTGCGCGGCAAGCCCGTGCGCGAGTGGCCCTGGGCGACGCTGCTGGGGGTGGCCGCGGTGGGCGTCGTGTGCGTGCGCACCTTCCTGTGGATGGCGCCGCTGGCCGCTCAGACGGATGCCGCGACGCCGTCCATCCTGGGGGAGCCCGGGACGGTGGCGGTGGTGCTGGGATTGAGCGTGGCCGTCTTCGCGCTCGCGGGGCGGGGCGCGGACGGACTCGTGGCCGCGTCGGTGGGGCTGGGGACCGTGCTGGCCTTCATCGACACGCGCCACTGGTGGCACGCCTCCGCGCTGCTGCTCGTCCCGCTCGCCGTGGGCGTGACGCGGCCGGCGCGCTGGCCCACCGCCGTGCGCCTGGGCCTGGTGGTCTGGGCGGCGGTGCTTGAGATGGCGGTCTGGCATGGCAGCCCGCTCTGGCTCTTCCGCGACCTCAATCGCTTCCTGCGGATGGTTTGAGCTGGATGCGGAACCGGGCCTCATCCCAGACGAGGCCGTAGCGACGCAGGAGCGCCTCGAGCCCGGCCCCCGCCGGAGTCGGGTGGGCGATGGACTCGAACCGGAGCAGGTGGACGGTCCGGTCCGAGGCCGCCGACGCGAGGACTCCGCCGTCGGGAGAGAACGCCACGGCCGACACGAAGCCCTGCTGGCCCCCGACCCTGCCCATCCACTCCCCGGAAGGCAGCCCCCAGACCTCCACCCGGCCGTCCACTCCGCCCGAAGCGAGGAACCGCCCGTCCGGCGACAGTGCCAGGGACAGGCCTCCGACCGGGCCCTCGTCCAGCGCCTTCAAGAGCTGGCCATTCGCCGCATCCCAGAGCCGGACGGGCTGCTTCAGTCCGGCCGTCACCAGGTGGCCCGAAGGCGTGAACGCCACCGCGCGGATCCGCTCTCCCGCGTCAATCCGGAGCAGCGGCTGCCGCGTGTCCACGTCCCAGGTCCGCACCGTCTTGTCCGCGCCACCCGACGCGAGGCGATGCCCCGTCCCATCGAAGGCCAGCGCCCAGGGCTTTGCCGTGTGCCCCTGGAGCCGCCCCAGTTCCCTGCCGTCAGGCACCGACCAGAGGTGGAGGTCCGGGTCTCCTGCCGCGGCGAGCCGCTTCCCGTCCGGACTGAAGGCCACGGCGCGCACGGAGCCGCGCATGCCCGACAGCTCCAGGAGCTGCCGGCCCGAGCCCGCGTCCAGCACCCGCACCGTGCCCTTCAGCGTGCCCGCCGCGATGAGCTTGCGGTCGGGACTCACGGCCAGCGACACTGCGGGCTCCGCCTCCACGGGCGCTGACCGCATGTCCTGCCAGTCCGCGAGGCGCCACCGCCGCAGCCCCTCCTCCGCGCCCGAGAGCAGCTCCCGCGCCTGGGAGAACGCCAGCGCCTCCACCCAGACCGTGTGTCCGCGCAGGAGCACGTCCGCGGGAGCCGCGGGCCGGGACCAGACCTTCAGCATTCCCTCCATCCCGCCGGAAGCGAACGTGAGCCCGTCCGGAGACAGGGCCACGCTCATCACGAACGCGGGATGCGCGTCCAGCCGCTCCACCACCGCGCCGCCCTGCGCCTCCACGAGCTGGACGCGCCCATCCCAGCCCGCCTGCACCAGGAGCTGGAACCGGGCATCGATGGCGGCGGCGGAGACATCCCCTTCGTTGCGCAGGACGTTGACGAGCTGTCCCGACCGCGCATCCCAGAAGCGAACGGCGCGGTCGGCCGCCGCGGTCATGATCCGCCGGCCGTCCGAGGAGAAGGCCCCCGACTCCACCTTCTCCGCATGTCCCACGAGCCGGTGCACCTCCCTGCGCGCGCCCAGGTCCCACACCCGCGCGCTCCGGTCCATGCTCGTTGAAAGCAGCTGCGCCTCATCCGCGGAGAAGGCCACGGCGATGACGACGTCATCGTGCTCGAACCGCATCACCTCCGCCCCCGTGCCCACGTCCCAGACGCGCACCGTCTTGTCCAGGCCACCGGAGGCCAGCCATCCCCCCTTCGGAGAGAACGCCAGGCCGCGCACGACGTCCGCATGCCCTTGAAGCTGGGCCACCTGCCGTCCTTCGCGCCAATCCCAGACACGGATTTCCCCCGGCCTCCCGGCGGACGCCAGCCATCCGCCATCCGGTGAGAAGGCCACGGCGTGTACCTCCGCGGTGTGGCCCTGGAGCTCCGCCAGCAGCGTGCCGCGCTCCACGTCCCAGAGCCGCACCCGGGAGTCGTGGCCACCGGAGGCCAGCACCCGACCGTCCGGAGAGAACGCGACGGAAAGGACGGAGCCCTCGAACTGCTTCGCCCACCGCAGCGTGGAGGCGCGATCCGACGCCCAGGCCTGTCCCCACCGGGCCTCCTGTGAGTCCCGCGAGGCCCGGGCCACCGCGAAGCAGGCCGCCGCCACGCCCCATTGCCGGGCCTGGAGGGCCGCATCGCCCTTCGCCAGGTAGACGCGGGCACGCCAATCACGGGGGTCCTCCACCAGGGGCTGCCGCGCCGCACAGGAGGCGAGCAGCAACGCCAGGACCACCCCTCTCGGCTTCAGGACTCCCAGCACGGCGCCTCCAGGAAGAACGCCCGGAGCCTATCCGCACGACCCTCCAGGGGAGGTGGCACATCGCCCGGGGCCGCCGCACGTTTGGATGGATGGCGCAGCCCGCCAAGGACAGGAGGACCCCATGGTCGCCAAGACGACCCGCAGCAAGACCCCGGGCCACAACACGCCGGGAAGAAAGCCCGCCCCCCGCTCGCCCACGAAGACGCCGCACCGCTGGTCCCAGGAGGTGACGCAGCACAGCGACGCGATGACCCTGGAGGACAAGGTCTTCACCAAGTCCCCGAAGGAACTCGCCCGCTCGGTGAAGCGCTCCGCGGAGAAGAGCCACCGCCGCAAGACCACGCCGTTCCAGGCCGCCATGTCGATGCTGACGTTCTATGGCAACCGCGCCGGCACGAACCTTCCAGCGGAGCGCAAGCGCGCGCTCATGGAGGCGAAGGAGGAGCTGCGCAAGCTCTACCACCGTCCGTCCAAGGCAACCTGAGCGGTGGCAGGCAGTCAGGCAGGAGGCGGAGCCCTGGCAGGTCGGCCGGGACTCTCAGCTTCGGAGAAACAAGCAACTCCCGGGAAGGTCCCCGCGATAACTCCTCGCAAAGGACCCCCCCATGACCCAGATCAAAGCCCCGACGGGATTCATCTCCACGCTCAAGTCCGCGCTGAAGAGCGCCAGCACCGAAGGCAAGGCGGTGGGCGCTCCCGCGCTGAAGAAGGCGCTCAAGGGCGCTGACGCTGGAAAGCTGGACTCGCAGCAGAAGTCGCAGATTCGCGATGCCTTCGAGCGGGTGAAGCTGACCCCGAAGGCCCGTGAGATTGCCGACCGCTTCGTGAAGGGCGACAAGAAGCCGCTCAACCCGCACGACGGCATCAAGAAGATCCGCTCGGACGACCCCATCCGCGGTGAGGGTTCGGGTCCGGGCAGCGGCATCAAGAAGATCCGCTCGGACGACCCCATCCGCGGTGAGGGTTCGGGCCCGGGCAGCGGCATCAAGAAGATCCGCTCGGACGACCCCATCCGCGGCGAGGGTTCGGGTCCGGGCAGCGGCATCAAGTTCCCCGACGACGGCGTCATCGTGAAGATCATCTCGGACGACCCCATCCGCGGCGAGGGCCCGGGCAGCAGTATCCAGATCCCCGACGACATCGTGAAGATCGTCTCCGACGACCCCATCCGCGGTGAGGGCCCGGGCAGCGGCATCCAGTTCCCCGACGACGGCGTCATCGTGAAGATCATCTCCGACGACCCCATCCGTGGCCCGCAGCAGCCCCCGGAGCTCAAGCCGCTGGACCAGCGCGTGGTGAAGGTCCGGATGGACAGCCCCATCTAGGCAGCACGCTGGCGAAGTCACCGTCCCCATGGCGCCCTCGAAGAAGAAGGTCGTGCTGATCGGCTCGCGTTCGGATGACGCCACCCGCTTCGTCGCTGAAGCGGTGGAGCGCCGTCGCGCGCGAACCATCGTCGTGGAGACGGACCGGGTGCCTGACTCCGCGGCCTTGAGCTGGGAGGACGGCGAGGTGCTCTGGGACGGTGAATGTCTCAGCGACCTGCGCTCGTTCTACATCAAGGCCATCCGCCTCTCGCTCCCGGTCCCCGAGGCAGAGGCCCTGTCCGCGCGGAACTTCCCGCGCTGGCAGGAGCAGTACCTGGCCGAGCGGGAGCGCCAGTCGTTCCTCCACAGCGTGCTGCGCTCGCTCAACCGGCGCGGGGTTTCGTTCATCAACCCGCTGGAGGCGGTGGAGCTGCACTACCTGAAGCTGCACCAGCTGGCCCTGCTGCGGCGGCACAAGATTCCCGTGCCCGCGAGCCTGGGCACCGCCTCCCCGGACGCGGTGCGGGAGTTCGTCGCCCGCCACGGCGCCGTCATCTACAAGCCGCTGGGCGGCGGCGCGCTCGTGCAGAAGATGGGCGAGGCGGACCTCACCGACGAGCGGTTGCAGCTGGTCGCCAACTGCCCGGTGCTCTTCCAGGAACAGATTGTGGGCGACGAGTTCCGCGCCTACGTGCTCGACGGCGAGCCCGTGGCCGCCTTCCGCATCCCCACCGAGGGCGTGGTGGACGCGCGGCAGAACCTGGACAAGGTGACGCCCGGCCGCCTGCCGAAGGAGGCCTGGGAGCTGTGCCTCCGCGGCGCGAAGGCGCTGGGCATGGTCTTCACGGCGGTGGACCTGCGCCGGACGAAAGAGGGCGCCTTCGTGGCCCTTGAATTCAACCCCACTCCCGCCATCTCCTTCTTCGATGATCCGCGCGACGGAAAAGTCATCACCCGACTCGCCAGCTACCTCGTCGCCAAGGCCTGAGCGCCCCAGCGGCTTCTTCGTCGCGGACTTCGCCGACAGCGTCTTCGGCCCGGTCCGCGCCCCGCCGCCGAACGCGTTCCCGGCCTCCTCGCGCGCGTGGACCCGGCTTGGGTCCGCGTCCAGCACGCTGCACGACGCCATCCGCCACGAGTTCGCCTCCGGGGGACGCGTTCCGCACGTCTGCCTCCAGCAGGCGCTCCTGCCCGAGCGCGCCGAAGCCATGCACCAGGCGCTGCGCGAGGCCCGCTTCAAGCGCCACCACCACGGCCCCTACCCGCTGCACATCGCGCCGCTGGATGCGCAGCAGCCCTCCGTGCTGACGGAGTTCTGCGCGTGGCTGAAGACGGACGACAGCGCGGCCTACCACGCGAAGCTCGTGGGCTGGCCCCAGGCCCTGGAGACCCGTCAGGTCCAGGTGTCGCGCATGGATGTGGGCGAGCACTTCCCGGAGCACCTGGACACGGACGAGGACGGGCTCGCGGTCGTCTACAACTTCACGCGCCCGTGGGAGGACCGCTTCGGCGGCGTCCTCGCCTTCGTGCACCCCGACGGCGACCGCGACTTGATGCGCGTGCCGCCCCTGTTCAACTCGGTGTTCCTCTTCCGCGCCGTGGGGGCCCGCCACCGCGTGACGGAGTGGACGGCCGCGGCGCAGGGCCACCAGCGCTACTCCATCACCGCGTTCATCCTCGCGAAGCGCTGAGCCGTCCCCCCGGCAAGGCCCCGCTCAGCCCTGCCGGAACAACTGCGTGCGCGCCGCCTCCGAGATGGCGACCGCCGCGGGATGCCGCAGCCGTCGTTCGACGGTCAGCGCGTAGAAGTGCTCGCGCACCGCCTCCACGCGGCCCACCACCTCCACGTTGTACTGGGCCGTGATCTCCGCCTCGATGACGGACGGGCCCGGGAACACGCCCTCGCCGGCCTGTCCGAAGGCCTTCATCAGCGCGCTGTCCTGGAACTCGCCCCGCACACGGGGGCGCACGCCCTGGGCCTCCATCCACTGCATCAGCGAGCGCCTTGACGACGTGGCCTCCGCCGGCAGGAGGAAGGGGGCCGCGTCCAGCGACTTCGGGAAGCCGCGGCGCAGCGTCTTCGCGAGCCGGGCGGTCGCGAACAGCGTCATCCCGCACTCGCCCAGCAGGTGGTTGTAGGCGCGGATGCCGGACGCGGGCGGCACGGGCGAATCCGACAGCACGAGATCCAACGCGTGCAGCGACAGGTCGCTCAAGAGCTTGTCCGTCCGGTCCTCGGTGCAGATGAGCTGCACCTCCTCGGACATCCGCAGCGCGGGCTCCAGGAGGCGGTGCGCGATGAGCTTCGGCATCACCTCCGCCACGCCCACCAGGAGCTTGCGCGGGCGCGCCGTGGGCATCCCCTTGAGCCCGTTCTGCAGCTCATGGCCCAGCGTGAAGATTTCATCCGCGTAGCGGTACACGTAGCGGCCCACCTCCGTGAGCACCAGCTTGCGCCCCGCGCGCTCGAACAACTTCTCTCCCAGCGACTCCTCGAGCGCCCGGACCTGCCCCGTCACCGTGGGCTGACTGAGCCGCAGCTTGCGTCCCGCGGCCACGACGCTGCCCTCGCGCACGACCGTCCAGAAGTACAGCAGGTGGTGGTAGTTGAGCCAGTCCATCGCCTCTTCATATCGGCTTTACCGATGCTTCCGCTCACCCATTACCTATTTGCCGATATTTTGCCTGAGCCGTAGATCCAGGGCCTGCGCAACGGACGGGGCCGTCACCCCCGCCGCGTCCGTGCGTCGGGAGGCGGTCCATGCGCGGCACGGTCAGCAGCGAACACGCTTGGAGCGGGAATGGCGCGAGGAGGCCCGGGCGCGCCGCGAGCGTGGCCGCGCTGTGCGGGCTGTTGTTCGCGTCGTGGGGTCCACGGGCGAGCGCGCAGGGGAGTTCCACCTTCGGGCCGCTGGGGCTGGAGGAGGTGCTTGCCTCCACCGCGTCCCACTTCCCCGTCATCGAGGCGGCCCGGCAGGACGCGGAGGCGGCGCGCATGGAGCTGCTCGCTGCGGAGGGCGGCTTTGATCCGGAGCTGAAGGCACGCGCCACGGCCTTCCCCTTCGGCCCCTACCCGTACACGCGCCTGGAGACGACGCTCCAGCAGCCCACGCCCTTCCACGGCGCCACGGCCTTTGGCGGCTGGCGCCGGGGCGACGGAAAGATTCCGGACTACTACGGCAACCTGGAGACGCTGAGCCTGGGCGAGCTGCGCGCCGGGGTGACGGTCCCGCTGTGGCGCAACGGCCCGGTGGACCGCCGCAGGGCCACGCTGGAGCGGGCCCAGCTGGGGCGCACCGCGGCGGAGCTGTCCGTGCAGCAGGCGGCGCTCGAGTCCTCGCGGCAGGCGGCCCACCGCTACTGGGACTGGGTCGCGGCCGGGCGCCGGAGGGCCGTCGCCGTGGAGCTGCTGGAGTTCGCGCGCGCCCGGGACACGCAGCTGGCCAGGCGCGTGCGCAGCGGAGACCTGGCGGCCTTCGAGCTGACGGACAACCAGCGCGCGCTCGCGCAGCGCGAGTCCCAGGTGGTGGCGGCGGAGCGGCTGTTGACGCAGGCGGCGCTGGAGCTGTCGCTGTTCCTGCGCGACGCGGACGGCAGCCCAGTGCCCGTCCCCCCGGAGCGGCTGCCCGCGGGCTTCCCCGCGCTGGACGCGCCCCTGCCCGTGCCCGAGTCGCTCGGCGACGTGCTGGCGCGTCGCCCGGACGTGTCGCGGCTGGAGGCCCAGGCCGCGCAGCAGCGGGTGGAGGCGCGCTTCGCGGCCAACCAGCAGGCGCCCCTCATCGACGTGACGGTCGCGGCCGCCCAGGACCTGGGCTCGGGCCCGGACCGGCTGCGCAAGACGGAGCTGGAGGTGGGCGTGGTGCTGGACGTGCCGCTCCTCAACCGCGTGGCGCGGGGACGCGATGGGAGCACGCGCGCGTCCGTCGCGCGCGTGGAGGCCCAGCTGCGGCTGCAACGCGAGCGGGCCGCCGTGGAGGTGGGGGACGCACGCGCGGCCCTGGACGCGGCGCGGGCGCGGGTGCTGCTCGCCCGGAAGGAGGCCGCCGCCGCGCTGGAGCTGGCGCTGGGCGAGCGCAAGCGGCTGACGCAGGGCGACAGCAGCCTGCTCATCGTGAACCTGCGCGAGCAGACGGCCGCCGAGGCCCAGGTGCGCGAGGTGGATGCGCTCGCGGAGTACTTCAAGGTCGCGGCGACGTTGCGCGCCGCGCTGGCGCTGCCGGTTGCCGTGGCCGCCACGTCGGGGAGATGAACACCATGGCCACGGACACGACCCATTCCCATACAACACCCTGGCAGCGGCTGAAGGCCGTGCTCGCGCCCGAGCGCGGAGACCTCTGGGTGCTCGTCATCTACGGCGCCGGCGTGGGCCTGCTCTCGCTCGTGGTGCCCATCACCGCGCAGGCGGTGGTCAACACCGCGGCCTTCGGCACGGTGCTGCAGCCCGTGGTGGTGCTGGGGCTCATCGTCTTCTGCCTGCTCATCCTCGCGGGAGGTCTGCGGGTGATGCAGGTCCTGGTGGCGGAGCGCCTGCAGCAGCGGCTCTTCGCGCGCATGGCGGTGGACCTCGCGCACCGGCTGCCGCGCGTGCGGACGCAGACGCACGACACCTACCGGGTGTCGGAGCTGGTGAACCGCTTCATGGACGTGATGACCATCCAGAAGGCGACGGGCCTCATCCTGATGGATGGCCTGGCGCTGGTGCTCCAGGCCGTCGTCGGGTTGCTGCTGCTCGCCTTCTACAGCCCCCTGCTCCTCGGCTTCGACATCCTGCTGCTGGGCAGCATGGCGCTGGTGCTCTTCGGGCTCGGGCGGGGCGCGGTGCGCACCAGCGTCCAGGAGTCCTACCGGAAGTACGAGGTCGTGGGCTGGCTGACGGAGCTGGCGCGGGTGCCGCTCGCGTTCTGGGGGCCGGAGGGAGGAGCCCTGGCCCTGCGGCGCGCGGACGACGCGACCCAGGCCTACCTGGAGGCGCGCTCCAGTCACTTCCGCATCCTGATGCGCCAGGTGGTGGGGACGCTCGCGGTCCAGGCGCTCGCGAGCGGGCTGCTGCTGGGCGTGGGCGGCTGGCTCGTCACCCGCCAGCAGCTGAGCCTGGGCCAGCTCGTGGCCGCGGAGCTCATCGTGGCGCCGGTGGTGGCGAGCTTCGCCAAGTTCGGCAAGGTCCTGGAGAGCCTCTATGACCTGCTGGCCGCGGTGGACAAGGTGGGCCACCTCTTCGACCTGCCCATCCAGCCGGACAAGGGCGAGCCCCTGGCCCGCCGCGACAACCGCGCCGCCGCCCTGCGCTTCCGGGACGTGAGCCTCGCGCCCACCGCGCTCTCCACCGCGACCCTGCACGGCGTGGACCTGACGGTGGAGCCGGGCAGCCGCGTCGCCATCCTCGGCCCCTACAGCTCCGGCAAGCGCCTGCTGATGGACGTGGCGCTGGGCCTGCGCGAGCCGGCCCAGGGCTCCGTGGAGCTGGACGGCATGGACCTGCGCGAGGCGTCCACCGACTCGCTGCACGCGCAGGTGGCGCTCGTGCGCGGCATCCAGCTCTTCGATGGGACGGTGCAGGAGAACGTGGCGGTGGGCCGCGCGGACGTGTCGCTCCAGGACGTGCGCCAGGCGCTGGACGCGGTGTGCCTGCTGGACGAGCTGATGCGGCTGCCGGACGGGCTGCGCACGCGGCTGTCGGGCGGCCACACGCTGCTGTCGCCGGGGCAGGCGCAGCGGCTGATGCTCGCGCGCGCCCTGGTGGGACGCCCCCGGCTGCTGGTGCTCGACGAGGCGCTCGACAGCCTGGATTCGGACGTGCGCGCGCGGGTGGTGGACCGGCTGCTGGCCCCCGGCGCGCCGTGGACGCTGCTGCTCACCACGCACCTGCCGGAGCTGGCGGCGCGCTGTGACCGGGCCCTGCGCGTGGAAGCGAGCACCCTGGTGGAGATGGAGCGGTCATGAGCATGCACTATCGGGTTTCCTTCGAGGACGGGCGCATCGGGTCCTTCGCGCGCGTGCGTCCCATCGCCTCCGCGCGCAGGCTCGCGGGGTGGATGCTGGGCACGGGCGTAGTCATCGCGTTCGGGCTCGCGTTCGTGCCGTGGCAGCAGACGGCCTTCGGTGACGGGCAGGTGGTGGCGTACTCGCCCGACGAGCGCCAGCAGCGCGTGGACGCCCCGCTGGAGGGGTGGCTCGACGAGTGGTTCGTGCAGGAGGGCTCGCACGTGGCCGAGGGCGCCCCCATCGCGCGCATCGTGGACAATGATCCGGAGCTGCTCCAGCGCCTGCGCACCGAACAGGAGGCGGCGCACGCACGCCTCAAAGCCGCCGAGCGAGCGCTGGACACGGCGCTGCGCAACGTGCGGCGCCAGTGGGAGCTGTTCAACCAGGGCCTCAGCTCGCGCAAGCAGTACGAGGAAGCGCAGCTCAAGGAGGCGGACGTGATGAAGGAGCTCACCAGCGCCCGGGTGGAGCTGGCGCGGGTGGACACCCGGCTGGCGCGCCAGGGGCGGCAGATGGTGACGGCGCCGCGCGCGGGCATCATCCTGCGCAGGAACGCGGGCGTGGGCTCCGTGTACGTGAAGACGGGGGAGCCCCTGGCGGTGCTCGTGCCGGAGACCCGCTCGCGCGCGGTGGAGCTGTGGATGGACGGCAACGACCTGCCGCTGGTGACGCGGCAGCGGCAGGTGCGGCTGCAGTTCGAAGGGTGGCCCGCGCTCCAGGCCAGCGGCTGGCCCTCCGTCGCCGTGGGCACCTTCGGAGGCGAGGTGTCCGTCATCGACGCGGCCGGCTCCGGCCAGGCGGGCCGCTTCCGCGTCCTCGTCACGCCCCTGCCGGGCCAGCCCTGGCCGGAGAGTCACCACTTGCGCCAGGGCGTGCGGGCCCACGGATGGGTGCTGCTCGAGCAGGTGCCGCTCGGCTACGAGCTGTGGCGCCGCTTCAACGCCTTCCCGGTGTCGCTGTCCGCGCCGCCCACCGAACAGGGCCCCAAGAAGTAGCCCGATTCCCACGAGCCCCGCGCATCGGATGCGAGAGGATGGCGGCCGGAAGAATGCCTCGTGACCGGAAGGACCCACCGATGAGCAAGACACCTTTCACAGAGGTGACGGCCACCCTGCGCGGCCATGTCGAGCGCGGCGAGGTGCCCGGCCTCGTCGCCCTGGTGAGCCGGGGTGACGCCGTGCACGCGGACGTGCTGGGCGTGCAGGACCTCCAGTCCGGCGTGCCCATGCGGCGCGACGCCCTCTTCCGCCTCGCCTCCGCGGTCAAGCCCCTCACCGCCGCCGCGGCGATGTTGCTGGTGGAGGACGGGACGCTTTCGCTCGATGCGCCGGTGGACCGGTGGCTGCCGGAGCTGGCGGATCGCCGGGTCCTGAAGTCGCTCGACAGCGAGCTTGACGACACCGTCCCCGCGAAGCGGCCCATCACGCTGCGCGACCTGCTGACGCTCCGGTGGGGACTGGGCGCCATCATGGCCCGGCCGGGCACGTACCCCCTCCAGCGGGCCATGGCGGAGGCGCAGGTCGCCCCCGGCTTCGAGGCGATTTCGTTTCCGCCCGACGAGTTCATGCGGAGGCTGGGCGCGCTGCCGCTCGTCCATCAACCCGGCGAACAGTGGCTGTACCACACCGGCTACGAGGTCCTGGGCGTGCTCATCGCCCGCGTCTCGGGACGGACGTTTGGCGACTTCCTCCGCGAGCGCCTCTTCACGCCGCTCGGCATGAACGACACGGCGTTCAGCATCCCGGCGGAGAAGCTCGGCCGGCTGGTGACGCTCTACGTGGCCGAGCCCGACAGCGGCGCGCTCTCGGTCGCGGAGCCCGTGACGGAGCAATGGACACGGCCTCCCGTCTTCGAGCCTGGAGGAGGACAGGGCGGCGGCCTGCTGTCGACCGCGGAGGACCTGCTCGCCTTCGGCCGGATGCTGTTGAACGGGGGCCGCCATGGCGGACGCCAGGTGCTGTCGTCCCAGAGCATCCAGGCGATGACGACCGACCAGCTCTCGCCCGAGCAGAAGGCCGCCTCGCCCTTCGTCCCCGGCTTCTGGGACGCGTCCGGCTGGGGCTTCGGCGGGAGCGTGACGACGCGGCCGGATGGCATCTCCCCCACGGCCGGGCGCTACGGCTGGGGAGGGGGCACGGGCACCACCTTCTTCATCGACCCCCAGCAGGACCTGGCCGTGGTCCTGCTGACGCAGCGGCTGATGTCGGGCCCTGATGACGAGGCCCGCGCGACGGCGTTCTCGAAGGCGGTGTACGCGTCACTGGACGGTTGAGGCGCCCCCGACGGAAGCGGTGGAAGCCAGGCGCCGCGTGGCGGCGGCGTCCAGGTTGGCGAGCCCCTTCTCGAAGTCCTTGCCAATGAACGTGTCCATGTTGGCGACGAGCGACATCGCCTTGCCCACGAGCGTGTTCTCCCCCTCGATGCTCCAGCTCACCCGCGTGCCGCCCGCCTCGGGCGTGAGCGTGAAGAAGGTCTGGTTGGTGGCGGCGAACGGCTTGAAGAACTCCAGCTTGAGGGCGACGCGCTTGCCGGGCTCGCTCTCTTCGATGGTCATGCGCCCGTCGCCGGCCTTGCCGCCGACCCAGGTGTAGCGGGCCCCTGGACCCGTGGCGGGCCCCTCGAAGGTCTTGCTCAGGCCGGGCACGACTTCGAACTGGTACGGCGTCCACGCGTCGTACTCGCGCAGGTCGTTGATCAACGCGAAGACGACGTCCGGGGGCGCCTGGACGAGCGCGTTGCGCTCCACGCGGAAGCGGTCCGGGCGGGTGGCGATGAAGGCGCCCAGCGAGGCGACGAGGACGAAGGCGGCGAGTGCGAGCTTGATGGCCATGGTGACGGCTCCTGTTCGGAAGGTGGCTTCAACTCCACGTCGAACGAGGGGCCGCGAATTCGACACGGCCTTTTCTTCCGCCCGCGCGCCCCGCCAAGCGCCCGGAAACAGGGGGCTTCCTACTTCCCTGCGGGGGCAAGGCCCGCGAGCCGAGCCTTCTCCAGCTTCGCGGCGACGCCCACGCTGCGCCCCGCGAGGTTCGCGACGACGTACTGCACGGAGCTGCCCAGCACCTGGGCGCTCTCCGACAGGGTGAGCCCGTAGTCCTGCTCCAACCACTGCGCCATCCCGGCGGTCGCCGAGCGCAGCGCATCGTCCAGCGAGCCCCCCTGCCCCAGCGCCATCAGGTGCGTGGGGGACTCCACCCGGGGCGTCGAGGGCGGCGGCTTGCCGTGCACGACGTCCACGGTGAATTCGACGTCCATGGAGGTCTCCAGCGCGTACTGCGACGTCTCACCGTCCCCCTGCGCGGCATGCGCGTCCCCCAGGTAGAGCAGCGCGCCGGGCTGCGACACGGGCAGGAAGACGGTGTTGCCCTCCACCACCTCGTTGAAGTCCATGTTGCCGCCGGAGCGGCCCGTGTCGCCGGTGGAGAGCGACGCGGCCCCGAACCCGGGCGCCACCGCGAGGCCGCCCAGCATGGGGCGCAGCGGGACGGTGAACCGCTTCAAGCGCTCCGAGGCCTTCTCCGGGCTCGCGACACCACGCTCCAGGTCCAGCGTCCAGCGCACGGGCTTGCCCAGCTCCATCGCCTTCGCGGCGAGCCCCGGGGTGAGGGCCCGCCCCACGATGCTGTCCAGGCTGTCCGCGAACGTCCTGTTGAGCCGCACGCGCTGGAGCCGGATGACCAGCGTGTCGCCCGGGTTCGCGGTGGCGATGAAGAAGGGCCCCGTCTGCGGATTGCCGAACAGCGCGCGCGTGATGCCCTGCGCGTCCATGCCGCCGGAGTCGAGCGTCGTGGTCCGCACGGTGTCCCCCGGCCAGACGGTGAGCACCGGCGCGCGGTGGGCGGAGAACTCGTTGGACCAGGTGGTGGGCTTGAAGGTGTGCACGCGCGGCGGGCCCGCGGGGCGCGCGGGCAGGCGCCGGGCCGTGAAGGCGTGCGTCGCCCGTGCCTGGGGGTTGTTGCTGTCGGGGTAGTCCGCGGTGCCGCGCAGCGCCTCCCCGTCCACCTTGCCGCTGAAGACATACGTCTGCTTGCGCGCGTCGGTGACGGTGAAGCGCAGCGCGTTGCCCACGCGCTCCCCTTGCAGCGGGTCGCCGTCGAACACCCCCTGGAGCTGCTTGCCCGCGCGCTCGAGCGTGAGGAGCTGGTAGGCGGGGTTGCCCCAGAGGTCCGTCGTCACCACCCACTGCTCCGTCGCCGGGGACTGGGCGAGCAGGACGGTGGGGAGCAGGCACAGGAGCAGGACGAGCAGTCGGTTCATGGGGCGCATTGTAGGGGAGGCCACCGGGGACGTTAGGATGCGCCGCCAGGTCCCTTGCATTCCGCTGGAGGAAGTCATGACGTCTCCGCAGCCCATTCCCCGCCTCGTGTTGTTGGAAACGGGTGACCCTGGAGTTCCCGGCCTTGAGAGCCACTCCCCGTTCTGCGTGAAGGTGCACCGGGGACTTAAAGTCCTGGGCCTGCCCTACGAGCGGCGCTACGGCATCCCCTCCAGCTTCAAGAAGTACAACAAGGCGAAGCAGGTGCCGGTGCTGCTGGTGGCGGACGAGGCGGTGTCGGGCTCGGCCGACATCCTGCGGCGCATCCAGCAGCTCGCGGGCCGCACCTTCCACGGGACGAATGACCCGAAGCTGGAAGCGGAGGCCTACATCTGGGAGGAGTACGCGGACACCTGCGTCAACGGCTACGTGGTGGCGGCGCGCTGGGCGGACAAGCGCAACTGGGCGCTCGTGCGCGCCTCCATCTTCCGCCCCGTGCCTCCGCCCATGCGGCCCCTCATCGCCTTCATCTTCCGCAGGAAGCTGGCCAGCGGGCTCATCGCGCGGGACGTGCTGCGCTCGGGTGAGGAGACCTGCTGGCGCCGCTTCCAGGAGCAGTTGGACGCGCTGGAGCTGCGCGCGCCCGCCGAGGGCTTCTGGCTGGGCCGCCTCACCTCGGCCGACCTCGCGCTGTTCGGCCAGTTCCAGAACCTGCGGCTGCCGGAGACGCCCTGGCAGCGCGACCAGGTGGCCTCGCGCAAGCGGCTGTCGGCGTGGCTGGACCGCGTGGACGCGTACACCCGGCAGAAGGCCCCGGACGACGACATGCCGCGCGCCGTGGCGGCGGGATAGCCCTCAGCGCAGCCGCTGGCCGAAGGCGCGCAGCCGCTCGCGGGCCTTCAGGAGCTTCTCGCGCGGGATGGAGAACACCGCGCGCACCCGCTCCGCGTCGCCGCACCACGCCCCGCCGTTGAGCACCACGTGGGTGTGCTCGTAGACGACGCGGGGCAGGTTCTCCGGCGTGAGCGTCACCCCGTCCACCGTGCGGCCCAGCCAGGCCGTCATCCGGGGCGCGAGGAAGAGTCCTCCCGCCTCGGTGGACTCCGCCCGGCCGTCATCCGGCAGCGCCTCCGCGAGCAACGTGCGCTTCTCCGCGAGGTCGCGCCGCATCCTCGCCAGGTACGCCCGCAGCGCCTTGTGCCGCGCCGGATAGAGCAGCTGTCCGTCCGGGCCCCGGGCATGGGCCGCGTACAGGTACGCCGCCGCGCGCGCGGTGGGCGCGTGCAGCACGCCCGGAGCGCTGTCGCGCAGCGCCGCCACCAGGGCCCGGTCCTTCGTCGCGAGCCAGCCCACGCGCAGGCCCCCCGCGGCGAACTCCTTGGACAGCCCGCCCAAGAGCACCGTGCGCGCGCCGATGCCGGGCACCGCGCCCTCCAGCGACACCGGGCTGTGCACCGTCTCCGCGGACGGGTTGGTGAGGTTCACCAGCCCGAAGATTTCGTCCGACACCCACAGGCAGCGCTGCTCCACCACGTACGTCGCCAGCGCCATCAACTCCTCATGCGACAGGTAGTGGCCCGTGGGGTTCGCCGGCTGGGACAGCACCACCGCGTCCGGTGCGCTGCCCCGCGTGCGGCGCGACAGCAGCTGGCTGAGCGGCCCCGACTCCACCTCACAGCCCGCCGCGAGGAACGTGGGCGCCAGCACGCCGTAGCAGGGGGTGACCAGGAACACGTGCGGCACCCGGCCCCACCGCTGGCGCAGCGCCACGCCCAGGTGGTGCATCAGGGGCCAGACGCCCGGGGCCACCACCACGTCGTCGGCGCTGTAGCGGGCGCCGCGCGTCTCCAGCAGGAAGGCCGCCACGGACTCGGCCAGGCCCGTCTGCGTGGAGTCCGCGCGGGGAGCGACTCCGGCCGCGATGAGCCCCTCCACCAGCGGCAGCGGCAGCGGGCCCTCGTTCTCGCCGTAGTCCAGGCGCACCAGCTCCGGGTCGTCCTCGCGGAAGAAGCGGGGCGCGAAAGCGGGCAGCTTCGACAGCTGCGTGATGCGCTTCGCCCGGGGCAGCGGCACCTCCGGCGCGCGGTGCGGGGCCGGAGGTTCGGGCTCCGCGAAGGCCATGCGGAAGGCGAGCAGCTCCGAGAAGGTGCGCTCGTAGAACCACTCCGCGAAGAGGCTGATGCGCGAGTACGTCACCTCCGCGGCCACCTCCAGGTCGGCGCGCAGCGGCTCCGGCACGGGCAGCAGCAGCGTCAGCTCCAGGTCCGGCCACACGGCGTTCTTGATGAGGCCGTACAGGATGACGAGGTTGGGCGCGTGCGGCGTCCGGGCGAGGAACTCGAAGAGCGTGCGCGGCTCCACCTCCCCGGTGATGTTGAAGAAGGCGCTCTCATCCAGCACCACCCAGATGCCGCGCCGGGCGGCCTCCGCCACGATGTCGCGCAGCACCGCGAGGTTGGTGCGCTCCCCCGGCTCCACCGTCAGCAGCACGGCCTTCACGTCGAAGGCGGAGAGCAACCGGCGGATCTCCTCCAGCGTGTTGTGCGTCACCGCGGCGCGCACGCCCGCCTTGTCCAGCGCACGGGCGTAGAGTGGGTGCAGGCTGCGCGACACCAGCACCGTGTCGCCCGGGTCGCACGTGGCGAGCAGCAGGGAGTAGACGGCCTGCTCGCGCTCGGGCGCGACGAACAGCGACTCCTCCGACAGCCGCAGCCCGAAGTGGCGGTCCAGGTAGCGGGCGACGAGCCGGCGGAAGGACGCGTCCCCGGCCTCGTGCGCATAGGGCAGGTGCGGCGAGTGCGACAGGCGCTGCGCGAGCGAGGCCACGAACCCCAGCTGCTCCGCGGACACGGCGCCCAGGTCCAGCTCCTCCTGGAGCGCGGCGATGCCCAGGTGTCGCAGGGACGCGCGCAGGGCCAGCGTTTCACGGGGCAGTGACAGGTGCGCTTCCCACACCGCCACCTCGTGCCAGATGGGGTGGCCTGCCTGGAGCCAGCCGAGCGCGGTCGCGGCGCGCAGCGGCTCCGGGCTGTGGGCCTCCATGAAGAACTCGAACTCGCGCCCGGTGCGCTGCTCCAGCGACACCAGGGGGCGGATGTCCGTGTCCGCCGCCTGCATCACCCGCCGCGCCACGCGCACGTCGGTGGTGTAGCCGCGCCGGGTGAACATCCGCGCGATGATGGCGCGGCCCGGACGGCCCGCGAGGTTCAACAGCAGGCGCCCTCCGGGCAGCAGCCGCTCCGGGGCCTCGTCCAGCAGCCGCGCGATGAGGCCCAGGCCGAAGTGGTCCTCGTAGACGTTCTGCAGGGACGTGTAGTTGGACAGGTCGTGCAGGGCCTGCTCATCCGCCTGCGCCAGCTCCGCCGGCAGCCCGTCGCCGCGCAGCACCTGGGGGATGCACCCGACGATGAAGTCCCAGGACGGCGCCGCGGGGAGGCCGCGCAACAGGTCGCTCTCGCCGAAGGACAGCCGGGACACCAGCTGCTCATCGCCGTTGAGCCACGCGTTGCAGAGCCCCACGGCGGGGGACTGCGGGTTCAAGTCCAGCCCCCGGATGCGCGCGAGGCCGGTGAACTTCGCGAGCGCGATGCAGATCCACCCGGAGCCCGCGCCTACCTCCACCAGCTGCTTGCCGGCGTACTCGTCCAGCGGCACCTTCAGCAGCCCCTCCAGGAAGGTGAAGGCCCAGGCCTCCGGCGCGAAGATGGACGGGGGGATGAACAGCTCCAGCCGCTCCTGCGACGCGCCCACCGCCACCACCACGGACGCAAGGCGCAGGGGCGCCCCCTCCGGCTGGTCGCGCGACAGCTCCGCCAGCTCCCGCAGCTCCACCAGCGCGCGGGGCCGCTCTTGCGGTTGGCTCAGCGCCTCGGCGAGCGTGCGAAGCTGGAGGAAGGCTTCACGGGGAGAGGCAGGATAGGTGGCCATGGCGCGGGCGACTGTCCGGGCCCCGGTGGTCCCTGTCAACGACGCTCACGCGACGCGCTCCGTCATCCCGTCGTCCGAGGACACTCGCGGGCGCCACGCGCACGGGCGGTGCTCAGCCCGGGTCCTCCGACGTGCCCGTCGGCAGGAAGAGGTCCGCGAGCCCCGGCTTGGAGCGGCGCAGCAGGTCCTCCAGCGTGTACTTGTCCAGCGTGGCCAGGAACGCGTCCCGGGCCTCGGCCAGCACGCCCTTGAGGCCGCACGCGGGCGCGATGGGACAGGTGTTGTGCTCGCGGTCGAAGCACTCCACCAGGTGGAAGTCCGGCTCCCCGGCGCGCACCACCTTGCCCAGCCGGATGTCCCCCGGCGCCCGCGCCAGCAGCACGCCGCCGGAGCGCCCCGGCCTCACCTCCACGTAGCCCAGCCCCGCCAGGGTCTGCACCACGCGCACCAGGTGGTGCTTGGAGATGGCGTAGGCATCCGCCATCTCCTGCGTGGACGACGGCCTGCCCGGCCGTGCGGCCAGGTACATCAGGATGCGCAGCGCGTAGTCGGCGTGGAGGGTCAGGCGCAAGGTCAGGCGGCTCCGGAGACGGGCTCCACCCGAGGCGTGCTCGGCAGGAAGGCATCCGCGTGGATGTCCTTCAGCGAGAACCCCGCCAGGAAGAGCTTCTTGCGCAGGGATAACACCCCTTCGGCGTTGCCGCAGAGGAACGCCCGCCAGCCCGTCGGCCGCTTCGGGAGGCAGGCGCGAACAAGGTCCTCCAGCGCACCTTCCTCCACCTCTCCTCCCCCTCCGCCCAGCACGCAGGGCCGGTAGTGGAGGTTGGGATGGCGTGCCGCCAGCTCCCGCAGCGCGTCCACCAGGTACAGCCCGCCCGGCTCCCGGGCGCCGTGGAACAGGTGGAGGGGGCCGGTGTGTCCGGCCTCCAGCGCGTCACGGGCAATCCCATACAGGGGCGCGAGCCCCGTGCCCGTGCCCGCCAGCAACAACGGCGCCTCCGGCTGCCCGGGGACGTAGAAGCAGTCGCCCGCCGGGCCCTGCAACTCCACGCGGTCGCCGGGCTTCGCCTCCGTGGCGAGCCAGCCGCTCATCGCGCCGCCGGGGATGAGCCGCACGTGAAGCTCCAGGGTGCGCTCCCGGGGCAGGCTCGCCAGGGAGTAGCTGCGCGCCAGGCCCTCCGCGCGCAGCAGCGTGACGTACTGCCCCGCGCGGTAGTCGAGTGCGCCTTCCGTCTCCAGGCGCACCGAGAGCACGTCTCGTGAGAGCGGCGTCAGCGAGGCGATGCGCGCGGGCACGCGAAGCTCGCCCACCCCCGCCACCTCCAGCGCCTGGCCGTCCGGCAGCCGGCACGCGCACGCGAGGAAGTAGTTGCGCACCCGGAGCGTGTCCTTGAGCCCGACCTGCGCGGCAGGGGGCACGACGCCCTCCACCGCGCGCATCATGCAGGACTGGCACGCGCCCGCCCTGCATGAGTGGGACACGTTCACGCCCTGCCGCAGCAGCCCGTCCAGCACCGTCTCTCCGGGCTCCAGCGGGTACCACGCCGCTTCATGCTTCACCTTCGCCATGACGTGCCCCCTTTCTTTCTTCCGGCTAGCGGTTGAGCACGTCCGCCCGCGCGCCCTCCGCGACCGCCATCACCTTGCCCACCAGCTCCGCGGGCACGCCCAGCTCCTCCAGCGTCTCCTTCAGGTGCCCCGCCACGGCGTCGAAGTGCATGTCGTTCAACCCGCGCTGCACCAGGTGCTTGTGGCCCGCCCGCATGTCCTTGCCCGAGTAGGTCGCGGGCCCCCCGGTCACCAGCGTGAGGAACGCCTTCTGCTTCGCGGCCTGGCGCTCCATGTCCACGTCCTCGAAGAAGTGGCTGATGCGGTCGTCGCCCAGCACCTTCCGGTAGAAGAGCTCCACCGCCGCCGCCATCGCCGGCTCCCCGCCAATCTGCTCGTACACGCTCGACATGACTGTCTCCCTCGCCCGGAAGCGGGCTCTTAAAGATGCATCCAGGATGCATCTTAAAAGCCCGTTCCGTCAACGTGCGTTTCAAACGCGTCAGTAGGCGGCCGCATGGGCCGCCGCAGTCCGGGGCATGGCGTCGGTGAGGGGGCGTGTGGGCGTCGCGGGTCGTCCCCGCGCGGCTCAGACGGGCAGGAGGCGGCGCGCGCGGCGCACCACGCGCTCCACGTTGCTCTTCACGTGATCCAACGGCAGGAAGCGGTTCACGGGCGTGGGCTGGTAGCCCAGCGGCCCCAGCCGCGAGCGCAGGAGGTGGTTGGTGCGCAGCGCGCGCAGGTGGCGCGCCGTCTCACGGGTGTTGAAGATGATGGACAGCGACACGGAGACGTCGTCGCTGCCGTTCTTCACGTAGTGCGGCGCCACGAAGGGGATGTGCAGCGCGTCCCCGGGGCCGAACGCATAGCGCGTCGCCGTCGTGTCGAAGGTCTCCCGGTAGTTCACCTTGGAGCCGGAGCGCACCACGAAGGACTCCAGGTCGGCCGCGGGCACCACCTGCTCATCCCACGCTGGGGAGACGTGGACTTCCTTGGTGCCACGGAACTGCATCAGCAGCGTGGAGTACCGGTCCAGGTGGAAGGGCGTGACGCTGCCCGGGGACGCGATGAACAGGTAGAGCATCGGATCCACGGCGGTGGTGCCCACGCCCTGCGCGCGCATCAGGTCCTCCACCTCCGCGAGCAACATGCGGAACAGCCCTTGGAAGCTGGGGTCCTGCTCCGGCGCGCGGAGCATGATGTACGAGTTGCTCGTCATCATGTTCTCCACGGTGTCCTTGAGCGACAGCCCGGTGCGGTAGTCCACGTGCGCGCGGTCGAAGTCCGCGTCCTTGGGCAACAGCCCGGAGCTGAAGAACACGTTGTCCGCGGGCAGCCGCTGCACCACGCCGGCCAGGTTCTCCAGCTCCAGCGCGGGGTGCCCCAGCAGCGTGTGCCGGCACCGGAAGGACTGCCGATCAAACGCCAGGGGGGAAGGACCTACGGACTCGAAGATGCGCTTGGGTGACACACCAGTCTCCAGCCGCGAGCACTGCGTACCGCGCGCTTCAAAGCGGCTGGGCCACAGCGTGACTGTGGGCTGGAGAACGGTCAAGCCCCTGGAATTCCGGGCTTCTTCCCCAAAAGACTCCGACCTGGGGGCGGGGCGAGCGCGCACGCCGGGTCGTGCCCATGTTGTTCCCCGTCAGCTTGAGGCACAGGGAGAGACGACATGGGCTTGGAAGCAATCCTGTTGTGGGCGGTCATCGGCCTCATCGCGGGGTGGCTCGCGTCCGCGGTGGTCGGCGGCGGCTATGGCGTGGTGGGCGACATCGTGGTGGGCATCGTCGGCGCGTTCCTGGGTGGCTTCATCTTCCGGGCGCTCGGCACGGGGGCTCCGTTCGGCGGCATCGCGGGCACCATCTTCGTGGCGTTCATCGGGGCGGTGGTGCTGCTCTTGATACTGCGGGCCATTCGCTCCGCGACCGTACGAAAAGCATGACCGTACGGCCTTGAAGTGCGACGGCCCCCCTCCTATGCGGAGGGGGGCCGTTCTTCTTTGGGGCCTCACGGCCCCCGGGGCGGGGACTCCTTGCAGTCGAAGGACACCACCTCCGTCGTCTCGAGCGTGCGAGCACCTCTCGCGGACGCATCCGGCGTCTGCCACATCGCACGTCCTTCCAGGACACTCGGGCACTCAAGGGATTCGACGGGCATGTCAGGCGACAACCAGGTGCGCACCCGCATGCACCGGTGGCGGGCGCCCTGGAGACCGAAGGGCACATCCAGCGCCGTGGCCACCCGGGTCTCCACGAGCCCCCTGGCGTCGGGAGCGGAGCCGTGTGGAGGGCTGCTACAGCCCTGAGCGCGGGAGAAGTGCGAGCGGCTGGGGTCGAAGCGGATGCGCACGGCGCCCTCGCCCGCGGGGCCAGGGCGCCGGGACGACATCTCCTCCACCAGGACGTCACCCAGGCAGGGGCAGGGCACGGTGTCACACCCTGAGTCCAGCCGGGTCGTCCGGCGAACGACCTCGACCTCGACCTCCACCTTGACCCCGCCCGCCTGGAAGGCCTCCCGACGGAGGAAGCGCTCCTCCCGGTCCGGCTCATGGCCCAGGACCCCCGGGGGAAACGCCAACCTGCAGCAAGTGGGGCGCTGCGCGCCCTGGGGGCCCAGGCGTTCGGTCTGCACCTGCGCACGGATCCCGGGGTCCCCGATGCGCGTCCGTCGCAGCTCGAACGGGAGGCCACCATCTCCGGGCGTGTGACGCTCGACGAGCGTGCTTCCCGGCTCGCAGTCGTACCACCCCAGGCTCGCGGGGCGATTCCACGGCACCCAGGGCTGGGAGGCCGCCACCCGGTGCGTGCTGGTACAGGCCACCAGGGCCACGCCCCCCAGGGTGAGGATCCGTCGCCACATGCCGCCATCGTAGGGGACTACCGGGAGGCGCGACACAGGTGATGACTCCAGACATCAGCGGGCGGACGGCGCTCATCACCCTGCCCGGTCCCCGCCCGCGGTTCGCGAGCCATCCCGGGGGGGCGTCACGCCCTGGGGGACGTGTGGGCCGTGGCACGGCTCCTGCTCTAGCCCTCCTCATCCGCTGCAAGCCGTCCCCCTTCGAGGAACCCCGTCATGGCGATCTCCCCCCTGTCCAAGTCGTCCGTTCCCAGCCCCTCCCTCTCGCGCAGCACCGCCACCGAGCGTCCTCCCTCCCCGCTCATGCGGCCCTCGCCGTTGATGGCGGAGTCGCCGAAGGCCCAAGCGCTCCAGGGGCTGTTGCAGAAGGATGGCTTTGATTCAGTGGAGGGCGCGGGCAAGGGCGGCATGGAGAAGCTGGGTCAGATGCTCGCGCTGCAGGTGCTGGGCGAGCTGTCGAAGCTCCTCGGCGGCGAGGGCCGCATGAGCCCGGCCGACAGCGCGCAGGACGGCGGCGGCGTGCCGGACCTGGGCGGCGAGGAGCCGTTCGCCAACGGCGCCGAGCAGGGTGACGCGGTCCCGCTCGCGCAGCCGTCGCCGAACACCACGCCCCCGCAGGACGCGCCGCCCTTCGCGAAGGCGGAGGGCGCCTCGCAGCCCCCCCAGGGCGCGGTGAAGGGCAAGAGCACGCTCACCCTGAACAACGACGGCACCACGCCGATGACGGTGAACTTCACCCCCAACGCCGGGGAGAAGGCCGTGGACTCCGTCACGCTCAAGCCCGGCGAGAGCCGGACGGTGCAGTTCCCGGACAGCTGGTCCGGCAACTTCCGCAGCGCGTCCGGCGACGGCAAGAATGCGACGCTCGGTGAAGTGAAGTTCAACGGCGGGATGGGGCAGACGTACTACGACGTCAGCTACATTGAGGGCCACAACGCGGCCATGACGATGCAGCCTGTGAGCGGTGGCCGTCTGTCCGGCACCACGGACAACCTGCTGGCCGCCGCGCCCGACTCCGTCAAGGCGAAGGGGGCGGACGGCCAGGCGTACGGCATCAAGAAGAGCACCACCGCCAACGTGCAGGATCCGGAGGTGGTAGACTTCTTCCGCAAGCACGTCGGCGCGGATCAGGGCTATGTCATCCCCACCGACGATGCGAGCACGCTGGGCAGCAGCGACAGCAACCTCGTCGTCCACATGAAGAACCTGGCCTGATTCCCCCCTCAAGAGGCCCCTTCCCATGAGCGTCCGCCTTCCTCCCAACATCCCCCGACCGGGACAGCCCGTCCGCGGTCCCCGGGAGGAGGCAGCGCGAGAGAAGGCGAAGCCCGCGGAGGCCAAGACTCCCGGCAAGGCGACCGCGAAGGGTGCCCCCGCGAAGGGCGGCGCCACCAAGGGCGCCTCCGCGAAGGGTGGCGCGTCGCAGGCATCCGCCGGAGAGGGCACGTCGGCCCGGTCCGCGGAAGGCGAGCGCGGCGCCAACGCACAGGGGGCCCAGCAGAAGGACGGGATGGCGACCGGCCAGCGCGGCTCCAGCGCGGCCGGGTTCGATGGCAGGACAGCGCCCCCCACGCCCC
>NZ_RAWG01000179.1 GCF_003611735.1 Corallococcus sicarius | reverse complement strand
CGGGCGACATGTACGCGAACTTGCCCTTGAGCACGCCGGGGTTCGTCAGCTTGTTGCCCGCCTTCGCGATGCCGAAGTCGGTGAGCTTCACCGCGCCGTCGTAGGACACGAGCACGTTGTGGGGCGTCACTCGCGGCCTCCGCGGCGCGCTCGTCGCGGGACAGCACCAGCGTCGTGCCGTGGAGGTCCTCATCCGGCGACGGGCTGCGCCTGGCGCCCGAGGCATGGCTTCGCGACGGCATCACCGCCGTGGGCTCGCGGGGCGGGGGCGCCGCTTCGGAGCCGGGCGGCGGAAGGGCCCCGTCCACCAGGGCGGTGCGCTCCGGGAGCGCGGGCAGCGACTGGTTGCTGGCGGCGACCGGGAACAGCCTGCGCACGTAGGCGCCCACGTCGGTGTCGTCCACGGAGCGGGCGTGGCTCAGCACGCACTGGGCCAGGGCGCGCTCCAATTCGCCAGCGGTCTGGAAGCGCTTGGACAGGTCGCGCTCCAGCGCGCGGCAGATGGCGGCGTCCAGGTCCGGGGGCACGTCCGGGTTGAGGCGCGCGGGGGGCACGATGGTGCTCTCCTGCACCGCGCGCAGGACGGCGATCTCCGAGTCCCCCTGGAACAGCCGCCCGCCGGTGAGCAGCTCCCACAGCACGACGCCCAGCGCGAACACGTCGGTGCGCACGTCCACGCTCTCGCCCCGGGCCTGCTCGGGCGACATGTACGCGAACTTGCCCTTGAGCACGCCGGGGTTCGTCAGCTTGTTGCCCGCCTTCGCGATGCCGAAGTCGGTGAGCTTCACCGCGCCGTCGTAGGACACGAGCACGTTGTGGGGCGTGACGTCGCGGTGCACCAGGTGCAACAGCTCGCCGTTCACCCGCAGGCGGTGGGCGTAGTGCAGCCCCCGCGCGACCTCCGCGCCGATGTGCGCCACCAGCGTGGTGGGCATGGGCGCCATGGCCTCCTTGCTCCGCTTGCGCAGCTCCCACAGCGAGCAGCCGCGCACGTACTCCATCGCCAGGTAGTAGGTGTCCTCGTGCTTGTCGAAGTCGAAGATCTGCACCACGTTGGCGTGGTTGAGCCGCGAGGCCAGCCGCGCCTCTGCGATGAACATCTGCACGAAGTCCGGGTCGCTCGCGAGGAACGCGCGCACGCGCTTGATGACGACTTCCTTCTCGAAGCCCTCCGGCCCACGCGCGGTGCACAGGAAGATCTCCGCCATGCCGCCTTCGGCGAGCTTGCGGCGCACGACGTACTTGCCGACGTGGGTTCCAGCCTCGAGCGTCACGGAAGGGTCCACGGCGCCTACTCGAACTTGACCGTCACCACGTTGAGGTCGATGGGGAGCACCTCGATGCGGCGGTTGAGGGTCCGTTTCAGCGCGGGGTTGGAGAACTTGCAGTCATGCATGCCCACCTGCAGCTCCACGGGCTGGAAGGGCGTCTCACCCAGCTTGCGCCCGCTGCACGTCACCTCCGCCCCCGGCGTCACCACGAAGCTCACCGCCGCGGCACGCTCCTGGGCCTTCGGGTCCGACGCGCCGACGGGAGCGGCTTCGGGCGTGGGTGGCGCGGCGGACGGAGGCTCCGTGCCGGGCCGCCCGGAGGACGTCATCGGCACGAGCTTCAGCGGCCCCACCACGAGCGGTCCGGACGCGGGCACCACGATCTGCGTGCGCAGCTCCCGGTAGCCTTCCTTCACCAGCACGAGCCAGTAACGGCCGGGCTTCACCTGCGGCAGCACCAGCGGCGTGCGCTCCGGGAGCACGCGGTCCTCGAAGACGACCCGTGCGCCCGTGGGCTCGGACTCCACGCGGACGCCGCTCTGGGTCATCCCGGTGCTCCAGAAGAGTCCCAGCACGAGCAGGAGCGCCGCCAGCGCCGCGCCGCCCCACACGAACCACCGACGCCTGGAGGGCTCCGCGACGGACTGTTCGGTGACGGTGCCCGTGCGGGCCGGCGGCACCCACGCGTTGGGCATGGGCGCGCGGGAGGAAGAGCGCGGCGCCGTGGACGCGGTCATCTCCTCGAGGGTGGCGTGGGGCGCGGGGACCGGGAGTCGGCCATGGCGGTGTTCCGCCGAAGGCGACGGACCCGACCGGGAGACGGGGATCTCCGAGCGCGGCACGGCGCGGAGGTCCTGCGTGGGGCCTTCATCCAGCTCCGCGCGGGACACGGCGCGCATGTCCAGGGTCGCGTCGTCCTCGTCCTCCTGGGCCTGCGCGGCCAGCAGGCGCTGATCCAGCGTGGGCGCGTCCTCTTCCACCTGGAACCGGGGCGTCAGCTGGCCCAGCGGGTCCACCATGGCGAGCGTGGGCGCGTCCTCCTCCACCTGGAAACCGTTCGCGCGCAGGCTGCCCAGCGGATCCATCATCGCGAGCGTGGGGCCCTCTTCCGAGGTCACGGTCGGCAGGGACGGCTCTTCCAGGCGCACCGGTCGCATGGAGCGCGAGGGTGGCGATTCCAGGGCCCGTCGAGACCCCGACTGACGGGGCTCCGGCCGGACGTCGGGGTGGCGGATCTCCGAACGGGGCTCCGCGTTGCGGACATCGGCACGGGCGTCCGCATTGCGCCCTTCAGCGCGACCCTCGGCGTTGCGAGCATCCGTGCCTCGGGCCTCCGAACGATGCTCGGCACGGGCGTCGGCGTTGCGGCCCTCCACGCGAGCGTCGGCACCGCGGACCTCTGACCGAAGCTCGGCACGGGCGTCACCGCCGCGGCCCTCCGCACGGGCATCGACACTGCTCCGAGCGTCGGCCCCACGAACCTCCGACCGCACCTCACCCCGCGGCTCCGGACGCGCATCCACCGCCCGGGCCTCGGCCTCTGCGTCCTCGCGGCGCGGTTCCACCTTCCCGCTCGGCCGGTTCGCACGCGGCGGACGCAGCGTGGTGGTGGGCTCATTCTCCGTGCGTCCCGGCGCCGAGGCCGGCCGCATCACCGAGCGGCGTGGCACGGCCGGCGACTCCGCGCGAGGAGACACGCCGGCCTCCTCGTCCGTCACCTGCACTTCACCCGACCGGGCCTCCTCGGACAGCCGGTCCGCGTACAGGTCCTTCATGAACGCGGCCAGGTCCGCCGTGCCGGACGGCTGCGCCTGCGCGGCCAGCCACCCCTCCAGCGCGCGCTGCAGATCCTGCGCGTGCTGGAAACGCGCGTCCGGCTCCTTCGCGAGCGCCTTGAGCACGATGGCGTCCAGGTCCGCAGGAACCCGGGGCGCCACCTGCGACGGCGCCGGCACGTTGCACTCCGCCACCGCCCCCAACGTCAGCATGTCGCTGGGGCGCTTGAACAGGCGGCCCCCCGTCAGCAGCTCATGCAGCACCACGCCCAGCGCGAACACGTCCGAACGGCAGTCCACCCGCTGCCCGGCGGCCTGCTCCGGCGACATGTACGAATACTTGCCCTTGAGCACCCCGGAGCGCGTCACCGTGGCCTGGTCCGCCGCCTTGGCGATCCCGAAGTCCACCACCTTCACGCCCCCCTCGAACGTCACCAGGATGTTCTGCGGCGACACGTCCCGGTGCACGATGCCCAGCGGGCGCCCCGCCGCGTCCGTCTTCCGGTGCGCGTAGTCCAGCCCCGCACTGGCCTCCAGCAGGATGCGGCACACCAGCGGCACCGGCAGCGGCCGCCCCGCCGTCTCCGAGCGCTTCCAGAGCCGGCGCGCGTCCACGCCATGGATGTACTCCATGGCGATGAAGAACGTGTCGCCCTCCGCCCCCAGGTCGTAGATCTGCACCACGTTCGGGTGCGCGAGCCGCGCCGCGATGCGCGCCTCGTCCAGGAACATCCGGACGAACTCGTCGTTCTCCGACAGGTGCGGGAGGATGCGCTTGAGGACCAGCAGCTTGTCCGGCGCGTCCGACCCCGGCCGACGCGCGAGGTAGATCTGCGCCATGCCGCCCGTGGCAAGGCGCTTCAGGAGCTGGTAGCTGCCGTAGGTTTCGATGGACACGGCCGGGACGCGAGAAGGCGGATCCCGAGCGTAAGCCCCCAGGCCAGGGGAATCAAACAGCGAATCCCCTTGGGGTTTTTCCCAAGGAGGGCCGTACGGGCACCCCTAGCGGCGGGCCGCCCGGACCTCCCGGGTCTCCCGCATCAGCGCTTCCAGCTCATCCAGGTGCCGCTTGAGCACCGGCATCAGCATGGGGACGGTGTCCACCCGGTCGAACAGGTCCAGCACCCGGTCCACCTTGCGCTCGATCTCCTGGGCCCTCAGGGGACTGATGCGCCGCAGGAGCATGTCCGCCCCCGCCTCCATCAGCACCCGCGCCACCGCGTCCCGCGACGCCAGGGGCTCCTGCCTGCGCTGGCCCTCCCCGCGGATGACCCGCAGCCCCGGCGCACCGGCGCGCGGAGGGGACTTCGGATGCTCGTCGGGGGTTCGGGTGCTCACAGCGCGCCTCCCAAGGCAACAGCAGCTAGACGCTCCGCAGGGTACACACCGAGGGAGCGACTCCAATTTTCTGGTCATCCGCACAGGCAGATGCAGTGCTGTAGCACCGGGGGCTGACATCCCCGTTCAGGGCCGGATGTCCGGCCCGTCACGGGGATCACACCACCGTCATTCCGGGTGTCCGGTTCAGTCGTTCGCGCAGGCGCGGCGGTAGGTGATGTTCACCCGCGAGCCCGGCGGCGGCACCACGGAGAACACCACGCTGTTGCTCGCGGCGTCATAGGTCCAGCCTGACGTGGTGGCCGTCCCGTTGACCGTGACGACGACCGTGCCCGCGTCCGGCTCCTCGCTCAGCGGGAAGCGGTCCTGCGCGCTGAACGCCTTGCTGGCCACCTGCTTGAGCAAGGGCGCGTAGTCCGAGGCGCACACGTTGAGCACCTCGCCGCCCGTCTGCGCGGCGGCGTCCGCGTAGCGCGTGCCGGCGCCACCCGCCGTGGCACACGCCGTCTTCGTGGGCGCGATGGCGAAGAACGTCGCCCGCTGCGGCTGGTTCTCACCCTTGCGCTGCTGCGCCCACTGCACGTACGTGGAGACCGCGTCCGGCGAGTGGTCATCCTCGTCACCCACGAACACCACCACCAGCGCCGCGGCGTCGCGCAGGAAGCCCTGGTTGCCGTCGTTGGGCAGCGGCGTGCGCGGATCATCCGCGTTGTTCACGAGCGGCGAGGTGAGCGCGCGGCGCATCGCCTCGAAGCCCTGCTCCACCTGCGCGCACTGGCCCACCTGCATGTTCTGCTGCAGCACCGTCGTCACGTCCGGCGTGGCCAGCGTGAGGATGCGCTGCCGCGTGTTGTCCACCGGGAAGAAGCGCCCGGCCTCACCGCCCAGCGCGCCGCCCGGGCAGGCGCCGGAGACCGCGGAGATGCCCGTCGTCGTCACCGCCATGTTCAGGTCCACCGCCTTGTTGCGCGCGGCGTCCACGAAGGATGGGATGGCGGACACCAGCCGAGGGTGCTCCTCCACCATGGACGCCGTGTTGTCGACGACGAACAGCACGTCCACCTTGCTCACGTCCTGCTGCACGAAGGCGTCCGTCTTCTCCACCTTCTTGGACGACTCGCCGATGAGCGGCACCATCAGCGGGATGGGCAGGTCGCTGGAGTCCACGAACAGGGGCGACAGGTTCATGCCCGCCACCTGCGCGAAGTAGTCCACGCCCACCGTGAAGGACTCACCCGGCTGCAGCTGGAACGCGGGAGGCGCCGGGTTGTCCAGCAGCGTGAACTCCGAATCCGTCGTCCCCGGCCCGATGAAGACGTTGGAGATGGTCACGGGCGTGGTGCACGCGTTGAGGTAGTTCACCTCGCGGGGGGCCGGACGGCAGTCCTTGCGCGCCAGGCCGAAGTCCACGAACCAGGGCGACGCCACCAGACACGTCGTCTCCGAGTGCGCCGTCAGCGGCACCGGCAACACCGGCGTCACCGGGTTGTACTGCTCAATCTGCAGCTCCCCCGCGAAGTCCCCGCCGGTGAAGGGCGCCTGGAAGGCCACCTGGAAGCTGAACCACTCGCCCGGGTAGATGATGCCGCCGAACAGGTCCCCGCCGGGCATCCGGAACACGCCGCCCCCGTCCCGGGCCACGCGGATGTTCTTCACGGGGCACAGGTCGGTGCCCTTGTTCTCCAGCTTCACGCCCAGCACCGCGCCACGCCCCGGCGGCACCGTGCCGAAGTCCACCAGCTGCGGAGTGACCGTCAGGTCGCACGGCTCGTGCGCCTTCGCGCGGCCGAAGAAGTCCAGCTGCACCGTGGCCGCGGAGAAGGCGTTGGTGGTCATCACCAGCGAACCCGAAGCGGCGCCCTCGCGGGTGGGCTCGTAATACACTTCAATGTTCACCTCGCCGTTGGGCGGCAGCGTGTACGGCAGCGCCAGCGGCTTGTGGTTGAACTGCAGCTCCGCGGAAGGGTCCGCCGTCCACGTCAGCGAGTTGATGGTCAAAGGACCTGCGTTGTCCGTGCCGCAGTTCTTCACGTTCACGACGACGCGCACCTTGGAGCCCAGCGGCTGCTCCTGGAAGTCATGCATCATCGGATACACGCACAGCTCCGACGCGCCACCGAAGCCGCGCAGCGGCACCGGCAACGTGGGGTGGCGCTTGCTCACCACCGAGTAGACGGCGCGGTCCGTGGCCGGGCCCATGTGGCCGGGGCTGTAGCGGATCTCAAAGCCGCGCACCTCGCCCGGCTGGAGCACCAGCGGCAGACCCGTGTTGGCCTGGCTGAAGGACGCGTCCGTGCCGTCCAGCATCAGCGACGTCACCGTGACGGGCTCCGTGCTGATGTTGCGCAGGCTGGAGGCCTTGATGGCGTCGCGGTCCACCGGCACCGCGCCAAAGTCCAGCACCTCCGGCACCGCCACCACCGCGCGCTCCAGCGCCTCCGCGGTCACCTGCACCGGCACGTCCGCGCACCCGTGGCAGGGCGACACCGCGAGCGCGATCTGCTTCCTGCCCACGCGCACCGGGTTGAAGGTGATGGGCAATTCCTTGCGCTCGCCCGGGTTCACCGTCACGGGCTCGGCGACGAACTCATCCTTGTCCGCGCCCACCAGCTTGGGCGTGACCATCACCGGCAGGTCCGTGGGGTTCTCCAGCGTGACGCCCAGCGACTTGGTGGAATCCGCCTCGATGCGGCCGAAGTCCAGCTTGCGCGGCGACACCCGGGCCCACGCGTCCACGCCGGCGCCGTTGAGCGGGATGCGCATCAGCGGTTCGATGCGCGTGTCCGAGCGGATGACCAGCACCGCGGGCAGGCCGCCTTCAGCGAGCGGCGCGAAGCGTACCTTCAGCGTGCACTCGCTGCCGGGCACCAGGCTGTGCGGACCCTCGTGCGTGAACTCCGCCTTGTAGGCGCCTTCCGGCCCCTCCACCCAGGCTTCGTCCACGGTGATGCGCGCGCGCCCCACATTGCGCAGCGTGATCTGGGACTCCCGCGCGTCGAAGATGGCGACGCGCGCGAAGTCCACGCCACCCGGTGTCGCCGTCAGGCGCCCATCCGCGAGCGACGAACGTTCCCGGTCCGCGCAACCCGACACCAGCACCACCGCCAACAGGCCCAGCAGACTCCAGCGCCCCGTCATGGAACCCACCCCATCCCCTCCCGCCGCACCACGTGCTTGAAGCCGCAAGGGACTCCACACCGTGGAGGCCCCGCGGATCAGGTGGCGAAGCTAGGCACCCACCCCGTGGCTGCCAACCGCCCCATCGTGGGAAAAACAGTGGAACTGTCCTCCAGAACGTCCACTGGAGGGCACTCCCACCGCCCGGGGCCGGGGGCCTGGGTTCAGGACTTCAGAACTTCGGGATGCGCAGCGTCTTGCTGATCATCGCGCTGCCGCTCGCGACGTAGAGCAGCGCCAGCGGGTGCAACTGCAGCGGGCCGATGTCCCACACCCCACCCCACAGCGCGTCCCCGATGCGGCCCTGCCACATCGCCACCGCCAGCACCATCACCAGCAGGAGGCTCGTCGGGATGGGCGTGCCTTCGAAGTACTTCACCTTGCCGGTGCCGTCGGACAGCTCCGCGGAGGTGACGTTGAAGCGCGCCAGCCGGCTGATGCCGCACGCGACGAAGTAGAGCAGCGCCGCCACGTCCAGCGACCCGCGCAGCCCCACCGCGAAAGCCAGCGCCGCAGGCGCCATGCCGAACGAGATGACGTCCGCCAGCGAGTCCAGGTCCGCGCCCAGGGGCGACTTGCGGAAGCGCCACCGCGCAATCCGGCCGTCCGCCACGTCCATCACCAGCGCCACCGGCATCAGTGCGAACGCCACCCACAGCCAGCGCGGGTTGGCCGTCGCCAGGGCCTGCATGGACGCGAGGATGGCCCCCGCCCCCGCGAAGCCGTTGCCGAGCGTGACGAAGTCCGCCAGCACGAAGGTGCGAATCATCGAGAAGTGGCGGCGAGGGCGGCGCGCCGGAGGCGCTGGCGAGGGCTCGGTCGTCATGGCCTCCCCCGTGTAGCACACACGCTCTTTCCGGCTTTCCTAAACCCGCGACGCGGTGCATCCACGCGTTTCATCTCCGTGAAAAAGTCAAATCCCAGAAACATTGACCGCGCGATCGCCACCTTCCTAGTCTCCGCCCCGCATGCACGAGCACACCCCTGATACTTCTCCTCCTCGCGGCGGTTCCCAGTCTTTCCGGGCCTGTCGTTGGTCGTTCACCTTGTTCACGTCGCTGGCGCTGGTCGCCTCCACCGGCTGTAAAAACGATCCGGTGGTCGAGCCGCCCCCGACCCCCACGGCCAAGTACTCGGCGAAGATCCGCCGGACGTCCTACGGCATCCCGCACATCACGGCCAACGACTACGGCAGCCTCGGCTTCGGCCAGGGCTATGCCTTCGCGCAGGACCACATCTGTCCGCTGGCGGATCAGATCCTCAAGGTGCGCAGCGAGCGCGCGCGCTTCCTGGGCCAGGGCCCGGGCAACACCTACGTGGGCTCGGACCTGGCGTACCTGTCCATGGGCCTGATGGAGCGCGCCCAGAAGGCGTTCCCGGAGCTGTCCGAGGAAGTGCAGCAGATGCTCACCGGCTACGCGGCCGGCTACAACAAGTACGTGGCGGAGACCCCCAAGGAGTCGCTGCCCGGTGAGTGCGCCAACGCGGACTGGGTGCGCCCCATCACCGCGGTGGACCTGCTGGCGTTCGACATCGACCTGACGCTGGTGGGCGGCATCAACCAGCTGGCGCTCGCCATCGCGTCGGCGCAGCCTCCCGCCGTGGGCGCGCAGAGCGTGGACAAGCAGGCGCACCTGCGCCCGACGGCGCCCGAAATGGAGCAGCTGAAGACGCTGCGCCAGACGGACTTCGGCAGCAACGGCTGGGCCCTGGGCGCCGAGCGCACCGACAACGGCAAGGGCATGGTGATGGCCAACCCGCACTTCCCCTGGGAAGGCGAGCTGCGCCTGTGGGAGAGCCAGCTGACCGTGCCCGGTCAGATGAACGTGTACGGCGTGGGCCTGCTCGGCGTGCCGGCGGTGCTCATCGGCTTCAACGAGGACGTGGCGTGGACGCACACGTTCTCCTCCGGCCAGCGCATGACGCTGTACAAGCTGGACCTCGTCCCCGGAAAGCCGACGACCTACAAGTACGGCACCGAGGAGCGCACGATGACCTCCAAGACCTTCACCGTCCTGGTGAAGCTCCCGGAGGGCTCGCTGACCAACATCTCGCAGACGCTGTACTCCAGCCACTACGGGCCCATCATCTCCATCCCGGACTCGCCCCAGCCGGGCGCCCCGAAGACGAGCTGGAACGCCCAGACGGTGCTCACCGTCCGGGACGCCAACATCGAGAACATCAAGTTCCTCGATCAGTTCCACGGCATGAACAAGGCCAAGAACCTGACCGAGTTCAAGAGCGTCTACGCCACCCAGCAGGGCCTGCCCTGGGTGAACACCATGTACGCCGACAAGGAGGGCAAGGCCTGGTACACGGACGCCACCCCCACGCCCAACCTCACCAAGGACGCGTACACGAAGTGGGTGACGGCGGCCACGACGCCCGCCCCCACCCTGGCCTACGCCGTCTACTCCAGCCTGGGCCTGGTGGCGCTGGAGGGCAGCGACCCCGCCAACGAGTGGCAGGTGGAGCCGGGCTCTCGCAGCCCCGGCCTCGTGCCCTTCGCCAAGGTGCCGCAGCTGGAGCGCAATGACTTCGTCTTCAACGCGAACGACAGCTACTGGCTGTCCAACCCCGCCGCGCCCCTGACGGGCTTCTCGCCCCTGCACGGCCTGGAGCGGGTCCCCCAGTCGCCGCGCACGCGCATGAACGTCATCACCCTCACGGAAGCCGGCCCCAACGCCGCCTCCGGCCCGGACAACAAGTTCAGCCTGGAGGAGCTGAAGGCCGCCGTGTTCAGCAACCGCAGCAGCATGGCGGAGCTGACCCTCGCGGACCTCACCACGCGCTGCGCTGGCAAGACGACGGTGAACCTCCAGGGCAAGCCGGTGGACATCAGCCAGGCCTGCGCGGTCCTCACCGCGTGGAGCGGCCGCTATGATCCGGACGCCAAGGGCGCCATCCTGTTCCGCGAGTTCCTGGCCACCGTCCCGAACTCCAGCCTGCTCAACGCCGGCCAGCTGTTCTCCGTCCCGTTCGACGCGGCCCAGCCCATTGCCACGCCCCACACGGTGGTGGCCGCGCCTCCCACGGGGGATGACCCGCTGCTCGTGAGGCTGGCGCAGGCGGTGACGGTGCTCACCACGGCCGGCATCCCGCTGGACAAGCCGCTGGGCGAGGTGCAGGTCACCCGCCGCGCTGGCACGCCCATCGCCGTCCAGGGCGGCCAGTCCCGCGAGGGCATCACCAACGTCGTCTCCTACGGCGTCACCCGCACCACCGTCTTCGAGTACTCCGAGAAGCGGTCCACCCCCCTGCTCAGCGCCAGCGGCCTGTCCAAGGAGGGCTACCCCATCAACAACGGCAGCAGCTTCGTCATGGCCATGCAGTTCACCGACGCCGGCCCCAGCGCCAACGCGGTGCTGACGTACAGCGAGTCGGGTGACCCGAAGTCGCCCCACTACGTGGACCAGACGATCCTGTTCTCCCAGAAGAAGTGGCGCCCCATCCTCTTCACGGATGCGCAGATCGCCGCGGACGCCAACCTCGTGGAGACCACCGTCTCCGGCGGGTAGTCCAGCCTTCCGCCTGAAGCCTTTTGAGCGGACCGAAGGCCCCGGGAGCCACCGCGCTCCCGGGGCCTTCTCTTTTGATGATAAGCCGTTGATAAGGCATTGTTGAAACATGCCAGGATCAGCGGAATCCGTCCTCTGGGGCAGGTTGCCCTCCAGGCGGGGTCTACCTTCCAATACCAGACACCCACGGGGGCCTCGGAGGCGAGAACACAGTCCCTGGTGACGTCAGGGACGGCGTGATGTGTCGTCTCAACAATGTCAGCCCCCGGGGCTGGTTTCTTGACGACCCGTGAAGAGCAGGATGGGCACCAGGCCCGTGGAAGACAGCCCGGTGGTACGAGCACCGGGGGACGGGTCTGGGTCAGTCACGAAGGAGTCTCGAACGCCATGGCACTTCCGGTCTACAAGACAGACGTCATCGACAAGGTCTTCTTCCTGCGCTGGGACGCTCCACCGACGCCGGAGGAAATCCAAACGGTCTTCCAGAAGATGCAGAATGCCTATCAGCAATCCCAGCAGCCCATGATCCTGGTTACGAGCGCCGGGGCCAAGGCGGCGGTGCCCAACAGCGAGCAGCGCCGGCACCTGTCCAACATGCTGTCGGATGCCCGGTCGATGTTTTCGGAGATCCACGTCGTCATCGAGGGCAACGAGCTGCAGCACAACCTCCAGCGCGTCATCGTGTCCGGGATGCTCATCGTCACGCGCACGTATGACGACCAGTTCATCCGGGTGCACAAGAACGCGGATGGAGCGGCGGGCTTCATCGCGCGGCGGCTGGGCGTGGACGGCAACCAGGTGGTCAACGAGGCACGCAGCCGGGGCGTGGTGCTGTAGCGCTCCTGCTTGAAGGCCGCGGCCCCCCGCGCCCCTTCCGTTGAACGGAAGGGACACGGGGGCCTCAAGCCCGCATCAACCCCGGGCGCGCTCTTCCACCGGCACGACGGGCCGCGCAGGGGCGATGGTGCCGCGCACGTAGCGGTGGTCGAAGAGGTCCACGTAGAGGTACTCGGGCCAGGACACCATCGCGCGGGCACCCAGCATCACGCCGCGCATGATTTCACTGACCATCAGCCCCGCGGCGGTGGTCGCTCCAATCACGCACGTGGGAGCGTGGCCCTTGCCCTGGTAGCAGGCGTCCATGTACTCCTGGAGCATGTAGCTGCCCAGGTGCGGGATGATCTTCGGCAGGTCGATGCGGCCGTCCGGCAGGATGAACAGCTCCTCATAGAGGGGCGCGTCCGGCTGGAAGACGTGGAGCGCGGCGCCGAAGCCCAGCATCAGCCCCGTCATGATGGGGATGCCCTGCTGACGGCACGTCTGGTGGAGCGACTCCTTGGCGCGGGCCCCCGCGATGTCGATGACCTCCACCACGTAGTCCACCGGCGGCAGCCCCCCGCCGCCCGCGAGCACGGCCGCCACGTTGTCGTCGGTGATGCCCTCGTGCACCTTGTGCACGCGCAGGTCCGGGTGGATGTCCCGGCACATCCGCTCCACCACGTCCACCTTGCGCTGCCCCAGGGTGCTTTCGAAGCAGCCAATCTGCCGGTTGATGTTGTGGCGCTCGTACACGTCGAAGTCCGCGAGCGTGATGCAGCCGAAGCCCAGCCGGGCCAGGTCCACCGCGCACTGCCCGCCGGCACCGCCCACACCGGCGATGAGCACGTGCGTGGCGGCCAGCTTGTCCATCGTCTGGGGATGCAGGACGCCGAGGTTGCGTTGGAATCGGGGATTCACCATGGGGTGCGCTCCTTACTTCCGCATGCAGACGTAGAAGTTCTCGCCGTAGTAGTCGTCGCCGTCGGCCACCAGCGCCTCGCTGAAGCCCACCTTCTCCAGCAGGCGCACCGCCGCGTCGGTGTCCAGGAAGGTCACCATCTCGTTGGGGTCGGTGGTGAGCCGCTGGGCGCAGGTGCGGTGGTGCGTCACCGCGCGCTGGAGCTTCTCCGTCCAGCGCCCCTCCTCCTGCCACTCCTGGATGGAGTTCTTGAGCACCTTCTCCAGGTCCGGCCGGGGGCGCTTGTTGCTCGTCATGCACAGCACGCCGCCGGGCTTCAGGTGCGTCCACGCCTGGCGCAGCACCGACTCCGGGTCGCGCACGTAGAAGAGGACGTTGTTCATCACCACCGCGTCCGCGTCCGCCGCCACGTCCACCGGGAAGGCCGTCACGTCCCCCGGCATCAGCGTCCAGCGGGCGCGCACCGCGTCCGGCTCGCGGTCCCTGCGCCGCGCCGCCAGCCGGAGCATGGCCGCGTTGTTGTCAAAGCCCACCACGCGCTGGCCGCGCTGCACGAGCGGCTGCCCCACCAGCCCGGTGCCACAGCCCGCGTCGATGACGTAGGGCCGCTCCCGGGTGTCCCGGAGGATCTTCGTGAGCTGCCGCTGGTAGCAGGGCAGCTCGGGGATCATCTCGTCATAGCTGTGCGCGAAATCGTTCCAGATGTTGTCGACAAAGACGGACTCGGGCATGGGTCCTCCCGCGGCGGGGAGTCAGGGTGAGATCCGTTGTTGTCTCCCGTCTCCGCCCCGGGCGCGATCACCCCGCCGTCTTCCCCTACCATTCAGGACTTGCCTGTTTCGGATGTATGTGTTGGATGGAATGAAGGAAGTCGCCCTGGAGGGCAGGTCCGGTGGGAACCACTGTCCGGAAGGCCCCGCACCATTCGTGGTGCGCATGTCTCGGTTTCGAAGCACGCCCCGTGGGGTGCCTCTTCACTCGGAGCGCGGGCGGTGCGTCTTCCGGTGGCCATCAACCGTGAATCATGCCCTGCGGGGCTGCCCCAATGAAATCAAGAGTTTGGACCCTGGCGCGGAAGGTGCTCAGGGAACGCCTGGGCCGGAAGCACAGGAATGTCAGCCCCGAACGTATCACTGCGGGGGGAATCTTCATGCGAGTCGAGGTCGGTATGCGTGGGTCATTGTGCCTGTCGTTGGTGATGGTGGCGTTGTGGGTGGGTGGCGGTGCGGAGGCGGCGGAGGTCGCGTCGTGGGTGGAGGCTCGGAGCCAGGGGGCTCAGGCAGCGCAGGAAGAAGGGCTCGCGCGGTCCCTGCTGGGGTCGGGGCTGCCCGCGCTGAGCACGAAGCGCGAGTCGCTGGGCGGTGGCCTGGCGCACTACACGTGGAAGGTGCGCGTCGGCCGGGGCACCTATGATGTCGTCACGGTGCACCGGGTGGTGCGCGAGGCGTTCCCCTGGGTCCCGGCGCGCAGCACGCGGGCGGTGTTCATGGTGCACGGGGACCTCTGGGGCTTCGTGCCGGCGTTCCTCTCCAACACCTGCATGGCGACGATGCCGGCGGACCAGTCCCTGGCGGCGTACCTGGCCAGCAACGACGTGGATGTGTGGGGCCTGGACCTGAGGTGGGTGGGGGTGCCTGAGTCGGAGAAGGACTTCGCGTTCATGGCGGACTGGACCCTGGCCACGCACGTGCAGGACGTGGGCGCGGGCCTGAAGCTGGCGGAGAGCGTGCGCAAGCTGTCCGGCAGCAGCAGCCGCGACAGGATGTTCCTGCTCGGCTGGAGCCGGGGAGCGACCATCAGCTACGCGTACATGAGCGCGGAGTCCCAGCGTCCCCACACCCAACGTCAGGTGGACGGCTTCATCCCGGTGGACATGGTGCTGCGCTTCGCGCCGGAAGCGGAGCAGCAGCGGCGCTGGGCGTGTGATCGCTACACGGTGCTGAAGAAGGCGCGCGACGCGGGGCGCACCGAGGGAGGCCTGCTGGGGCCCGCGCCGGGGACGCCGGTGAAGCTCATCGGGCAGCTCGCGGAGACGGCGCCCAACGCGGCCTCCCCGCTCGCGAAGATGAGCGTCGCGGCGCCGCCCACCAACCGGCAGTTCGCCGTCATCGCGGCGGGCGCCACCGCGGCCCTCCTGGCGCCGCTCCAACCGATTACGCCGGGCTACCACCTGGCGGCCAGCATCCCGGACGCGTCGGGCCTGCCCTTCCAGACGGCCTTCACGCCGGAGGCCACCCTCTTCGACTACCTCCAGCTCGCCGTTCCGTACCAGAGCCTCAACGAGGTGGTGGAGACGGAGGCGCAGCTGTGCGGCCTGGACGTGCCCTATGACGACCACCTGAAGGACGTGAAGGTGCCGGTGCTGTACCTGGGCGCGGCGGGCGGAGCGGGGCGCTACGGCGAGTACTCGGTGCGCCTCTTGGGCAGCACCGACGTCACCCTGCGCGTGGTGCGCACCCGGCCGGAGTCCGAGCGTGCGCTGGACTTCGGGCACGCCGACCTGTTCCTCGCCCGGGACGCGAAGGCGTGGGTGTGGACGCCCCTGCTCCGGTGGATGCAGGCGCACTGACGCGAAGAAGGCGCGTCAGTCCTCCGGCTTCCACAGCCCGTGGCGCCGGGCCCTGCGGCCCAGCGTCACCGGGTCCATGCCCAGCGCCACCGCGGCGCGGCGCAGCACGCCGCCGTGGCGCTCCAGGGCCTCGCGGATGAGCTCGCGCTCCACCTGGTGGAGCCGGGCGCGCAGGGAGCCGTCCCCCGTGGGGTCCGCGCGGGGCACGGCGCTGTTGATGAGCGCGGGCGGCAGGAGGCGCCGGGTGAGCATCTCCCCGGGCCTGGACAGCAGCACGGCGCGCTCCATCACGTTGCGCAATTCGCGCACGTTGCCGGGCCACGCGTAGCCGTGCAGCACCTCGTCCGCGTCCGGGGCCACGCCGGTGGCGGAGCGCTTGAGGGTGCGGTTGAACTGCTCCACGAAGGCCCGCGACAGCTCCGGGATGTCCTCCGGGCGCTCGCGCAGGGGCGGGATGTCGATGGTGAAGCTGTTGAGGCGGTAGAAGAGGTCCGCGCGGAAGCGGCCGGCGCGCACCTCCTCGCCCAGGTCCCGGTTGCTCGCGGCCACGACGCGCACGTCCACGTGGCGCACCTGGGTGCCGCCCACCGGGCGCACGTCGCCCGTCTCCAGCACGCGCAACAGCTTCGCCTGGAGGTTGGGCGTCGTGTTCTCGATTTCATCCAGGAAGATGGTGCCGCCGTTGGCGAGCACGAAGAGGCCCGGGTGGTCCGACACCGCGCCGGTGAAGGCCCCCTTCACGTGGCCGAACAGCTCCGACTCCAGCAGCGTCTCCGTGAGCGCGCCGCAGTCCTGGATGACGAGCGGCAGGTCTCCCCGGCCGCTGAGCCGGTGGAGGATGCGCGCCAGCACCTCCTTGCCGGTGCCCGTCTCGCCCTGCAGCAAGACGGCGACGCGGTGGGGCGCCACCAGGCGCACCATCTCCATCACCCGCTGCATGGCGGGGCTGCGAAAGCCCACGTCCTCCGCGTTGCGGCCCGGAGCCCCCACGGGCGCCTGCGCCAGCGCGCGCTCGCGCAGCAGGTTGCGCTCCAGCTCCAGCGCCATCCGCCACTGCTCGGTGCGGAAGCCGTGCTCGCGCCCCGCCTGGAGCACCGACTCGCGCAGGGCCTCCGCCTCCGGGAACGCCCCCAGTGCCCGGTAGATGCGGCCGCTGTTGAAGAGCGCCACCAGCCGCTCCGGCGCGGCCGGCGCGCAGTAGACGATGCGCGAGGCCAGGTCGCTCGGGGGCCCCGCGCCGGACGGGTCCACCTCCGCGCGCTGGGCGCCCAGGGACTCCACCAGGGACAGGGCCTGGGCCTCGTCCTGGCCACACACCAGGAGCGCGGCCATGTCTCCGCGCGACAGCAGCACGTGCGCGTCCTCCTCGTTGGCGGCGAAGTGCGGCGTGGCCACGCCGTCCAGGGCCTGGCGCACCGCGCGCGACTCCTCCTCGCTGGCGTAGGCGGCCACCACCTGCAGGTGCGACGTGGACAGGTAGCGCGCCAGCTTCACGCCGTCCGCCGCCTCGAAGGCGCCGAAGCTCACCCCCAGCGCGGTGACGGTGCCCGCGCCGCCGCCGGTGTCGTGGCGCCAGCGCACCACGCCGTGCACCCGCACGTGGGCGCCCGTGTCCGGCAGCGAGAACGACATCTCCACCGGCTCGTTCTCGTGCGGCCCCTCGGACGGGCGGCGCGGCGTGGCGATGAGCCCGATGCCCGTCTCACTGATGTTCACGGACCAGCAGCCGTGCAGCGCGGGCTGGGTGACGACCTTCACGTACAGCGGTTTGCGCTCGCTCCGGGGAATCTGCGCGGACACGGGGCGCGTCATGGAGTGCGTCACTCTACCGGCCTCACGGCCGCGGCGCGGCGGGCATCCTGGGAATCCACGGGCATTCTAGCGCGCGGTTGTGCCTGATTCTCCTGTCCGCGCAAGTCGGCGGCGACGCGGTGTCCCGGTGACACATCTCCATGGGACAGGGGTCCCAAATGCCCTGCCCCGCCGGGACCGCTCCGCCCCCACACCGCACCACAGCGCGTTCCCGCGGGACGCACCGTGCTCCAGCGGTGCGCCTCCCACGCGACGCGCCGTATTGGTGCTCGCGGGGGGTTGAAGGATTCCACCCGGGACGTCTGGAATAGATGTCTGTCTTTCCCACCCAGACCTGCCTGCCATGCAGGCGAGCTCAGCTTCGCTTGTGTTCGAAATAAAACTTCGATATTCCATTTGTCACCTTGGAGTACGGCGGCGCACCCGCGCTGCCGGACGGAGCACAGCACCCACGAAACACCGCTTGTCTTCTTCTGCCGCGAGGGCCCTGTCGCACAGGTCCCGGAGCGCGGAAGGCGACTGCCCGCCGTAAAGCCAGACATTCCCCGGTCGTGCTCCTGTCTTCATGTCCTGGGAGCACGGCGTTCTCACTGCCTGTCCTTTCCCCCTGGGCCATTCCTTGAAGAAAACCCTTCTCCTGGTTGAAACGTTGTTCGTCCTGGGCGCCCTTGGCTGTGGCGCACCGGAAGACTCCCTTCCGGAGGACCGGCTGCCGCCGGTGTCCTCGTCGGACGAAGACCTCACCACCAGCAACTGCACCCAGCTCACCCCCAGCAGCGTGATCGCCAGCGGCGACGACGGCACCGGCAGCGTCGCGGCCAACACCCTGGATGACCGGCTGGACACGCGCTGGAGCAGCCTGGGGAAGGGCCAGTGGATCGACTACGACCTGGGCGCGACGAAGGGCCTGGGCGGGGTGTCCGTGGCGTGGCACCAGGGCAACACGCGCATCAACACCTTCACGGTGTCGGTGTCGCCGGACGGGATGAACTACACGCAGGTGTACAGCGGCAAGAGCCTGGGCACGACGACGGCGGCGGAGACGTACGCCTTCACCCCGGTGAACACGCGCCGCGTTCGCATCTACGTGCAGGGCAACAGCCTCAATGACTGGGCCAGCATCGCGGAGGCGCGTCCGTGCGCCGGCACGATCCCCGCCCCCACGCCCGGCGGCATCGTCTGGCGGGGCGACTTCGAGTCGGGGGATCGCACCCAGTGGGATGGCACGCAGATGGTCAGCTCGGACCGGCTGCAGGTGATTCCCTCGCCGGTGCGCGAGGGCGGCTACGCCCTCAAGGCCACGGTGCGTCAGGGCGACGATCCCATCAACTCCAGCGGCAACCGCAATGAGATCTTCAAGCAGACGAAGGAGCCCGCGGGCTCCGAGTACTGGTACCGCTGGAGCACGCGCTTCGCGTCGGACTTCCCCAGCGTCAACACCTGGCAGCTCTTCACCCAGTGGCACCACGACGGCTGCTGCGGCTCGCCGCCGGTGGAGTTCTACGTCTACGGCGAGGAGATGCGGCTCAACATCGGCGGGGACCCGGGCGTCATCGTCTGGAAGACGCCGCTGGTGCGCAACGCGTGGCACGACTTCGTCTTCCACGTGAAGTGGTCACCCAACTCCACCGTGGGCTTCGTGGAGCTGTACTACAACGGCAACCTGGTGCTGCCCAAGCGCTACATCGCGACGCAGTACAGCGGGCAGCTCAACTACCTGAAGATCGGCCTGTACCGGAACGACACCGTCGCGCCGGTGGGCGTCGTCTACCACGACGGCTGGGTGATGGGCCGCACCCAGGCGGACGTGCTGAACGCGAACTACCAGCTGCGCTGAAGCACCGGCCGCGTGCCCCGGTAGGCGCCGGGGCACGCACCGGGCTAGGCTTTCAAACCCACCCCGGAGGAGCCGCATCCATGCGCCTGTGCGCCGCGTTGACCGCCGCAACCCTGCTGTCGGCCTGTACGACGACGTATGCCATTCCCAAGTCGGAGCTGGTGCGACTGGACGGCTTCAAGGACGACAACGCGGCGCTGCTGAGGGAGCTGGGGGACGTGATGCTCAACCGTCCCAATGATCGCAGCCGCGCGGTGCGGGACGTGGAGGGGGACACGCACAAGTTCACCGCCGACACGCCGCTGGCGCTGGTGGGCCCGCCGAAGGAGCCCGAGGAGCTGCGCTTCCGGACCGAAGAGCAGCGCTTCATCGCGCTGGGCGTGGACGCCACCCGCTTCCAGGGGGTGCCCATCAAGCCGGACAGCCAGCCCGTCATCGTGCCGATGGCGGAGGTGGACCACGGCACGCTGCGCGAGTTCAGCCTGGGCAAGACGCTGCTCCTGACGGGCGGCATCGGGCGCAGCGCGGCGAACATCAACGCCGGCGCGAAGACGCGCTGGTCGGCGGTGCTCCACGCGGTGTGGATGCTCGCCTTCATCACCCTGCTGGGAGGGCTCGCGTCCTACGTGCCCC
>NZ_RAWG01000178.1 GCF_003611735.1 Corallococcus sicarius | reverse complement strand
AGATCTCCACTCGACTAGTCGTCGGCAGCGTCAGATCTGTATAAGAGACAGGCCCACGACCGCGCCCCTGTCCCCAGCGGCCGCGGCGCGCAGCCCCGGCAAGGGGGACCCGTTCGCGGAGCCCGCCGAGCCCCGGCTGCCCATGGGCGGCTCGCCCGAGGAGAAGCTGGAGTTCTTCCGGGGCATCCTGAAGCAGAAGACGGAGACGCTGGCCCGGGCGCGCGCGCTGTACGCGGAGCGCGAGGCGGAGCTGGCCCCCCTGCGGGCCGCGCTGGAGAAGGCGCGCAAGGACGCGGCCACGGCGGGCGTCCCCGGAAGGTCGCAGGCCCAGGACGAGCAGCGCGCGCAATTGGCGCAGGCGAAGATCGCCGCGCTGGAGGCGGAGCTGGCCGCGTCGGAAGCGGACCGCAAGGACCTGTCCCGCGCCCTGGCGGAGGTGGAGTCGGAGGTCCCCCGGCTGACGGAGGAGCTCCAGGCGGAACGCGAGTCGCGCGGCTCCATGGCCGAGGAGCTGGTCGGCGCCAAGGAGGCGCTGGGGCTCGCGCAGGACCGGGTGGCGGAGCTGGCCGCGGGCAAGTCCGAGGCCCAGGGCGCGCTGGAGGCCGTCCAGGAGCAGTACCAGTCCGTCCTCGATGACGTGGAGCGGCTGACCGCCGAGGTCCAGACGCTCACCACGGAGCGCGACGCGCTGTCGCTGCGCATGGGCCAGCTGGAGGCGGCGCTCGCGGAGGCGCAGGGCTCGCTGGGCACGCTGGAGAGCGAGAGCGACTGGTCGCGCAGCTCGCTGGAGGAGGCGCACACCCGCGCGAAGCAACTGGAGGAGGAGCGGGACGCCGCGCGCCGGCAGCTCGCGGTGGTGGAGGACGGGCTTCGTTCGCTCCAGACGCAGGTGACGGAGCTGGAGCGGTCGCTCGCGCTGAAGGACGCGGACGCGGTGGGTCTGCGCGCCGCGCTCACCGCGCGCACGGGGGAAGCCGCGGAGCTGCCCTCGCTGCGCAGCGCCCTGGAAGGCCGCGCCGCGGAGGCCAGCCAGGCCCAGGCGCGCGTCCGTGCGCTGGAGGCGGAGCTGGCCCAGGCGCGGGAAGGGTCGCGCGAGGAGGTCGAGGCGGCGGAGGTCCGGGCGCGGATGGCCGAGTCGGAGCTGGCCTCGCTGCGCGAAGTGCTGGAGGCGGCCGAGGCCGAGCAGATGTCGCTGCGCGACCGGATGGAATCGGACGCGGCGGCGCTCGGCGAAGCGGTGCACGAGGCCGAGGCGAAGGTGGCGGAGCTGACGGCCCAGGTGACGGCCGCGCACGCCGAGCGCGAGGAGCACGCGCAGCAGCTCGCCGCGGTGGAGCGCAAGGTGGCCACCACGCAGGCGGAGCGCATCGGCTTCGCGGCGCGCGTGTCCATGCTGGAGACGGCCTCGGGTCAGCGCGAGGCGGAGCTGCAGCGCCTGCAGGCCCTGGTCGCCAAGGCGCAGGAAGAGCTGTCGCTGGAGCGGGCCCGGCGCGAGGCGGTGGAAGCCGAGGCCGCGGACGCCCGGGTGAACGCCGCCGAGGCCGAAGCGCGCGTGGACGCGCTGTCAGTGGGGCAGGGCGGACAGCGTGAAGAGCTGGCGTCCCTCACGGAGCAGTTGGAGGCGGCCCGTGCGGAAGCGGACAAGGTGGACCGGCTCCACCAGCGCGTGAAGATGGTGGAGGGCGCGCTCGAAGCCTCCGAGTCCAAGCGCCGCGTCGCGGAAGCACAGGCTGCCCGCGTGAAGGACCTGGACGCCGCGAAGGCCGCGCTGGAGGCGAAGCTCGCGCAAGCGACCACCGCGCTCCAGGCGGAGCAGGCCGCGAAGACGGCGCTCGAAGCGAAGCTCACGCAGTCCGGCAGCACTTCGCAGGGAGACAAGGCCGCGCTGGAGGCGAAGCTTGCCCAGGTCAGCGCCGCGCTCCAGGCCGAGCAGGCCGCCCGGCAGGTGCTCGAAGCCCAGCTCGAGGACGGACCCGCAGCGGGCGCGGCCGTGCCCGCCGAATGGGCCCAGGAGCGCGACCAGCTCAAGGCGGACCTGGCCTCCATGAAGCGCAAGCTGATGGCGGCCGAGGCGGCGCTCGAATCGGCCGCCAGCACCAAGGCGAAGGTGGCGAGGCTGGAAGCGCAATTGAAGGCCCTGAAGTAGAGGTTCCACCTCCATGTCCTTCGCCGCGCCCACGGATCCGCTGACGGGCATGCAGGCGGCCCGCTTCGGGCTCTACCTGCACTTCCCGTACTGCCTGGCCAAGTGCCCCTACTGCGACTTCGCGGTGGCCGTGGCGCGCCAGGTGCCGGAGGAGCGGTACGCGAACGCGGTGCTGGCGGAGCTGGACGCGCGGCTGTCCCTGAACCCGGAGCTCCGGACGAAGCCGCTGGAGTCCCTCTTCCTGGGCGGGGGCACGCCGTCCCTGTGGCACCCGCGCCACGTCGCGCGCGTGCTGGAGGGCATCGCCGCGCGCATGTCGCTCGCCCCGGGGCTGGAGGTGTCGCTGGAGGGCAACCCGGAGCGCTCGGATGCGGAGCGCTTCGCCGGCTACCGCGCCGCGGGCATCAACCGGCTGTCCCTGGGCGTGCAGTCCTTCCAGCCGGAGACGCTGAAGGCCCTGGGCCGCGCGCACGACGCGGCCATGGTGGAGGGCGCGGTGGCGGCGGCGCGCAAGGCGGACTTCCCGGTGGTGGCGCTGGACTTCATCTACGGCGTGCATGGCCAGACGCGCGCGCAGGTGGAGGCGGACGCGCACCGCGCGGTGGCGCTGCAACCGGAGCACCTGTCCACCTACGCGCTGACGGTGGAGCGCGAGGTGCTGGCGGAGGACACGCCCCTGTCCAAGCAGCTGGCGCGCGGGGAACTCTCGCTGCCGGAGGACGACGACGTGGTGGCCATGGCCCGCACGGTGCGCGACGTGTACGGCGCCCACGGCCTGTCCCGCTACGAGGTGTCCAACCACGCGCGCCCCGGCTTCAGCTCGCGGCACAACGCGCTGTACTGGACGGGCGGCGAGTACCTGGCGCTGGGCGTGGGCGCCACCGGCATGCTGCTGACGCCGGAGCCCCACCGCTACGTCAACCTGCGCAGCCCGGAGGCCTACCTGCGCGCGGTGGAGGAGGGCCGGGTGCCGGAGGCGAGCCGCGAGGCGCTGGGGCCGGAGGAACTCTTCGCCGAGCGACTGAGCATGGGCCTGCGGCTGGTGTCGGGGGTGGACTGGGAGGCCGTGTGTGAGCGATACGGCCAGCCGGTGGAGCCCCGGCGCGCGGAGGTGGAGCGCCTCGTGGCCCATGGCTTCGCCACGCGGGACGGGCGCAGGCTGGCCCTGACGGAGCGTGGCGCGGACGTGCACAGCGCCGTCTGTGCGCGGCTGCTCTAGTGGATGAGGAAGGACGTCGAGCGTGCTGACCAAGTGGCTGATGTGGATGGGCCTCACGATGCTGACGGGCAGCCCGCTCGTGTCCCTGGCCGTGCTGGCCCTGCTGCTGTTCACGGCGGACCGCTTCACCCTCCAGGTGCTGCCCAGTCCGGTGCGCGCCCTCAAGAAGTGGCAGCGCGCCGGAGCGCTGGCCGGCACCATCCTCACCAACACCCACGACCGCCGCGCCCGCGCGGAGCTGGCCGACATCCGCCTGGGCCAGAAGCGCTACCAGGAAGCCGTGGACCTGCTGCGCCCCAACCTGGACGCGGGCGACGACGACGTGGACACCCTGTATCTGCTGGGCGTGGCCTACCTGGGCGCGGGCGAGGCGCCCAAGGGCGAGCTGCTGCTGGATGAGGCCGCGCGCCTGGACGCCGACTACAAGCAGGGCGCCATCGACCTGGAGCGTGGCCGCTTCCGCCTGCTGCACGGCGACCTCAAGGGCGCGCGCGAGGCCCTGGAGCGCTTCCTCCAGGTGCGCCAGGGCTCGGTGGAGGGGCGCGTGCTGCTGTCCCGCGTGCTGGCGAAGGAGGGGCTCGCGGCGGAGGCGAAGGCCACGCGCGACGCCGCCTGGCGCGAGTACACCGTGGCGCCCCGCTTCCAGCGCCGCCGCGACCGCTGGTGGGCCTACCGGGCGCGCCCGTCCCGCCCGCTGACGTACGCCGCCGTGGCCCTGGTGATGATGGGCGTGGGGGCCTACGCGACCCGCTACCTGCCCACGCAGGCGCTGCCCGGGGGCTACCAGCGCTACCAGGATGGGCCCTACGATGAGCCCTACGCCACGGATGACCTGGGCGGGGACGACGCGGAATAGCCCGCGCGAGGCCCGCTCCCGGGCTTGTCGCGTGCCGCCACGAGGCCCGCCCCGCGCATGTTCCCCTCACCGTCCCAGGTGCTGCGCCAGCGGGAGGGAACGCTGGCGGACACGCCCTTCCCGCTGCTCTTGCACGCGCTGATGGTGGAGGAGCGCACCTGCACGCTGGAGCTCAAGGTGCGCCAGCGCGAGAAGCGCATCACCTTCGAGGACGGCGCCCCGGTGGCGTGCCACTCCAACCTCCTGCACGAGACGCTGGGCAAGTACCTGGTGGAGAAGGGCCGCCTCACGGAAGGCGACTACCAGAAGGCCCTGGGGGAGAGCGTGTCCTCCGGCCTGCAGATGGGCGCGCTGCTCGTGCAGAAGGCGCTCATCAGCCCCTTCGACCTCTACAAGCAATTGCAGGCGAACCTGGCGCACAAGCTGCTGGATTGCTTCCGCTGGACGGAGGCGCGCTACCGCCTCATCTCCGACGTGGAGCCCCCGGACGCCACCGTGCGCGCCAACAGCGCGCAGCTCATCCTCACCGGCGTCTCCACCGTGCTGCCCTTCGACGCCGTCACCACGCACTTCACCTTCACCGACGACCGCCGCTTCGGACAGATGCCCGGCGTGGAGTCCGCGCCCAAGCTGTCGTCCAGGGACGCGCGCCTCTTCCAGGCCCTGCGCCAGCGGCCCACCTTCAACGAACTGCTGGAGCGCACCGGCTTCGACATGGAGTCCGTGCTGCGCAGGCTCTACGCCCTGTGCCTGCTGGGCGCGTTCCTCTCCCACCGGAGCCAGGATCCGTTCAGCCTCCTGGACGTGCCGGAGGACGTGCAGCCGGTGGCGCTCAAGAAGGCGTTCCTCGCCGCCGCGGACCGTTTCTCCCCGCTGCGCTTCCACACGGCGGAGCTGAAGGAGAAGGCGGAGGGGCTGCTCGCCGCCTATGCCCGGGCCTACGGCGCGCTGTCGGAGCCGGAGCAGAACGCGCTGTGGAAGAAGCGCCGCCAGGCCCAGCGGGAGAAGGCCCGGGGCACCGGCCGGCCCACCGCGGCCGAACAGTTCCGCATCCGCACCGACCTGCTGGACGCGACCACCCAGTTCGACGAGGCGAAGCGGCGCCTGGAGGCGCGCAACTTCGCGGGCGCGTTCGAATACTTCGAGTACGCCTGCGACATCGACCCCCGGCCGCTCTACCAGGCCCACCGCGCCTGGGCGCGCTACCTGATGAAGCCGGAGGCCCACGGCCGGCTCGTCATCCAGGAACTCCAGGAGCTGGTGCGCCAGGAGCCCGCGCTGGAAGAGGGCTGGGCCTTCCTGGGCGACGTGGCGCGGGGGGAGGGCCAGTGGGCGCTCGCGGAGGACGCGCTGCGCAAGGCCTTCAAGCTGAACCCCCAGCAGCGCCGCTACGTGCAGCTCATCCAGGACATCGCCCGGCGACGGTGAGGCCCGCCGCCGGACGGAACCCGCCGGACGGGGACTACAGCGCCTTGAGGGCCGCGCGGTCGGCGTCGGACAGCCCCTCGCCGTTCGTCAGGTGGGTCACCGCCCGCTGGATGGGCACGATGTCCGGGCGCTCCAGCGTCTTGCCCTCGAGCAGCGAGTACATCTCCTTGAAGCCCGGGTACTCGATGACGGGGCCCAGCGCGTAGTCCTGCCCGACGCCGCTCGTGGAGCGGGGCTGGTTGGCGCAGTAGGTGAACAGCGGCACGAAGTAGCGCTCACCGGCCGGCACTTCAATGGTGACCCGCTGCGCGAGCAGGCCGTTCTGGATGTCCCCGTCCTTCGACACGAAGATGAGGCCCGGGGGCAGCGTCAGGGTGATGGGACCGCCCGTGGTGTTGTTGAAGATGAGGCACAGGGTCACGTCCTCGCCGCTGCCCTTGCCCTCGTCCCGGAACTTGTCGTCGCAGTCCACCGGATTTTCCGGGGAGAAGCTCTTGATGGGGCTCTCCAGCGTCAGCCCCGCGGGCAGGGTGAAGGACGCGCCCTGGGGCTGCGCCGTGGAACTGCCCAGCCCGGGGCCGGCGGACGCCTCCTTGCCACCGCCCCCGCCGCCGTCCGGCTTGTCGGTGCCCCCGCCGCTGTCATCGCAGGCCGCCAGCAACGCCACCGCCAGGACCACGCCCATTCGCTTCGCCATGTGCCAGTTCATCGAATCGCCTCCAGCGCACCTTGCGCGATGACCCGTGCCAACCATGAGGACCCTACAGCGTCAAGCACCCCGGGAACCTGCCTGGCCGATAATGTCAGCAAGCCGGGGGGCGGGCTCGCCTCCCCGGGCCACTTGGCCGATTCCCGGAGGGCGGCCTCCTGGCGGTAAGGTAGCGGCACAATGGGTCGGGAAGGCTCCCACCCTGGGGTTTTTTCAGTACAGGGGCGAAGCATGCGTCGCAGCGACGAATCAGGCCAGGTGGCGGTGGAGACGGCCATCGTGTTGCCCCTATTCGTATTCCTGCTGCTGGGCATCCTCCAGTTGGGGTTGATGCACCAGGCGCGGCTGCTCACGAAGTACGCGGCCTACAAGGCCGTGCGCGCCGGCTCCATCCACAACGCGGACATCCCCACCATGGAGCGCGCCGCCCTGGCGGTGCTGCTGCCCATGGTGAGCCAGGCCGCCAACGGTGGCGCGGAGACCATCAAGCCCATCACCAGCGCGCAGGACTTCAAGACCAAGTGGGAGTCCGGCGACATCAGCAAGAATCAGATGGCGGACGCCTCCGGCCTGAAGTTCGCGGAGGTGACCATCTGCGGCCCCCTGAAGGGGAACATGGGGTCCGGCTCCCACGACAACAAGGAGATGGACTTCGACGACCCGAAGGTCGCCTCCGGCGCCAACGGCTGGGCGGACAGCCTGCGCACCAAGCTGAGCGTGCAGGTGACGTTCAACTACCGGATGCCCATCCCGTTCGCGGACATGGTCATCTACAACATCGCGCGCGGTCGCAACCTGCCGTACGTGCTGCGGCTGGGCAATGACGGGGCCCGCGACGAGTTCATCTTCAAGAAGATGGCCCCGTACGACGCCGCCGCGGACAACAAACTCTACATCATGCCCATCCGCGCCACGTACATCATGCGGATGCACTCCAACCTCTACCTCACGCAGAAGGCGCTTCCGGAGGACAACGAATGCATCTTCCCGTTCGAACCGTGAGGTCCGCTCCGGCGCGGCGGCGGGCTCGGGGCCAGTCCCTGGTGCTCGCGTGCCTGTCGTTTCTCCTGCTGGCGCTGATGACGACGCTGAGCTTCAACCTCAGCCACGCGCTGCGCGAGAAGATGAGCCTGCAGCAGCACAGCGACGCGCTCGCCTACTCCATGGGCGTCGTGGAGGCCCGCGCGCTCAACTATTACGCGGTCAGCAACCGCGCCATCGCCTCCGCCTACGTCGGCATGACGTCCGTGCACGGGTACATGGCCGCGGCCAGCGCCACCGGCGACATGATGCGCGCGGGGCAGATGAGCTTCTTCATCATCGCGGGCCTGGAGGCCGCGCAGTGCCCGCCCTACAACATCCAGCACTGCATCGACGCGCTCGAAGCGCTGATGATCGCCATGGACTACAGCGACAAGGCCAGCGAGTACGACGACAAGGTCCAGGGCGTGGAGGAGGCCTTCAACAAGGTCATCCATGATCTCAACCGCATGGCGGACCAGATCCACGAATCGCAGAAGTCGGCCCACCGCGCGGCCCGCAACGCGCTGCGCGACGGCCAGTCCGCGAGCCTGTTGGAGCTGACCGAGTACAGCGCCAAGGGCGCCAGCGACCTCAATTCGTCGGTGGGCAGCATGAACTCGACCGAGTTCGACTGCGCGGTGGACGGGATGAACTGCCCGCGCGCCGGCAGCAGCAACGAGGCCCGCGCCCGGGTGATGACGGAGATCTCCAACGCGTCCCGCCCCGGCTGGGCGGCCAACCGCAGCCTCCCGGTCATCATGAACGGCCTGCCCACCTACTACAAAAGCGAGTTCATCCAGGACCTGCTCAAGGACATCCCCAGCGAGGGCACCCACATGATCCTCGGCCACCAGGGCACGGCGAAGGTCGCCCAGACCAAGAGCAACATCCACGGTCCCGGCCAGGTGGGCGGCAACGAGGGCAAGGTCGTCGTCGCCGACGAGCACGGCTACATCATGCAGCAGTGGCGCCACGGCTTCGGCGCCTGGAACTACGAGGCCGTCGTCGAGAGCAGCGACAGCGGCGGCAGCCACACCCCCAGCGGGGCCCACAGCGGGGACCACGACGAGTTCAAGGGCATCAACACCAAGGACCTGATGAGCTGCTCGGGCAGCGGCAACTGCTTCATGAAGTTCCGCGCCACCGACGAGCCGAGCGAGGACTGGGGCCAGCCGAGCGTCTACAGCTACGTCACCAAGCAGTTCTTCGTGGGCGACGCGGACCGCGCGCCGTGGGAGCTCAACGACACCGGCTCCTTCGCGCTCACGCACGGTGCCCAGGGCAAGGGGCAGCTGCGGCTCGCGCCGGGTGAGGGCGCGGCGCTGTCCAAGGCGCTCGTCTACTACCACCGCCTGGGCCCCAACGGCTGGAAGGAGGCCCCGGGCCTCTTCAACCCCTACTGGCGCGTGAAGCTGCACCCCTTCACCTCCGATGAGGCGTCGGAGGTGCTGGAGAACGCCGGCAACTCGGACGCGGCCGACCTCGCGGGCGCCAAGGACCTGACGCTATGAGCCGCCTGATGCCGCGCTTGGTGACGCCGTCCCGCCGTGCCCTCCGGGGGGCCGCCTCCGTGGAGATGGCGCTGTCGATGATCGCGCTCATCCCCATCTTCATGTACGCGCTCTTCCTGGACGACCTGCTGCGCTACTCGCTGGACGCGCAGGAAGCCGCGGTCACCACGGTGTGGGACTTCACCACGCAGGACTATACGAAGGCCCTCAAGCAGAGCGGCGGCGGCGGCACGGGCCCGCAGGGCGGCCTCTCCAGCGTCCAGCACAACGCCCGGCTGACGTACTGCGACCACGAGTCCGGCATCGACCGGCCGGATGTCATGTCCGGCAGCAACTACGCGGACTGCGAGGACACGGACCACCACACGGCGGTCGTCGCCCACGTCTGCTGGATGAACACCGACGCCAAGCAGGTGACGTGTGAAGCGCCGGACAAGGGCGCGGGCGCCCTGGGCGGCCTGGCGGACGATTACGGGGACGAGTTCACCAATGGCGGCCTCATCAAGTGCTCCGCCCGCGCGGTGGTGGAGAACTACCTGCTGCCGGAGGAGTTCCTGCCGGAGTTCAGCGATGGCGTGAAGCTGACGAAGAAGAACTGGAAGCAGGAAGGCGTGGAGAACGTCCACGACAACGCGCAGCAGGGCGTGGGCGGCGAGGACGGCAACGCCTACTTCCTCGCCGAGCAGCGGATGGCCATCCTCACCGACACCTGGGCCCTGACGGAGGATGCGGACATCTCCCCGTCGGACGGCAGCGGTGAGATGTACGACCGCGTGAAAAACACCTACACGAACGTCAACACCTACTACCAGATGGTGGCCAGCCATGAGGAGTTCCGGGACAAGATCACCGAGGACCTGCTGGACGGCACGATGCTGTACGCGTTCGAGGACGCGCCCTCGGACCCGTACCTGTCCATCCACCCGCATCTGGCCAACATGCAGACACCGGCCAACACCGTGGACCAGGAGGGGAGCACGCGCTACTTCAACCAGGAGTGGCGCGACTGGGACGACGACAAGAACCGCGGCACCTATGATCACCCCGAGCGCGGTGAGTGGTACATGGGGTGCAAGAGCTCGGAGTCGTGCTGATGCAGTGGGCCACGCACCCCGCCTTCCGCACCGCGGCGGTGCTGGTGTCGGTGGCCGTGGCGGGCACGCTCCTCGGCATGGGCTGGGAGGAGGTCCGCTACGGCGGCACCCGCACGGAGCTGGAGCGGGCCGAAGCGGCCGTGGACGCGGTGGCGGAAGAGGCGCGCGGCCTGGAGCGCACGAAGCACGATGAGGCGGTGCTGGCGCGCACGCTGTCGTACTTCCCGCCCTACCCCAATGGGGGCCGTCCGGAGGCGCTGGCCGCGGACTACCTGGGCCCGGACACGCCCATCGCCGTGGCGTGGTTCGCGACGAAGGACTCGTCGGACCAGGTGCTGCAGCACTACCGCAAGTTCCTCCTGGACCAGGGGCTGCCCGTCGTGGGCATGCGCTTCAACGACAACGCCGGCTACGTGGGCTACTGGGTTCCCAAGGACGACGAGGTCCGGTTGATGTCCACGCTGCACCAGGGCGGTGAGACGATGGTCTTCGTCTCCTCCGCGCGCATGGCCCGCTACCTGGAGCGCGCGGGGCGCGTGCCGGACGGCGTCCCGGTGCCGCAGGGCCTGAAGGACGCGGCGTCCCTGTCGCTGCGGATGGAGGGCGCCACCAACGTCACCGTGACGGGCCGGGTGCCGGACACGACGCTCCCCGACGTAGAGCAGGGCTACCGGGAGTTCTTGCGCACCCAGGGCTGGAACGTGTCCGAGGGCCGCCCGGCGGGCTTCCAGACGACCGAAATCACCCTGACGCGCACGGGGCTGCGCGGACAGGCCACCTTGCGGCAACCTGCCGCGCAGCGCGACGTGGAGTTCCACCTGTCGCTGATGCGGGCCCAGGGCGCGCCATGAACGGGCGCGAAAAGGAGCGGACGATGATGCGGTTCACCAGGGGAGCCCTGGCACTGGGCATGGGCGCGCTGTTGTGGGCGACGCCGGGCATGGGCGCCTCCAAGTGCGAGCGCCGGTGCGCGGAGGACAAGGCCAAGATGGAGAAGGTGTGCAAGGACACCGCGAAGAACGCGGTGGCCATGTGCATCCAGATCGCCGGCCAGGCGCGCGACAAGTGCATGAAGAAGTGCGCGGACCCGGCCGCCTACAAGCGCGAGCGCAACAAGGCGAAGGGCGGCGACTCAGCGGGGACTCACGATGCCCACTAGCCTCCAGCGCCGCCTCCAGCGCGGCCAGGCCATGGCGGAGTACGGCGTCATCACGGCGGCGTTCTTCGGCTTCACCGTGCTGAGCTGGCCGTTCCTCATCCAACTGCTGCGCTCGCTCAACACCTACTTCCAGTCCATCTACTACATCATCCAGTCGCCCATCCCCTGACGTCGGGGACGGGCGGCCGGGACGGGTGGAGCGCTACGGCTTCACGGTGGTGACGAACACCGCCTTGCCGTCCTGCACCTTCATCACCACGGCCTGCTTCACCGCGTCGCGGTTGGCGTCCAGGTTGATGGTGCCCGCCACGCCCGGGAAGTCCTTCGTCGCGGCGAGCGCGTCGCGGATGGCGGGCCCGCTGGTGTCCGGCGCGCGCTTCATCGCGTCCACCAGCAGCCGCGCGGCGTCGTACGCGAGCACCGCCACGCTGTCCGGCACCGCGCCGTAGGCGGCCTTGTACTTCTTGAGGAAGCCCTGCACGACGGGGTCCGGGTTGTCCGGCGAGTAGTGGTTGGAGAAGTAGCTGCCATTCAACGCGGAGCCGCCCAGCTCGAAGAGCTTGTCGGAGTCCCACCCGTCACCGCCCAGCAGCGGCACGCGCAGGCCCACCTCGCGCGCCTGCCGCGCGATGATGCCCACGTCGGTGTAGTAGCCGGGCACGAACACCGCCTCCGGCTTGCGGTTCTTCAGCGCGGTGAGCTGCGCGCGGAAGTCGGTGTCGCCCTTGGAGTAGCTCTCCTGGCCCAGCACCTCGCCGCCGAACTCCTTGAACTTCTGCTCGAACACCTCAGCCAGCCCCACGGAGAACGCGCTCTTGTTGTCCACGAGCATCGCGACCTTGGACAGCTTCAGGTTCTCCCGCGCGAACTTCGCCATCACCAGGCCCTGGAACGGGTCGATGAAGCAGACGCGGAAGATGTAGTCGCCCTTCTTCGTCACCTCCGGACTGGTGGACGTGGGCGTAATCATGGGCACGCGCGCGGCCTGCGCCTTGTCCGCCATGGCCATGGACACGGACGACGCGGCCTCGCCCAGCAGCGCCACCACCTTGTCCTGCGCGATGAGCCGGGTGGCGGCCTGGGCGCCTTCCTCCGGGCGGCCCTGGCTGTCGTAGACGCGCACCACCAGCTTCTGGCCGCGCACACCGCCCTCGGCGTTGGCCTCCTGCAGCGCCAGGTCGATGCCGTTGCGCGCGGAGATGCCGAAGGTGGCCTCGGAGCCGGTGAGGCTGCCCACCTCGCCAATCAGGAGGGTGCCCGCGGGCGGCGGACCCGGAGGGGCGGCCGTGGCCGAGCCCTCCTGGGACGCGGGCGCGGCCGTGGGCGCTGGGGCGGACTTCTTCTCACAGCCCACCAGGGCGAGGGCCAGCGCGGTGAGCAGCAGGGGCAGGGGACGGCGCATCGGTGGGGCTCTCCTGTCTTGAAGCTTGAAGCGAAAGCGGGAAGCGAACGGTCGCACCCTAGCTTGACCTGCCGCAGGGCGGCGAACCGGCTCGGGGCGGGCGTTGGGCGGTGCCCACCCTGGACGCCCTCCCGGCAGGTGCGCGGGTGTGACCCTGATTTGAATGTGGACTGAATAGGTCCACATTACGTAAGAGGCCGTCGGGCATCGGGCCCGCGAAGCCACAGGAGACACCCTCACACATGCTCCGGATGAGCAAGATGACCGACTACGGCATCGTGCTGATGACCGAACTGGCGCGCGCGGACGGGGAAACCCGCACCACGCGAGAGCTGTCGGCCCGCACACGTGTCGCGCTTCCGTCCGCGAGCAAGGTCCTCAAGGGCCTGTTGCAGGCGGGGCTGGTGGTGTCCCACCGCGGCGCGAGCGGAGGCTATGGCCTGGCGCGCCCCGCGGAGGCCATCTCCCTGGCGGAGCTGGTGACGGCGCTGGAGGGCCCGGTGGCCCTCACGGAGTGCGGCCAGCACACGTCGCCCGCGGTGCCCTGTGAGCTGGAGGCTGTCTGCCAGGTGCGGGGCCACTGGCGACTCATCAACCAGGCCATCCAGGAAGCGCTGGGGCGGCTGACGCTCGCGGACCTGCGGGCGCCGGCGCCGCGCATGCCGGATCGCCTGGTGGGCCTGGGGCTCTCCAGCGCCCTTCCTTCTTCCGTGACGGGAGTCCGGTCATGAGCAGCACCGAAACCATCCAGGAACTGACCCGCAAGGGGTACCAGGCGGGCTTCGTCACGGACGTGGAGTCGGACACGCTTCCGCCCGGTCTGGACGAGGACGTCATCCGCGTGCTGTCGCGCAAGAAGGCGGAGCCCGCGTTCATGCTGGACTGGCGCCTGAAGGCATACCGGCACTGGCTCACGCTGAAGGAGCCCACCTGGCAGGCGGTGAAGTACCACCCCATCAACTACCAGGCGATCCGCTACTACTCCGCGCCCAAGCAGAAGCCGAAGAAGGACAGCCTGTCGCAGGTGGATCCGGAGATCCTCCGCACCTACGAGAAGCTGGGCATCCCGCTGGAGGAGCAGAAGCGGCTGCAGAACGTGGCGGTGGACGCGGTGTTCGACTCCGTGTCGGTGGCCACCACGTTCCGGGAGAAGCTCTACAAGGCGGGCGTCATCTTCTGCTCGTTCTCCGATGCGGTGCGCGAGCACCCGGAGCTCATCGAGCGCTACCTGGGCACGGTGGTGCCCTTCTCCGACAACTTCTTCGCGGCGCTCAACTCCGCGGTCTTCAGCGACGGGTCCTTCTGCTACGTGCCCAAGGGCGTGAAGTGCCCCATGGAGCTGTCCACGTACTTCCGCATCAACGCGGTGGACACGGGCCAGTTCGAGCGCACGCTGCTCGTCGCGGACGAGGGCGCCTCCGTGAGCTACCTGGAGGGCTGCACCGCGCCCATGCGCGACACCAACCAGCTGCACGCCGCGGTGGTGGAGCTGGTGGCGCTGGACGGCGCGTCCATCAAGTACAGCACGGTGCAGAACTGGTACCCGGGCGACGCGGAAGGAAAGGGCGGCATCTACAACTTCGTCACCAAGCGCGGCATCGCGCACCAGGGCTCCAAGATTTCGTGGACCCAGGTGGAGACGGGCTCGGCCATCACCTGGAAGTACCCCAGCGTCATCCTCAAGGGCGACGACTCGGTGGGCGAGTTCTATTCGGTGGCGCTCACCAACCACCGGCAGCAGGCGGACACCGGCACGAAGATGATCCACATCGGGAAGAACACCCGGTCCACCATCGTGTCCAAGGGCATCTCCGCCGGGCGTGGGCAGAACACGTACCGGGGGCAGGTGAAGATGCTCAAGAGCGCGGCGAACGCGCGCAACTACACGCAGTGCGACTCGTTGCTGCTCGGTGACAAGTGCGGCGCCCACACGCTGCCGTACATCGAGGTGAAGAACCCCACGGCGCAGGTGGAGCACGAGGCGTCCACGTCGAAGATTGGCGAGGACCAGCTCTTCTACTGCCGGCAGCGGGGCATCTCCCAGGAGGACGCGGTGTCGATGATTGTGAATGGCTTCTGCCGGCAGGTCTTCAAGGAGCTGCCGATGGAGTTCGCGGTGGAAGCACAGAAGCTCTTGGGCGTGAGCCTTGAAGGGAGCGTGGGGTGATGTCGCTGCTCAGCATCCAGGACCTGCACGCGCGCGTGGGCGACAAGGAGATCCTCAAAGGCATCAACCTGGAGGTCGCCCCCGGTGAGGTGCACGCCATCATGGGGCCCAACGGCTCCGGCAAGAGCACGCTCGCGGGCGTGCTAGCGGGACGTGAGACGTACGTGGTGACACAGGGGCGCGTGCGCTTCGACGGCAAGGACCTGCTGGCGTCCAACGCGGAGGACCGCGCGAAGGCGGGCGTGTTCCTGGCGTTCCAGTACCCGGTGGAGATTCCCGGCGTGGGCAACCTGCACTTCCTGCGCACGGCGCTCAACGCGCAGCGCCGCGCGAAGGGCGAGGAGGAGCTGGACGCCATGGACTTCATGCAGCTCGCCAAGGACAAGGCGAAGCTGGTGGAGCTGGACAGCACCTTCATGGGCCGCTCGGTGAACGAGGGCTTCTCCGGCGGAGAGAAGAAGCGCAACGAGGTGTTCCAGATGGCGGTGCTCCAGCCGAAGCTGGCGCTGCTGGATGAGACGGACTCGGGCCTGGACATCGACGCGCTGCGCATCGTCGCGGGCGGCGTGAACGCGCTGCGCGCGCCGGACCGCGCGATGATTGTGATCACCCACTACCAGCGGCTCTTGGACTACATCGTGCCGGACCACGTGCACGTGATGGCGGCGGGCCGCATCGTGCGCTCGGGCGGACGCGAGCTGGCGCTGGAGCTGGAGGAGAAGGGCTACAGCTGGCTGGGCGGGGAGGGCGTCGGGGCCAGCAAGGCGAAGGAGGCGCGGCGATGACGCCGGGCCTCGCGCAGTACCTGGAGATGGCCCGGGCCTTCCAGGCGCGTGGGAGCGCGAACGCGCCGGCGTGGCTCAAGACGCTGCGCGCGGAGGGCCTGCGCCACTTCGAGGCGGCGGGGCTGCCCACGTCGAAGGACGAGGAGTGGAAGTACACGCCGCTGTCCGCGCTGTCGGCGCACCCCTTCCAGCCCGCGCGGGACGTGTACGCGGGCGAGGACGTGGCGGCGGCCGTGGCGCGGCTGGCGCTGCCGGGCCCCAGGCTTGTCTTCGTGGACGGGCGCTTCGTGCCGGCGCTGTCGGTGCTCACCGGCCTGCCGCGCGGGGTGGTGCTCAAGCCGCTGTCGCAGGCGCTGCGCGAGGATGGCGAGCTGCTGGAGCGCACGCTGGGCCAGCGCACGCGGCTGGGGGCGCATGCCTTCACGTCGCTCAACGCGGCCCTGCTGGAAGAGGGCGCGCTGCTCACGCTCGCGCCCCGGGCGCTGAGCGAGGTGCCGGTGCAGCTGCTCTTCATCGCGCGCGGTGGCGGCGTGCCCATGCTGGCGAGCCCGCGCGTGGTGGTGGTGGCGGGCGAGGGCAGCGAGGCCACGCTGGTGGAGACGTACGCGGGGTTGGGGACGGAGGCGACCTTCACCAACACGGTGACGGAGGTGTCGCTGGGCGACAACGCCAGCCTGCACCACTACAAGCTGCAGTCGGAGGGCGACGCCGCGCTGCACCTGGGCGGGCTGTACTCGCGGCAGGGGCGCGACAGCCGCTTCCAGTCGCACGCCTTCTCGTTCGGCGGGGCGGTGGCGCGCAACGAGGTGCACGCCGCGTTCGCGGGCGAGGGCGGCGAGTGCGTGCTCAACGGCCTGTTCGTGGGCCGGGGCACGCAACACCTGGACAACCGCACGGACCTGGACCACGCGGTGCCCCGCTGCTCCAGCCGGGAACTCTACAAGGGCGTGCTGGATGATCGCGCGCGCGGCACCTTCCACGGGCGCATCCGCGTGCGTGAGGACGCGCAGAAGACGGACGCGAGCCAGACGAACCGCAACCTCCTGCTGTCGGAGGGCGCGCAGGTGGACGCCCGGCCGCAGCTGGAGATCTTCGCGGATGACGTGAAGTGCGCGCACGGCACGGCGGTGGGCCGGCTGGATGACAACGCGCTGTTCTACCTGCGCTCGCGCGGCATCCCCCGGCCGGAAGCGGAGCGGATGCTGACGCAGGCGTTCGCGAGCGAGCTGGTGCTCGCGGTGCCGCAGGGGCCGGTGCGTGCGCGGGTGGAAGAACTGCTGTCGGGGAAGCTGCCGGGCGGTGCCCGGCTGGAGGTGACGGGATGAACGGGCCTGGATTCGACCTCGCGCGGGTGCGGGGGGACTTCCCCATCCTGAGGCAGGAGGTGCGGGGCCGGCCGCTGGTGTACCTGGACAGCGCGGCCACCGGGCAGAAGCCGCAGGCGGTGCTGGACGCGCTGACGCACTACTACACCTACGACAACGCCAACGTGCACCGGGGCGTGCACATCCTCTCCGAGCGCGCCACGCAGGCCTTCGAGGAATCGCGCGAGACGGTGCGCCGCTTCCTCAACGCGAAGGACGCGCGGGAGATCATCTTCGTGCGAGGCACCACGGAGGCCATCAACCTGGTGGCCGCCACCTACGGCCGCAAGCACGTGGGCCCCGGTGACGAGGTGCTCATCTCCGCGATGGAGCACCACTCCAACATCGTGCCCTGGCAGATGGTGTGCGACGCGGCGGGCGCGAAGCTGCGCGTCATTCCGGTGGACGAGCAGGGCGCCCTGCAACTGGACGCGGTGGACGCGCTGCTCACCGAACGCACGCGCCTGCTGGCCATCACCCATGTGTCCAACGCGCTGGGCTCCGTGAACCCCATCAAGGAGCTGGTGGCGAAGGCGCACGCGAAGAACATCCCGGTGCTGGTGGACGGGGCGCAGTCGGTGACGCACTTCCCGGTGGACGTGCAGGACCTGGACTGTGACTTCTACGCCTTCAGCGGGCACAAGCTCTTCGGGCCCACGGGCATCGGCGTGCTGTACGGCAAGCTGGCGATGCTGGAGTCGCTGCCGCCGTACCAGGGCGGCGGGGACATGATCCTCTCCGTGACGATGGAGAAGACCGTCTACAACCGCGTGCCGCACCGCTTCGAGGCGGGCACGCCGGACATGGCGGGCGCGGTGGGGTTGGCCGCGGCCATCCGCTACCTGGAGGGCGTGGGGCTCGCCGCCATCTCCCAGCATGATCAATGGCTGCTCGCCTACGCGACGCGGGCGCTGGAGGCGGTGCCGGGGCTGAAGCTGGTGGGCACGGCGCCGAACAAGACAGGCGTGCTGTCGTTCACGTTCGGGGACATCCATCCGCACGACGTGGGCACCATCCTGGACCAGGAGGGCATCTGCATCCGCACCGGGCACCACTGTGCCCAGCCGCTGATGAAGCGCTTCGGGGTGGCGGCCACCGCTCGGGCGTCGCTGGCGCTCTACAACACGCCGGAAGACGTGGATGCGCTGGTGAAGGGGCTGCACAAGGTGAGGGAGGTGTTCGCGTGAGTTCGGACCTGAAGGACCTCTACCAGGAGGTGGTGCTGGAGCACTCCAAGCGCCCGCGCAACTTCCGGGTGGTGGAGGGCGCGACGTGCACGGCGGAGGGCTACAACCCGCTGTGCGGCGACCAGCTCTCCGTCACGCTGCGGATGGACGGCGACGTCATCCGCGACATCGGCTTCCAGGGCCAGGGGTGCGCCATCTCCAAGGCGTCCGCGTCGCTGATGACGGGCGCGGTGAAGGACAAGACGCGCGCGGAGGCGGAGGCGATTTTCGAGCGCGTGCACACCCTGGTGACGGAGGGGCCGGAGAAGGTGGATCCGGACACGCTGGGCAAGCTCGCGGTGCTGTCGGGCGTGAGCGAGTTCCCGGCGCGGGTGAAGTGCGCGAGCCTGGCGTGGCACACGCTGCACGCGGCGCTGGATGGCCGCTCCACGTCGGTTTCGACGGAGTAGGGGAGGGAACGATGCGAGGCGCGATGACGGTCATCGAGCGCGACGTGGACGCGATGCTCATCCCCAGTGGGGACAGGATCTCGCTGCCAGCGGGCTCGGAGTTGACGGTGGTGCAGACGCTGGGCGGCAACGTCACGGTGCAGGACCCGTACGGCCAGCTGTTCCGCATCGACCAGAAGAACGCGGACGTGCTGGGCGAGGAGTACGCGGCGAAGGAGAAGGCGGCCGACGCGGACGTCACGCCCGGCGAGTTCAGCGAGGAGCAGGTCTGGGAGCAGCTGCGCACGGTCTACGACCCTGAGATTCCCGTGAACATCGTGGAGCTGGGGCTGGTGTACACGTGCAAGGCCACGCCGCTGGAGGAGGGCGGCCAGCGCGTGGACATCGAGATGACGCTCACCGCGCCCGGCTGCGGCATGGGACAGGTGCTGGTGGAGGACGTGCGCTCCAAGGTGTCCGCGCTGCCCGGCGTGAAGGAAGCCCGCGTGGAGCTCGTCTGGGAGCCGCAGTGGGACCAGGGCCGCATGTCGGAAGTGGCGAAGCTCCAGCTGGGCTGGATGTGAGGCGCTAGGCCAGCGCCTTGCGGCCCCGGGCCACCAGCCCCAGCGTGGCCACGGCGGCCAGGCCTCCCGCGATGAGGCGGGGCCAGCGCGGCGCGGTGACATCCCGCTGGGTGATGGCGGGCGTCATCCGCTCCGCGTAGAGCTCCACCAGCGCGTGCTCGAAGGCGAGCAGGTCATGGGGCCCGCGGCTGGACACCCAGTTGCCGTCGCGCACCACGGGCTCGTCCGTCCAGTGCGCGCCTGCGTTCTCCAGGTCGTTGCGGATGCCGGGCCAGGACGTGAGGTGCCGGCCCTCCAGCAGCCCCGCGGACGCGAGCAGCCACGGCCCGTGGCAGATGACCGCGATGGGCATGTCCAGCAGGTCCGCGTCGCGCACGAAGTCCAGCGCCAGCGCGCTCTGCCTGAGGAAGTCCGGGTTCATGAAGCCGCCGGGCAAGAGCAGCGCGTCGAAGTCCGCGGCCTTCACCTCGCGCAGCGTGGCGTCCACGCGGACCTTCTTGCCGGGCACCAGCAGGTTCATGCCCCGGATGCGGCCCTTGTGGAGGGAGATGATGGTGACGTGCGCGCCCTCCTTCTCCAGGCGCTTCACCGGCCGCGTCAGCTCCACCTGCTCGAAGCCATCCGCCGCCAGCACGGCCACCCGCATCCCCTTCAGCTTCTTCATTGCTCCGCCCCTCCCGCAGTCGTGGGTTTCCAACAGGTCCGTCGTGCAGGGTGGCCATGCCCTGGGGGACGGGGAAGGGG
>NZ_RAWG01000177.1 GCF_003611735.1 Corallococcus sicarius | reverse complement strand
GGAGGAGCCATGGGGGCGCGAAGATAGTTCACGCCCCCGGCTTGACGAAGCGCTGCCTGCCGAAGTCGGCAGCCTACCCGTGCGCGCCGCCCGGCCCGTGCACATGGCCGTGCGTCAGCTCTTCCTGCGTCGCGTCACGCACCTCCCGCACGGTGACGTCGAAGTGGAGCGTCTTGCCCGCGAGCGGGTGGTTGAGGTCCACCACCACCGAGTCGTCGTTCACCGCCTGGATGCGCAGGGGGACGTTGCCGTCCTCCGTCTGGGCCATCAGCGTCTGGCCCACCTGGGGCGTGAAGCCCGGCGGCAGCATGGTGCGGGGCACGGTGCGCAGCCCCTCCGGGTTGTGGTCGCCGTAGCCCTGCGCGGGCGCCACCACCACCTGCTTGCTCTCGCCGGTGTCCAGCCCCTCCAGGGCTCCCTCCAGGCCGGGGACGATCTGCTTGTGCCCGTGCAGATAGGCGAGCGGCTGGCCCGGTGCACTCTGGTCGATGACCTCACCGTCTCCCAGGTGGAGGCGGTACTCGAGCGCGACGACGCGACCGTTGGCGATCTTCATGCGGAAGCTCCTTGGCTTCGGGAACGGCAGAGTGGGACTTCGGGCAAAGGTGGAACCTGCGAGGCCGTGCGTCAGGCCGAGGGCGACTCCGCTGCTTCCTCGGCGACCGGTCGGTCGGGCGGCTCCCCTCGGGAGACATACACGGCGGCGGCCAGGTCGCCGGTGACGTTGAGCACCGTGCGGCACATGTCCAGGAAGCGGTCCACGCCGAGGATGAGGCCCAGGCCCTCCACCGGGATGTTGAACATGCCGAGGATCATCGCGATGACCGGGATCGAGCCCGCCGGCACGCCCGCGGTGCCAATGCCCGCCAGCACGCAGATGAACATGATGACCGCCTGCTGCCCCAGGCCCAGCGGCACGCCGTACACCTGCGCGAGGAAGAGCACGGTGACGCCCTCGAAGAGCGCGGTGCCGTTCTGGTTCATCGCGGAGCCGGCGGTGAGCACGAAGCGCGACACGTTGCGCGGCAGGTGGAGGTTCTCCTCGGCCACCTTGAGGGCGGTGGGCAGCGTGGCGCTGGAGGAGGACGTGGAGAAGGCGGTGACGATGGCGAGCCGGCAGGAGCGGAAGAACTCCAGCGGGTTGCGCCCGCCCAGGAAGCGCACCGACAGCGAGTAGACGACGAACATGTGCAGGCTGAGCGCCAGCAGCACCACGCCCACGTACGCCGCCAGCTGTCCCAGGATGTGGAAGCCCAGCCGCGCCGTCATGGAGAACAAGAGCGCGCCCACGCCAATGGGGGCCAGCATCAGCACCCCGTCGATGAGGCGCATCATCACGTCGTAGAGCCCCTGGATGGCCTCCTTGAGCCGCTGCGCGGGCTCGCCCGGGGTGAGCGCCAGGCCCAGGCCGAAGATGAGCGAGAAGACGATGAGGCCAATCATGTCCCCGTCCGCCGCGGCCTTGATGGGGTTGGTGGGCACCATGGACATGAAGAGCGCGCCCACGGAGGTGTCCCCCGGCGGCGGCGCGGCTTTTATCTGCGTGCCCGTGCGGGCCAGGGCGCGGGCCTCGTCGCTCAGGCCGGCGCCGGGCTGGAGCGTGTTGACGAGCAGGAGGCCGATGAAGACGGAGATGACGGAGAAGACGACGGTGTAGCCGAGCGTGCGCGCGCCCAGGCGGCCCACCTGCTTCAAGTCCAGCTCCGCCACGCCGACGACGAGCGCGGAGAACAGCAGCGGCACCACGAGCATCAAGAGCAGGCGGATGAAGAGCTGCCCCACGGGGTTGGTGACGTGCTCGACCAGCCCCTTGAGCCAGGGCGCGTCCCCGAACACGGCGTTGGCGATGAGTCCTGCCACCGCGCCGACGGAGATACCGAGGAGCATCTTCTGGTGGGCCTTCATATGGGCGCGAAGCCTAGCGGTGAAAGGGAGTGGCGCCCACCTCGCGTTCGGGAGAAAGCTCCCGGCCCAACGTGGAATCCCTCGTCCAGCTCACCGAGCCCGCCCTGCCCCCTGCCCTCTTCCGCCAGCTGTCGCGGCGCGTGGGGGCACTCAAAGGGGAGCGCCTGCGTCACACGTACCAGACGACGTTCTGGTACGCCTTCGGACCGCCGCAGAACGTGGTGGAGGAGGTCATCCACACGCTGCGTCCGGCGGTGGCGAAGGGCCGGAGGATTGCCGGCGTGGAGTGGTGGCTGTCGCGCATGCGGGCCACGGACGTGCGGGTGGACTTCCACCAGGACCGGGACGAGCGGCTGGCGTTGAGCACGGGGAAGCTCGTGCACCCGAAGCGCTCGTCGGTGCTCTTCCTCAACCGGGTGCGGGGCGGAGCGCTGGCGGTGACGCGGGAGCTGCCGTCGGAGGGCAATCCGTCGCTCGCACCGGACCGGCTGGAGGATTTGACGCTGGTGGCGCCCCGGCCCAACCGGCTGGTGGTGTTCGACGGGACGCTGACGCACGGCGTGCTGGACGCGGACAACCAGGTGCCGGACGGGAAGCTGCCGGGGCCCTCGCGCGAGCGGCGCACGCTGGTGATGAACTGGTGGGACCACCGTCCCACCGACGTGCCCACGTGGAGCGAGACGCGCTACTACCGGGCGCTGGCGAGCTGACGGGCGGTGTCGCGCAGGCGCTGGGTGACGCGCTCGGCCCACTCGGGTTCGACCTCCATGCAGGCGGGGCGGCGGCCCAGGCGCAGCGCGGCGGAGGGCATGGAGCCGCTGCCGGCGAAGGGATCCAACACGGTGTCACCGGGGCGGCTCCAGGTGCGCACGAGCGGCTCCAGCACGGAGAAGGGCTTGTGGTGCGGGTGGCCACCCCACTGCGTGGCCTCCGCGTCGTCGTCGTAGCCCCCGACGACGGCCCACACGGTGGGCGCATCGCCGGGCGCGAGCGGCGGCGCGGGCGTGCGGGTGAGGACGAGGGCCACTTCGTAGACGCGCAGGTTCTGTTCGTTGGCGTTCTTGTCGGTGGTGCGCTTGCCCCAGACGTACTCGCCGCGCAGGTGCGTGTAGCCCAGGTCGCGCGCGGCGGTGACGATGGGCTCCTTGCCCAGGAGGTTCGTCCAGATGATGAGGGGCGCGTCGGGGGTGAGGTGCGGGACGGCGCGGGAGAGCCACGCCTCGGAGAAGACGCGGTAGTCGCGCACGGACTCGAAGCGGACGATGGGGTTGCGGTCGATCTTCTTGTTCGCGCGGGGGTCGCGCAGGTCGCCGCCCTTGCGACGCCGGGTGAGCAGGCAATAGGGGGGATCGGTGTGCAGCAGGGAGGCGCGGGTGTCGCCGAGGGCGGCCCGGTAGCCCTCGGGCTCGCGCGCGTCGGCGCGGAAGCAGCGCAGGGATTCGGGCGTCAGGTCGGAGGTCATCGTGTGGAGTGGAACCCTACAGCCTGGGAACGCGGTGGAGGGGATTCTGGCACCCTGGGGGCATGAGATTCCGGCTCGCTGCGCTCCTGTCCTGCTGGCTGCTGCTCTGTGGGTGCCAGTCCGCGGGCGGAGGCCAGACGCGGCGCGAATACAAGCAGGCGATGGATTCGGGCATGTCGGCCTGCCGGCAGAACCCGGCGTACTGCGCGGAGGTGGCCGTGTCCGCCGGACTCCGGACCACGGCTTCGGCGGGGGCGTCCGTCGCGGGCGCGCTCCAGGTGATGGATGCGGTGGCGAAGGCCCGTGTCCGGGAGATCATGGAGACGTGCGCGAATGAGGCCGAGTTCGATGTGAACCTGCAGCACTTTGGCGGCCAGCCGCCCACGAAGGAACAGTGCGAGGAAGTCTTGAAGAGGGACGCGGCGGGAAACCCCGTCCTCACCCGGGCCATGAAGCTGGGGCAGGAGAAACATGTGGCGGCACTGAGGTGCGTCCAACTGCGGCTGTCCGTCGAACGTCCCGGTGGATTCAGCCTGGAGCAGCGTTACCGGTATGACCTTGAGACGAAGGTGCTTGAACTGATCAGCAAGGCCGCGGAACTGGAGTTGATCCGGACCGGGAAAACGGCGCGGCTCAAGGGCACGCTGGTTCCCGATGTGGTCATCCACTCTGGGAATCCGCTCCGGGCTGAGGTGGGCTATGACTTCAAGTTTTCCTGCCCCGTCGGAAAGAGTTCCCCCTGGCACGACTACCCAAGGGGGCATCCCTATCGGGACTACAATCAGGGGCGGATCTATGAATTGTCGCTGCAAGCCCCTGTGTTTCGCGTTTCACCCATTCTGGGAGTCTACTGATGATCGCGACCCTTCCCTCCATCCAAATCCTTGCCAGAACAGGTGCGGTCGTCGTGAAGGAAGGGTTCAGCATTTGTTTCTACATGCACCGCTCTCACGATGACGTGACGGCAGTCGTGATACAGGCATTGGAACTCTATCTCCAGACTATCGGCCGACAGGCACTGACCTACGCCCCATTCGATGACGGCTACTGGCAGAAGCTTGAGGTTCCCGCGCCGGATTTCGCACGAAAGGAGTTGCTGGAACGTGGCTTCGCCAGAGTCCTGCTCAATGACAGCGCTGGAGACCTTGGCGAGTACCAGTTCGTCTACCAAGGCGTCGCGCTGGACGCGCCATACGATTACCACACACCGACGAAGCGCCATGCCAGCGCCGTCTCCTTCTGGTTTCCAGTCAGCTTCCTCCAATCCCATGGCATCAAACCCTTCCGAGACCTGGCCCTGGCCCTGGCGAAGTTGCTGCCCTTCAACTCAGGCCATGCGGGGCCTTCCTTCCTTTCCTGGCTGGGCATCGATGACCTCCTGCAACCGATGTTTCAGCTAGGACTCCGCTACCCCGGAATGGACATCCCTGATGAACACAACAACGCATACACCGTGGGAGACCAGCTCGACGGCGTCCACTGGATGAATTTCATCGGGCAGCCCGTGCTCGGAGCCGTGGGCGGCACGGAGGCCCTGCGGGCCCGGCTCACCCATCCCGGCACTTCCGTGGAGTCACTCGGTGAAGACCGTGCCCTCGTCACGCTGGGCGCGGAGCCCGACGCGGGGGACACGGCCGAGGGCCGCAGGCTCCCGGCCTACCGCGAGCTGGCGCGGGTCCTGGAGCCCTGGTTGACCTCGCGCGAAGCCGTGCGCCCCTACCACGAGAACGAGGCCCTGCTCCGGTGGGAGCGCCGGTTCCTGGATTGAGCCAGGAGCCGTCCTCAGGGGAAATTCACATCCCTGAACAGCGCGCTCCGCGTCCCGTCTTCATCCCAGAGTTGGAGTGTGTAGGGAGCCTGGGCTGAGCCCTCCTGAACCTCGAACTCCACGGTCACGAGCGCTGGAGCACTGGACGTCACCGGAGCCGATTGCAAGGGCGGGAGCGATTCCCAGGCCTTTCCCTTCCTGTCCTTCAGCACCGCCCGCCGGATGGTCCATGGCGCGCCATCCTCCGAACGCATCAAGAACTGCACGGCCCACCGGTTCCCCCCGCGAAACTGATTGCTGTGAATGGTGCGCAACGGACAGGGTCGTGAGCAGTGAGGCCCATGCTCTGACAAGTTTATCGCGAGACTGTCCAGCGGCCCCGTGCTGGAGAGGAGCGCGCGAAACCCATCCAGCTCCGCCTTCCCTCCGGGTGGCAGCGCAGGGCCCTGCCGCAAGCGCTCCAGCTCCGCACGCAACTGCTCTGCCTCCTGGCGGTACGATTCCGCGGAGCGGGCCCTCCGGTAGACCTCCACCTGACGGTCCACGGCGTTGGCTTGCACTTCCAAGGTCAACACCAGCCTCGCGGGCAGGGTCGCATCCTTGAACGGGATGAACAGCTTCAGGGTTTCTCCCGGCTGCAGGTCGCTGCCTGGAACAAGCACCAGGAGCGAACTGCCCAGGCTCACCCGAGCGAACTGCGCACGCCCTTCCAGGGACACCTCATCCTGCTGGATGTCGGTGTCGAACATCAGGGTCGTGCTCAAGCCGGGCCCGATCCGGATGGGTCGTGTCGCAGCCCCCTCCGGGCCCACCTCCACGCGGAGGATCTCCCCGGGCGCCCCCTTCACCTCCAGGGGAACGGCCGCAAGAACGCACGTCGACCAGAGCAGGACCGCAAGCGCTACGGACAGACAGGAGGGCACGGTGTGGAGGGCTCCTCGAACCGGGTCAACAGGGGCCTCCCTGTCTACCATGAGGCCCGCCCGAGGCCCCCCGCCTCCCGCGGTCCAACCCGCCAGGTCAGGGTGATGCACAAGGGTGGCTACTCTTCGGTCACGTCCGCGAAGGCCTTGACGGGTATGACATGCCTCAGGATGTTGCCCACATCCCGGTGGGTGGGCGTCTCTGGCGGAGTACCGGATTCCGGAGCCCAGCCGAACTCGCCGGTCTTGGCGTCCAGGTTCTCCATGCACACCGGGTAGGACGCCCCATTGGCCAGTTCCAGCTCCGTGAACAGGAACCGGGTCACGCCCTTCAAGAAGACCACGCGCCCCTTGATGCGACCGCCCTCCGGGGCCACGCTTGTCTTTCCCTTACGGACGATGAACCACTTCCATCCTTCGGAGACCCAGTGGTGGCCGTCCTCGAAGTCCGAGTGCCCAGCGACGGCATTTCGGAACCCATCGGGCTTTTTGATCCCCAACGTCTTCATGGCTTCGGCAGCGCCCGCCGGGCACGGGATGGAACGGCCTTCCGCCTCGCGGATGACGCCGGTGCCACCAGTCGCACAGGCCGCTCCCATGCATGCCGCCGCGGTCACTCCGGCCAGTTTGCGCATGACGCCGCCGTCCGCGCGCAGGGGCTTCACGGGCGGGGACTGGGTGACAGCCGGAGGAGGCATGGAGGACGCCACCTGGGGGGCAGCCCCCGCATCCGGGGCAGACGCCACCGCGAGCACGGCGGCGTCGGGAAGACTCGGGGTTGGGGGCACGGACGACTTTCCTTTCTCGGGAACTGGCATGACAACGGGGCGCTCGGCGCGCGGGGCCGGCCGGAACAGACCGAAGGCCATCAGGCCCAGGAGCAGTCCCCCCAGGCCGAGCACCCCGGCGACGCGGCGGCGCCGCGCCTGGGACAGGGATGAAGTGCCCGGGGATTCGTCCCCCGGGACAGGTGCGGCGGCGGGCGGAGGCGACCCGGTGGGTTCGGGGGACTCGGCCTCCGGGGAGGGCCTGCGGCCTCCGCGGAACTGGGACAGCGACACCACGCCCCGGTCCACCAGGGGCGCCTCGCGGGCCTCCGGAACATCCAGCGACAGCTTCCACATCGGCTGGCGCTTGTCCTTGGCCACATCCCAGAGCGCCTGCAGCAGCGTCTCCGTCCCCGAGTAGCGATCCTCGGGGCGCTTGGCGAGCAGCCGCATCGCGATGTCCCCCAGGCCGGGCGGCACCTTGGGGTTGACCGCCTGCGGGGCGCGCGGCACCACCGTCTCGATGGCGGGCAGCAGCCGGTCGTAGGGGAGCCTCGGGTCGAACGCGTAGCCGTCCGTCAGCGACTCGTAGAGCAGCGCGCCCAGCGCGTAGAGGTCGCCCGGGATGCCCGCGTCGAAGTTCGCGCCCGCCTTCCAGGAGCCCTCGCGCAGGAAGGCCACGCACTCGGGCGGCAGCAGGTGCGGGGACGCGGGCGCCACGCCCACCGTCAGCGTGGAGGCCCCCGGGATGCGCGCGGTGCCCAGGTCGATGAGCATGGGCCGCTCGTCCGCGCGGCGGATGAGCAGGTTGTCCGCCTTCAGGTCCCGGTGGAGCACGCCGCGCCGGTGCAGATCCGCCACCACCCGCACCACCTCCGTGTAGACGGTGAGCAGGTGCGCGGCGGTGGGCTTCACCCGCCAGCGCCACTCGTGGAACGTCTCCCCGTCCACGTAGTCCGTGACGTGGAAGAAGTAGCCGTCCGGCGGCGAAGGCCAGCGATCCACGGCGTGCACGCGCGGCAGGTTGAGGTGCGGCGCGCACGCCAGCAGAGCCGCCACCTCGCGAGAGAGCCGGCCGTTCACGTCCTCTTCCTCCGGGGCCTGCGGCCCCGCCGGACGCAGCGCGATCTTCAGCGCGTAGATGTGCCCGCCCCGCTCCACCTTGAACACCCGGCCGAAGCCCCCCGCCCCCAGCGAGCCGACGATGCGCCACGGCCCGACGTTGTGGCCGACCTCAAGCTGGTCCGGGTGCAGCGGCGGGGTCATGAAGCAGGCTCAAGCAGGCACAGGACCTGACGGGTGGGAACGCGCGGCCCGGGTTCCAGGACCGCCAGGGGCGTCCGCCTTGCCACTGCCCACCCCGGAGGTGGGATTCCCCGCAATCCAGGGCCGCACCTGGCCGTGGACGGCGCGGACCAGCTCGGCGGAACCACCCAGGAAGCGGTGTGCAATGCGGACAACCTCCGGGGTTGACCCTAGTCGTCCCTACGGGGCTGTCACGTTTTTTCATGACCTGCTGGGAGGGCGACCTGGGGGCGGAGCTCCAACCCGCCAGGGCTTCCGGACGCACCACGTCCAACCCCGAGGCCAGGACCCGTCAGTCGCCGCCGGCCTCGTCCGAGTCCGGGTCGTTCGTCAGGAGGGCGCGGGCGGCCTGTTCCCACTGCCCCCCCAGCCGGGCCTCGGACGCGAGCGCCTCGTCCCAGGAGGGCCCGTCCGGCAGCAGCCGCGACGCCTGCGCCAGGGCCAGCCGCTCCAGCGCGCGCGTCTCGCACAGCTGGCGCAGGCCCGGTCCGTCCAGCCCGCTCGCGGCGAGGAAGGCCTCCCGGCGCGAGCCGCGCACGCCCCGCTCCTTCCACCACGCGGCCTCCTCGGTGGCGATCTCCTCGTCCGTCACCGTGAGCCCCAGCGAGCGCACCCACCCCGCGAGCAGCGCCCGCCGCAGGCCCGCCTCCGCCCAGGCCGCCGCGTCCGGCGCGCTCCGCAAGAGCTCCAGCACGCGCCCCGAGTCCACGGCGCGGCCGCCCACCCGCGTCACGTCCTCCACCAGCCTGCGCCGCCGCACCAGCGACGAGGGGTTGCGCCGCACGCCCGGCGTCGCCGGAGCCTCCGGGGACGACAGGCTCACGAACTCCGCCGCGGAGCGGATGCAGGCGATGGCGTCCAGGCGCTTCAAGTCCTCCACGCCCTGCGCGAACCACGCATCCCAGGCCGCGAGCGTGGGCCCGGACCAGGCGGGGCCCACGGCCTCGCGGATCCGCGCCCAGGTGCGCTCCTGGTAGAAGAGGCCCGCCGCCGCGTCCACCAGGGCCTGGGCTCCGGAGCGCCCCAGCACCCGGGCCTTGCGCGCCCGCTCCGCCTCGTGCCGCACGTTGACCAGGGGCACGGTGAGCGGACGCCAGCCGTGCTCGGCGTCCGCGTGCAGCAGCGCCACCTCCGCGTCATCCACCACCACGCCGTCGCGGTACCAGCCGAAGATGCGGCCCACGCCCACCATGCCGTGGGCGGCCAGCTCCGCGGCGCGCAGCGCGCCCATGCTGCCGCCGCCGAACACCGCGACGCCCGCCTCCATCGCCGCGAGCAATTCGTGGTGCCACACCGACGGCTGCGCCTCGAAGACGCCGTCCACCAGCACCAGCGCGCGGGGCTTCAGCGACAGCGCGCGCCACACGTCCCCCTGTCTCGCCGGCGGCAGCACCGTGCACGGCGCCAGCTTGTGCGCCTCCGCCGCGGGCAACGAGGGCCCCAGGAACACCACCAGGTCGTCCGCCCGCCGCTTCACAGGAGCTCCGATACGCGCATGCCCGGCACCACCACCTTCCACACGTGCAGCCCGGGCAGCGGCGCGTCCAGCGCCACCCCCGCCACCCGTGTGAAGCCGGCGCGCTTCAACTTCGCCAGCACGGTGTCCACCCGCGCCTTCGCGGACGCCGTGCGCTTCAATGCGAGCTCCGGCATCGCCTCCGCCCGGTGCCTCGGCCGCACCTCCGCGCACGCCTGCGCGAACCCCAGCGCCGCCTCCCGGTCCGCGGCCGCCACGTCCTCGCGCGCCCCGTGGATGTCCGTCAGCCGCGACTGCGCCGCCTCCAGGAGGGCCTTGAGCAGCGCCTCGTCCCGGCTCAGCGCGCACGCATACCCCGCGGTGAGCGGAACGGGCCCCTCCTCCGCGTCCACCAGCACCGCCGCCGCCACCGGCAGCCCCACCGCGCCCCGCGTGCTCCGGGCGGGCGTGGCGTCGAAGAGGTAGGCGTGGAAGCCGCGCTGCTGAAGCCGCTCGAACAGGGCCGCCGTGCGCGGCGCCTCCGCCTCCAGCCGGTCCGGCCGCAGCATCCGCCCCACCACGCCCTCCTCCGTCCAGCCCTCCGGCAGCGCCCGGGCGAGCTGGTCGCGCTCCGTGGCCTCCAGGAGCGCGTGCAGCAGCGCCTGCCCGGACTCCGGGTGGGCCCCCGAGCCGTTGGTGGTCCAGGCGACCGACACCGGCCCCAGCGCCACCGTCCCGGACGGCGGGCAGTACACGCCCTGCGCCGGCACCCAGACGGCGGTGTCCGTGTGCAGCTCCCGCGCCTCGCGCCACGCCAGCCGCACGGCCGGGCCCGCCAACCGGGGGGCCACCTCCTGCCCCGCGGACCCCAGCGCGTCCACGCCCCACACGGGGGTGCCCGTGCCCTCCAGCTCCTCCTGGGAGCCCCAGCGCAGCAGCTCCGGCCGCACCGTCTCCGCGGCCCACAGCTCCGCCGTCTCCAGGAGCGCGCCCCGGGCGGCCTCGTCGAAGGTGAGCCCCTTGCCGTTGCAGACCTGGAGCACATGGCCGCCCGGACGCACCGCGCAGGCCACCTCCACGCCCGTGCGGTCCAGGCCGGTGACGCGCGCCACCCGGGTCACCCCGAGGGCGCGGGCGAGCGAGGCGAGGAAGGAGGGGTCGGTCATGGCAGGCAACACGATGGGAGACCTTAGCCAGAATCCCGGGAGGCCGGGGCCCCCGGCTGGCGGGGCCGGCCGTGCGGCTGGCGGGGAAAACGTGGTAGGGGAAGGCGGACCCCGCAGGCGGGGGAGGAGCGCGCACCGCATGATTTCTGTCGGAGACCTCGCGCCAGACTTCGTCGCGACCGACTGCCACGGTCAGGGCGTGCGGCTGTCAGGGCTGCGCGGCCGACGCGTGGTGCTCTTCTTCTTCCCCCGGGCCTTCACGGTGGGCTGCACCATCGAAAACCGGGCGTTCCGCGACAACCACGAGCGCATCCGCGAGCTGGGGGCGGAGCTGGTGGGCGTCTCCGTGGACACGCTCACCACCCAGTGCGACTTCGCCCAGCAGGAGGGCATCCACTTCGCCCTCCTGGGGGATGACGAGCGGCGGATCAGCCGGGCCTGGGGCGTGCTGTGGCCGGTGCTCAACATCGACCGGCGCGTCACGTTCATCATCGGCGTGGACGGCACCGTCGAACACGTCATCCAGCACGAGGTGCGCGTCTACCGGCACCTGGACGACGTGCTGAAGTACCTCCAGGCCCACCCCGCTCCGGGCACCAACAGCGCCTCCGCCTGAGGGGCGCCGTCCCCGCCGCCCGGGTGGAATACGGGCGAAAATAACCTTCTTTCCCGTGGCGGGTTGGAGACCTTGTGAGCGGACGGGTCCTAGGACTGGTGCGGCCCGGACAGGCCGCGGGGCCCCCCACGGACGAGGCCCTGTGTGGGGCCTTCCTGGCGGGGGACGCGGCGGCGTTCGGCCAGCTCTTCGAGCGGCACCGGGGCCTCGTCTTCGCGCTGATGCGCCGCTACACCGCGAGCGCGGAGGACGCGGCGGACCTGACGCAGCAGGCGTTCCTGCGGGCCCTGGAGGCCTCGCGCCGGGTGTTCGGGCGCTTCACGCCGACCACGCCCGCGCCCTTCCGCTCCTGGCTGGTGCGGGTGGCCCTCAACCTGGCGAAGAACCACGCGCGGCAGGGCTTCCGGTGGAAGCCGGTGCTGGTGGAGGCGGTGGCGGAGGACGTGGCGGCGGACCCCGGCGAGGGCGCGGACGCGTCGCTGGAGCGCACCCAGCGCGGCCAGCAGGTGCGGCAGGCGGTGCTCGCCCTGCCCCGCCGCCAGCGCGAGGTGCTGACGCTGCGGGTGGACGGCGGGCTGCCGTTCAAGGACATCGCCCAGACGCTGGGCATCACGGAGAACAACGCGAAGGTGCAGTTCCACCACGCGGTGAAACGCTTGAAGGCCGACGTGGCCGGGGAGACGCAGTGATGGGTGCGTGCGTGGAATACGAGGAGCAGGCGAGCCTCCACGCCGCGGGGGCGCTGGAGGGCGAGGAGGCCACGCGCTTCCTCTCCCACCTGGAGTCCTGCGCGGCCTGCCGGGCGGAGGTGGCCTCCACCCAGGAGCTGCTGGGAAGGGTGGCGCTGCCGCCGCAGACGCCCGTGGAGGTGCGGGCGCAGGAGGGGCTCGGCGCGCGGACCCTGTCGGCGTGGCGCCGGGAGCAGACGCGCAGGTGGATGGGACGCCGGGCGCTGAGCTCGCTCGCGGCCGTCGCGGCGGTGGTGACGCTGATGCTGGGCCCGTCCGCGCTGGAGCGGTTCAGGGCGCCCCGGACGACCGTGCCGGACACGGCGCGGACCGTGGACACCCGCGACGACGTGGACGCGGAGACGCTGGCCGCGTTCGAGGCGTGGGCCGGGCTGGAGCCGCTGGAGGATGACGGCTCGGAGTACGGCTCCGGCTCAGGCTCAGGCTCCGATGACGAGCTGCCCTGGGACGGCGAGGACGACGCGATGGACGGGGACTTCAACCTGGGAGAGGCACTGTGAAGACGATGAAGCGGATGACCTGGGCGCTGGTGTTCGCGTTGCCGGTGGTGGCGCTGGCGCAGCCCGCGGCGAAGGAGCCGCGAGCGCGCGACCCCGAGCGCGTGGCGAGGGCCGAGCAGCGGCAGCGCCTGCGTCAGGTGCTGGAGCTGGCGGACACGCTGGAGCTGGACAGCGCGCAGGCGCTGAAGCTGGATGAGACGCTGCGCCGCTTCGAGGACCGGCGCCGGCCGCTGCGCGAGCAGGTGCGGGAATCCGCGCGCGTGCTCCATCAGGCCTCGCGAGGTGACAGCGCGGCGCTGGGGCAGGTGGATGGGGCCGCGCAGAAGGTCTTCGACGCGCGGGCGCAGATCGCCGCGCTGGACCGGGAGCTGTATCAGGCGCTCGCCAAGGAGCTACCTCCGCAGAAGCGCGCGCGGCTGGCCGTCGTCATGGCCCGGTCCGAAGGCGCGAAGTGGATGAAGGACCGGGGCGACAAGGGACCGCGAGGCGACTGAGCCGCCCCGCCCCGGAGTCGGGGGCGGACGGGCGGGCACGGGGGGACATCCCTCCAGGACGTCCCCAACGTCATGGAGCCCACCATGTCCCGCCCCCAGGAGTCCCCCATGCGTCTGCTGTCCCGTGTCGTTCCCGTGCTCCTCGGCCTGGGGCTCGCGTCGTGCGCGGGCGTGGATGTTGGCGCCGGCTACGACCCCGCAGCCGTGGAGCGGATCGACAACTTCCGCACCTACGCGTGGATGTCGCGGCCGCAGAAGAGCCAGGACACGCGCATCAACAACGACATCACCGATGCGCAGGTGAGGGACGCGGTGGACCGCGACCTCCTGTCGCGCGGCTACCAGAAGGTGGAGGCGAACGCGAACCCGGACTTCCTCATCGGGTGGCAGGGCGCCATCGACACGCGGCTGTCCGTGGATCGGGTGAACGACTACTACGGCTATCCGTGGGATCCGTTCTGGGGCTCGTTCTACGGCTCCTACGGACTCGCTGGGGGGACGTACCTGCGCGAGTACGACGTGGGCACGCTCATCCTCGACGTGGTGGACGCGAGGGCGAAGGCGCTCGTCTGGCGCGGCACGGCCCAGAGCAACCTGGGTGAAAGCCCCAGCATGCAGAGCACCCAGAAGAAGCTCGATGAGGCGGTGACGAAGATGCTGGAGCGCTTCCCGCCCAAGCCGGAGTAGGCGTGCCCGGCAGCGGGCCCGGCGAAGTCACCCGGGGCCCGCCGACGAAACAGGTGTCACTTCTCCGCGAGCGCCTTGTCGAGCGCGGCCTTCAGCTCCGGGCTGTCGGGCGTGACGCTGCTGGGGAAGGCGGCCTTCACCTGGCCGTCCTTGCCCACCACGTACTTGTGGAAGTTCCACTTGGGCTCGCCGTGGTCCTTCGCGAGGAACGCGTACACGGGGGACTGCCCCTCGCCCTTCTTCGTCTTCACCTTCTCGAACATGGGGAAGGTGACCTTGAAGCGCAGCTCGCAGAACTTCGCGATCTCCTGCGACGTGCCCGGCTCCTGCCCGCCGAAGTCGTTGGACGGGAAGCCCAGGACGACGACGCCCTTGTCCTTGTAGCCCTGGTGCAGCGCCTCCAGGCCCTTGTACTGCGGCGTGTAGCCACACTCGGACGCGGTGTTCACGACGAGGGCGACCTTGCCCTGGAAGTCCGACAGCTGCTCGGGCTTGCCGTCGAGCCGGTTGGCGGAGAGCTGGTGGAAGGACATGGTCTTCTTCTCGGTCTTCTTGTCCTCGGCGAAGGCTGCCGGGGAGAGGGAGAGCACCGTCGCGACGGTGAACAGCAGTGGGGTTCGCATGCGACGCGGAGGATGCCGGAAGGGGCGCAAGGTTTCACCGTCCCCGCGAAGCGACGCGGGCCTTGGGTTCTTCAGTGGAAAAAACCGTCTTGAGCACCCGGCCCGTGGGCGTCTTGAGCTTCGCCACCTCGCGGGGCGTGCCCTCGCCCACGATGCGGCCTCCGCCCTCGCCGCCCTCCGGCCCCAGCTCCACCACGTGGTCGCCCGCGGCGATGACGGACGGGTGGTGCTCGATGACGACCAGCGTGTCGCCCCGGTCCACCAGCCGGCCCAGGAAGGTGATGAGCTTCTCCACGTCGCCCAGGTGCAGGCCCGTGGTGGGTTCATCCAGCACGTACAGCGTGGGCTCGTGGCGTGAGGTCGCCGTCAGCTCCGCGGCCAGCTTGAGCCGCTGCGCCTCGCCGCCGGACAGCGTGTTGGAGCCCTGGCCCAATTGGAGATAACCCACGCCCAGGTCCGCCAGGCACACCAGCGGCGCGGCCACCTTGGGGATGGAGCGGAAGACGTCCTTGGCCTCGTCCGCGGACAGGCGCAGCACGTCGCCCACGGTGAGGCCGTGGTAGCGCACCTCCAGCGTGGCGGCGTCGAAGCGCGCCCCGTTGCAGGCCTCGCACGGCGTGACGACGTCCGGCAGGAAGGACATCTCATGGGAGATGGCGCCCTGCCCTTCGCACACCTTGCAGCGCCCGCCGCTCGCGGTGTTGAAGGAGAAGCGCGCGGGCCCGAAGCCGCGAATCTTGGCCTCGGGCGTGGCCGCGAACACGCGGCGCAATTCATCCCAGAGGCCCAGGAACGTGGCCGGCACCGAGCGCGGCGTGCGGCCGATGGGGGACTGATCCACCGACAGCACCCGCTTGATGGACTCCACGCCCTTGAGCGAGTCGAACGCGCCGGCCTTCGACGTGACGAGCCCCAGCCGGTCGCGCAGCGCCGGGTACAGCACCTGACGGATGAGCGTGCTCTTGCCGGAGCCCGACACGCCGGAGACGACGTTGAGCCGTCCCACCGGCAGCCGCAGGTCCACGCGCTGGAGGTTGTTCGCTCTCGCGCCCTTCAGCTCCACCCACGCCTGGGGCTCGCCCCGCCCCGACGGAGGCCGCACCTGAGCTGCGCGCAGGGCCAGCGCGGTGGGCGAGTCCGACGCCAGCACCACGTCCGGCGCGCCCTCCGCCAGGATGTGGCCGCCGCCCCGGCCGCCCGTGGGCCCCAGGTCCAGCAGGTGATCCGCGGCGCGGATGGTGTCCGAGTCGTGCTCCACCACCAGCACCGTGGAGCCCGTGTCCACCAACGCGCGCAGGTTGTCGAGCAGCCGGTGCGTGTCGCGCGGGTGCAGGCCGATGGTGGGCTCGTCCAGCACGTACAGCGCGCCGGTGAGCCCCGCGCCCAGCTGCGCGGACAGCCGCAGCCGCTGCATCTCTCCGCCGGACAGCGTGCCCGCGTTGCGGTCCAGGGACAGGTAGCCCAGGCCCACGCGCTCCAGGAACTCCAGCCGCCGCACCATCTCCTGCCGCGCCGTCTCCCCCAGGAGCGCCCGGTCCCCCTTGAGCTTCCAGGTGCGCACCCGCGCGAGCGTGGACGTCACCGACGCCTGCACCACCTCGTGGTAGCGCGCGCCCTCCAGGCGCACCGCGCGAGGCACCGGGGACAGCCGGCTGCCCGCGCACGCCCTGCACGGGGACGTCTCGCCCTCGGCCATCGCCGTGGCGCCGCCCTGCACGCCGGTGCCCTCGCACGACTCGCAGCGGCCCTGCTTCGTGTTGAAGGAGAACCAGCGCGGATCCAGCTCCGGCACGGCGGTGCCGCACTTCGGACACGTGCGCTCGCTGGACAGGAGCGTCTCTGCCCTGCCCGTGCGGACCTTCAGCGCGCCCTTGCCCCAGTTGAGCGACGACTCGAACACCTCGCGCGGCAGCTTCGCGAGCCTGCCCTCGTACATCACGAGGTCGATGTCGTGCTCCTTCGTCTTCGTCAGGCGCGGCGGGTTGTCCGTGGAGACGAGCTCCCCATCCACGATGGCCTGGGTGATTCCGGCCCGCGCCGCCCCCGTGAAGACGTCCAGGTACGTGCCCTTGCGAGCGCGCACCGCAGGCGCCAGCACCTGCCCGTCGCCCTTCGTCGCCGTCACCTGCGCGAAGAGCGCCGCGGACGTGGTGGCGCCAATGGGCGTGTCGTCGTGCGGGCAGTGCGGCTCGCCAATCTTCGCGTACATCAGTCGCAGGTAGTGGGCCACCTCGGTGACGGTGGCCACGGTGCTGGTGGCACCCGCGCGGGACGTGCGCTGCTCCAGCGCCACGGTGGGCGGGATGCTGCTGATCCGCTCCACGTCCGGGCGCGGCAGCGTGGGGAGGAACTGCCGCGCGTAGGGCGTCAGCGTCTCCAGGAAGCGGCGCTGCCCTTCCGCGAAGACGACGTCGAACACGAGCGAGCTCTTGCCGGAGCCGCTGGGCCCCGTCACCACCGTCATCTTCCCCAGCGGGATGCGGCACGACACGTCCTGGAGGTTGTGCTCGCGCGCGTGCTCCACCTCGATGGCGGGCGCGGCCTCCTTGCCGGGCTTGCGCAGCTTCACCGTGCGGGCCAGCGGCTTGCCTTCGCCCCGGAGCGCCGCGGCGGTGGCGCTGCCCTTCACCTTCGCGACGTCCGCGGGCGTGCCCTCCGCCACCAGCCGGCCACCGTCCCGGCCGCCCTTGGGACCCAGGTCGATGATCCAGTCCGAGCCCTTCATCACCGACACGTCGTGGTCCACCACCAGCACGCTCGCGCCCCGGTCCACCAGCGCATGCAGCGACGCCATCACGTGGCGCACGTCCTCCGCGTGGAGGCCGGCGCTCGGCTCGTCGATGAGGAACAGCGTGCCCTTCGCGTCGCTGGCCAGCGCGCGCGCCAGCTTCAGCCGCTGCGCCTCTCCACCGGACAGCGTGGACAACGGCTGGCCCAGCGGCAGGTAGCCCAGGCCCAGTCGCTGCGCCGGGCCCAGGGTGCGCTTGAGCGCCGCGTCGTCGCCGAAGTGCTGGAGGACCTCATCCAGCGTCATCTCCAGCACCTGCGCCACGCTGAAGCCCTGGTGGCGGACGGCGAGCACCTCCTCCTTGAAGCGCCGGCCCCGGCACACCGCGCACAAGAGGGCCACGTCCGCGAGGAACTGCATCTCCACCGTCTCGTAGCCCTCGCCCGCGCAGGCCTCGCAGCGGCCCTTGTCCACGTTGAAGGAGAAGTGCGCGGACGTCAGGCCCCGCACCTCCGCCTCGGGCTCCGACGCGAAGCGCTCGCGCAGCCGGTCCCACGCCTTGGTGTACGTGGCCGCGTTGCCGCGCGACGTGCGCCCCAGCGGGGACTGGTCCACGAAGGTGATGTCCTCCACCTGCGCGCCACCCTCCACCGCCTCCACGTGGCCGGGGGCCTCCACGTCCTTGACGCCCAGGCCCCGGGCCAGGTGCCGGTAGAGCACCTCGTCCATCAGCGTGCTCTTGCCGGAGCCGCTGGGCCCGGTGATGGCGCACAGCACGCCCAGCGGCACGCGCACCGACACGTCCTTCAGGTTGTGCTCGCGCGCGCTGCGGATGACGAGTTCCCCCGTGCGGGTGCGCGGCGTGCGGGGCGCCTCCGTCCCGCCCGACAGCATCCGGCCGGTGGGCAGGTCCTGACGCTTCGCCAGCGCCTCCGGGGTGCCGTCGAAGCACAGCGTCCCGCCCTGGCGGCCGGCGCCCGGGCCCAGCTCCAGCACGCGGTGCGCGGAGCGGATGACCAGCGGATCATGCTCGATGACCAGCGCGATGTTGCCCCGGTCCGCCAGCTCCGCGATGGCCTCCGTGAGCGGCGGCACGTCCCCCGGGTGCAGGCCCACGGTGGGCTCGTCCAGCACGAAGAGCGCGCCCGTGAGCGACGTGCCCAGCGCGGCCGTGAGCGACACGCGCTGCGCCTCCCCTCCGGACAGCGTGCGCGCGGGCCGGTCCAACGTGAGGTAGCCCAGGCCCACCCGCTGCAGATAGCGCAGGCGCCCGGCCAGCTCGCGCCGCGCCAGGTCCCCCTGCCCCGTGAGCGTCTTCAGCGCGTCCAGCCGCGTCAGGCCGTCCGTCAACTCCAGCCCGTGCCAGCCCGGCAGGTCCAACCCACCCACGCGCCACGCGCGGGCCTGCGCGTTGAGCCGCGCGCCGCCGCAGTCCCCGCAGAGCGTGTACGCGCGGTAGCGCGCCAGCAGCACGCGCACGTGCATCTTGTACGTGCGCCCCTCCATCCACTTGAACCACGCGCGCACGCCCGGGTACGCGCGCCCCTCGTCGTAGCCGCCGGAGCCTTCCAGCACCGACTCGCGCTGCGCGGCGGTGAGCTGCTCCCACGGCTTGTCCAGTGGGATGCCCTTCTGGCGGCACCAGCGCTGGAGCATCTCCCGCTCCCAACTGGTGGACTGGCCGGACCACGGCCGGATGGCGCCCTGGGCCAGGCTCAGCGTCGGGTTGGGAATGACCTTCCCCCAGTCGATGCCGATGGTGCGCCCGAAGCCCCGGCACGGCGCGCACGCGCCCACCGGGCTCTGGTAGCTGAAGAGGCCCGGCCGCGCGGGCTCGAACTCCTTCGCGCAGCTGGGACACACGAGCCCCCGGCGCAGCCGCTTCGGCGCGGACTCCGGCAGGAACAGGAGCGCGTCACCGTCCGCGCGCGCCCACGCATCCTCCAGCGCCTGCGTCACACGCGACAGGTTCGCGTCCGACAGCTTCAGCCGGTCCACCACCACCTGCGCCACGCCCCCGGAGTCCGTGGCCTCGCCCGGCTTGAGCGTCTCCAGCTCCTTCACCTCGCCCTGCACCATCAGCCGGTGGAAGCCGTCCTTCAGCAGCCGGGCGCGCGCGTCGAGGAACGCGGACGTGTCCGGGATGCGCACGGGGAAGGTGAAGACGCCAGGGGCGTCCGGGTGCTCGCGCAGGGCGGCCTGGGCGGCCACGCGCGCGTCGGTGCGGACCGCCTCCACGTCGCAGTCCGGACACACCGGCATCGCCTCGCGGGTGAAGAGCGCGGACAGGTACGGCTCCACGTCCGCCAGCGTCGCCACCGTGGAGCGCGAGCTCTTCACCGGCGCGCGCCGGTCCACCGCCACGCCCGCAGCCACCGGCTCCAGCGCCACCATGGGCGGCCGCTCCAGCCGCTCCAGGAACTGCCGGGCATACGGGCTGAAGCTCTCCACGAAGCGGCGCTGGCCCTCCGCATAGAGCGTGTCCAGCGCGAGGCTCGACTTGCCGCCCCCGGACACGCCGGTGATGCAGACGAACTCTCCTTCCGCCAGGTCGACGGACAGATCCTTCAGGTTGTGGGTTCGGGCGCCGACGAGGTGGGTCTTGTGCATGCCGGCCGGAGGTTTAACGACCTGACACTCCCACGCCAATCACAACATGGCGGCCAACATCACCCGGGGCATGCCGGTTGGGTCTGTCTCTTATA
>NZ_RAWG01000176.1 GCF_003611735.1 Corallococcus sicarius | reverse complement strand
GGTGCACGAGGCCGTCAGCCGCCTCACCGCGCGGCAGGACGCCGCGGGCACCCGGCGCGACGTGTGGCGCGTGGACGGCAACCAGTTCATCGCGGGCATGATGTACGTGGGCCAGTGGGAGGCCCGCCGCAACCGCCGCCGCCTGTCGCTCGTGGAGCTGCGCGCGGTGGCGCGCAACCTGAGCCATGGCGCGCGGGACGGAGCCCTGGAGCGGTGCTACGGCCGTGAGGCGCTGGTGCGGGAAGTGGTGGACGCGCTGGAGGGACGCGAGGGCGCCGCGATCGTCCTCGTGGGCCCTCCAGGCTCCGGAAAGACAGCGCTGGTGCACGAGGCCGTCAGCCGCCTCACCGCGCGGCAGGACGCCGCGGGCACCCGGCGCGACGTGTGGCGCGTGGACGGCAACCAGTTCATCGCGGGCATGATGTACGTGGGCCAGTGGGAGGCCCGCGCCCGCGGCGTGGTGCAGGAGCTGGTGGAGGTGGGCGACCTGCTCTACGTGGACGACCTGGCCTCGCTCGTCTACGCGGGGCGCACCCACAACGAGCGCACCAACGTGGCGCAGTACCTGGAGCCGCACCTGGCGCGCGGCGAGCTGACGGTGCTGGCCGAGTCCACGCCGGAGCGCTTCGAGCGCGTGCGCGAGGAGGCCCCCACCTTCGCGTCCCTCTTCCGCGTGGTGCACGTGCCCGCGCTGGACGCGCGCGCCACGCTGCCCGCGCTCCTGGGCACGCTGCGCGAGCTGGAGGCCGCGAGCCACGCGGGCGCGGTGCGGCTGTCCCCCCTGGCGCTGGAGACGCTGCTGGACTTGCAGCAGCGCTTCGTCGCGCATGAGGCCTTCCCGGGCAAGGCCGTCCGGCTGCTGCGCCGGGTGGTGTCGCGGCCCGGCACGGAGGAAGGCGGCGTGCGCCGCTTCAAGCAGGAGGACGTCACCTCCGCCATGCGCGAGCAGACGGGCCTGCCGGACTTCGTGCTGGGCAGCGCGCCGCCGAAGACACGCGACGAATTGGAGCGCGAGCTGGCGGCGCAGGTGGCGGGCCAGCCGGAGGCGGTGTCCGCGGTGGTGGATGCCATCCTCACGCTGCAGCGCTCGTTGCAGCCGCCGGACAAGCCGCTGGCCACCTACCTCTTCGTGGGCCCCACCGGCGTGGGCAAGACGGAGACGGCCAAGGCCCTGGCGCGCACCCTCTTCGGCAGCGAGGGGCGGCTGGTGAGATTCGACATGTCGGAGTTCGTGTCCGCGGCCAGCATCACCCGGCTGCTCGGCATGCCGGGCGCGCCGGATGGCGAGCTGACGACGGCGCTGCGCACCCAGCCGTTCTGCGTGGTGCTCTTCGACGAGGTGGAGAAGGCGCACCCGCGCATCTTCGATGCCCTGCTCCAGTTCCTCGGCGAGGGGCGGCTGACGGACGGCGCGGGCCGCACGGTGGACGCGCGCCAGGCGGTGGTGGTGCTGACGTCCAACCTGGGCGTGCGCGAGGCCGCGGCCCGCACGGGCTTCCACCGCACGGCGGACAGCGCGGAGGCGCACTACCTGTCGTCGGTGCGCGCCTTCTTCCGCCCGGAGTTCTTCAACCGGCTGGACCGGGTGGTGCCCTTCCGCCCGCTGACGCCCGCGGCGCTGCGCGTGGTGGTGGAGCACGCGCTGGAGTCGCTGCTGTCGCGCCGGGGCATCCGCCGCGGCAACGTGCTGGTGGAGGTGGAGCCCGCGCTCCTGGACCTGCTCGTGGAGCAGGCCTATGACCCGCGCTACGGCGCGCGTCCCCTCAAGCGCGCGCTGGAGCGGCGCCTCACGGTGCCCCTGGCCCACCACCTGGTGCGGCGCGGCGCCGAGGACCTGGCCCGGGTGGAGCTGTTCCGCCGGGGCGAGGACATGGGCCTGTCCGTGGAGCTGATGGCGCGCGAGCCGGCCTGGGCGCCAGAGGCGGACCCCGCGGCCTGGACGCTGGCGGACGTGTCGCGGGTGCTGGAGGAGACCGCGGCCCGGCTGGACGCGCTCTTCGCCCCGGAGGGGAGCCCGGAGGAGGCGGAGCTGGGAGAGCGGCTGGAGCGCCTGCGCGCGGAGGCCGTGGACATCCGGGAGAACGAGCTGGCGGAGCGCGACTTCCTGGAGACGGAAGAGGCGGTGCCCAAGGAGATCTCACGCGGCTACGACTGGAGCCGCAACCCCGGGCGTGGCGGCCTCCGGGCCCGGCCCGCCTATGCCTCCGTGCCGCTGCCGGTGACCCGCGAGGAGCGGCTGCGTCGCTGCCGTCCGCGGGTGATGAACCTGCGGGATGAGACGGAGTGGCTCGCGCATCAACTGGCCTGCCGCGAGCGCGGTCCGGACGTGCGGGTCGTGCTCATCGAGGGGCTGGGTGACACGCCCGTGTCCGCGCTGGAGGCGGTGGTGCGCGCGCTGCCGCAGGCGCTGGGGCGCGCGGCGGTGCACGAGGAGCGCGTGGAGCCGGACGGTCGCATCGCCTGGGCGGCACCCGGTTCGCAGCGTCCGGCCGGGGTGCGGGTGCGGCGCATCGCCGTGAGCCTCACGACCTTCGGGCTCGCGGAGGTGCTCACGCCGCTGGAGGGCTACGCGCTGGTGGAGCTGCTGCGGGGCGACCTGGTGCGCCCGGCGCCCGTGCGCGTGGAGCTGCTGGACGGCGACGCGGGCCTGCTGGACGACGTGTCCCGGGCGGTGGCCGCGAGGGATGCGGTGCGCGCGACGGAGCGAGAGGCGCGGCGTGCGGGGACGGCGCGCGAGCAGGGCCGGGGCCGCGCGGTGGTGGAGGGAAGCGAGAGCGCGCTGGTGCACCTGGCGAGCCGGCGCACGCCGTCGGACGCGCTCGCGTGGGCCGGCTGCGTGCTGCGGCACGCGGCCCGGAAGGAGGGCTGAGTCATGGACAAGAACTTCCACCTCTTCGTGCGGCGCTACCCGGGAGTGGGCGTGGCGGCCCACGTGCTGACACACCCGCACCTGGCGTCGTTCGCCAGCGACCTGAACACCGCGCGGCTGGACCTGGCGGAGGTGGTGGGCCGCCTCCTTCGCCGCGGCGAGCTGTGGGACGAGGTGACGCACTGGGAGGACCTCCGCCAGCGCCGCATGGCGCTGACCGTGCGCGCCATGCAGCACGGGCGGCTGCTGCCCGTGCCGCTGCGCCTGACGGTGGTGACCCACGGCGGCCGGGGCGGGGCCCGGGCCGCGCGCAAGGGCGACGCGACGAAGGGACCGCTGCGGGTGTGGGTGCCGCGCGTGGGCGTGGCGGGCACGCTGCATGACACGGCGGACCTGGAGTCCTACGTGGAGGAGCTGGTCCGCCACGAGCTGTACCTCGCGCCGCTGGAGCGCCTGCACGGGCTGGCGTACGTGGGCGAGGAGTCGGTGGAGACGCTGTCCGTGCCGGCGCGCGTGAAGCAGACGCAGAAGGCCCGCGCTGACGAGCAGTCCTCGAAGCAGTCGAAGCGCGTGCCTCCGCCCGCCGGGCTCGCGGAGGCCAGCCGCTGTCTCAACGAGGAGGCGCGCGCCGGACTGCTGGAGCGTGCGTGGGAGCGCGACGCGGAGGTGGCCCGGCTCGCCGAGGCCGTCACCGCGGGTACCCGAGCCAGCGTGCTGCTGGTGGGCCCGTCCTCGGTGGGCAAGACGGCGCTGGTGCACGAACTGGTGCAGCGCGCGGAAGGGGCCGCGGCGGGCCATCCCCTGCACGGGCTGGAGGTCTACAGCACGTCGGGCGGTCGCATCATGGCCGGCATGCGCTACCTGGGGCAGTGGCAGGAGCGCGTGCAGCGCATGGTGGAGGCGCTGCGCGTGCGCCGCGCGGTGCTGCACCTGGACAGCCTGTCGGAGCTGCTCTCGCTGGGTGGCGGTGACACCGGCCTGGACGTGGCGCGGCACCTGCTGCCAGCACTGGAGAGCGGAGAGGTGGCGCTGGTGCTGGAGGCCACGCCGGAGGACGTGGCCCGCGCGGAGCGGACGCACGGGACCTTCCTGCAGGCGCTGCGGCACCTGTCGGTGGCGCCGCTGTCCACCGGGGCCGCGCGCACCGCGCTCCAGCAGGCCTCGCAGCGGGTGGCCCGCGCGCGCAAGGTGCGCTTCACCCCGGACTCGCTGGAGCGCGCCGCCGAGCTGACGGAGCGCTTCGGAGACGGCCCGGCGCCCGGTGGCGCGGTGGCGCTGCTGCGCTCGGCCAGCACCCAGCCCTCCTCCACCGGCGAGGTGGACGCGGCCGGGGTGACGCAGTCCTTCTGCACGCGCACCGGCTACCCGCGAGAGCTGGTGGACACGTCCGTGCGCCTGGATCCGGAGGCCCTGCTGCGGCGCTTCCGCGAGCGCATCGTCGGACAGGACGAGGCGACGCTGCTTTTGCGCAACCTCATCGTCACGCTGAAGACGGGGCTCGCGGATCCGTCCCGCCCGCTGGGTGCCTTCCTGCTGCTGGGCCCCACCGGCGTGGGCAAGACGGAGTCCGCGCTCGCGCTGGCGGAGTACCTCTTCGGCGACACGGCCCGGCTGGCCCGCTTCGACATGGCGGAGTACGCGGCGCCGGGCAGCGCGGCGCGGCTCGTGGGCGAGGGAGGTGGCCAGCAGGGCGGCCTCGCCCGGCGCGTGCGCGAGCAGCCCTTCGGCGTGGTGCTGCTGGACGAGGTGGAGAAGGCGGACGCGGGCGTCCATGACCTGCTGCTGCAGGTGCTGGGCGAGGGACGCCTCACGGACGGCACCGGCCGCACCGTCAGCTTCCGCAACACCGTGGTGCTGCTCACGAGCAACCTGGGCGCGGACAGCGCGGGGCGCTCGCTCGGCTTCGGCGGAGGCAGCGTGCGCGACCTGGAGCAGCACTACCTGGGCGCCGCCACTGCCTTCTTCCGGCCCGAGCTGCTCAACCGGTTGGATCAGGTGGTGCCCTACCGGCCCCTCACCCCGGACGTCATCCGGGCCCTGGCGCGGCGCACGCTGGAGGCGGCCCTGGCGCGCGAGGGGCTCACCCGTCGCGGCGTGAAGGTGTCCTTTGGAGAGGACGTGGTGGAGCACCTGGCGCGCACCGGCTTCGACGCGCGCTACGGCGCCCGGCCCCTGAAGCGCGCGGTGGAGCAGCACGTGGTGACGCGGCTGGCGCAGTGGCTCGCGGGGCACGCGAGCGCCCCGCCCGCACAGGTGCTGCTGCGCATGGGGACGGACGGAACGGTGGAACTTTCCCGGACGCCTGCAATGACATGAGAGTCATTGCCGGCCAATGTCAGGCACCTCACTGCAACACCCAAAATCCCTGCTTTTGCCGTAATGCTCCCTATCCTCCGGTCCGTCACCCACAACGGAACCTGCCCATGACGGGCAAAGGAGGATCCATGGTGCACTACTGGCTCACAGGACTGGCGGCGGCTTCGCTGCTGCTGACGCCCACGGTCGCGGCGGCCGAGGACACCGACTCACCCTGCCCCTTCTCGGGCGTCCTCTGCCTCTTCGAGGGCACGGACTTCACGGGCGCGGTCTGGAACGTCCGCTCGCTCACCCCGGGCGTCGGCGTGTGCGTGAGCCTCACGGAGCACGGCTGGGAGGGACGGGTGAACTCAGTCATCAACACGAACGGGGACACCGCGTCCCTGTTCTTCAATGAGGACTGCGACGGAGGCCCGCACCCCATCGACCCCAATACTTCCGTCAGCAGCCTGGGGTACCACCCGAAGAGCGTCTGGGTGTACTGACCTGCCGCAACGCTCCGGCGCGGCTACCGGCGCTCGCTGTCGAGGTGGTGCATCTGCTCCGCCCCGTAGCGGTCGCCGGAAATCGACACGAGCGACTCCAGGGCCGTCACATCCGCCTTCGACAGCGGCCGGTTCAGCGCGCCCAGCGCGTCGTTCAGCTGCGCCTGCGTCTTCGCCCCCACCACGGGAACGAAGGCCGGCTGGCGCGCGAGCACCCAGGCGATCGCGAGCTGGCCGGGCGTCATCCCACGCTCCTGGGCGAAGCGCTGGAGCGCGGCCACGCTGTCCTGGTTCTTCTCGCCGTTGGCGCCACTGAAGCGCGGCAGGTACGCGCGGAAGTCGCCCTTCCCCTGGGGCTTGCTCCCCGTCAGGAGCCCTCGCGACAGGACGCCGTAGAGCGTCGCGCTGATGCCCAGCTCGTGGAGCACGGGGAAGATGGCGTCCTCGGGGCCGCGGCTCGCCACCGAGTACTCAATCTGGAGGTCCACGATGGGGTGCACGCGGTGCGCGCGGCGGATGGTGTCCGCGCCCATCTCCGACAGCCCGATGTGGCGCACGTAGCCGGCCTTCACGAGGTCCGCGATGGCGCCGATGGTGTCCTCGATGGGGACGGCCGGGTCCAACCGCGCGGGGCGGTAGATGTCGATGACGTCCACGCCCAGCCGCTTCAGGCTGTAGGCCGCGAAGTTCTTCACCGCGGCGGGCCGCATGTCCATGCCCATCCAGCTGCCGTCCGGACCGCGAAGCGCACCGAACTTCACCGACACCTGGACGCGCTCCCTGCGGCCCGCGATGGCCCGCCCCACGAGCAGCTCGTTGTGGCCCATCCCGTAGAAGTCCCCGGTGTCGAGCAGCGTGACACCCCGGTCGATGGCGGCCTGGATGGTGCGCACGCTCTCCACGTCATCCGTCGCGCCGTACATGCCCGACATGCCCATGCACCCCAGCCCGAGCGGGAATACCTCCGGGCCCGTGGAACCCAGCTTCACCGTGCGCTGCGCCTGCTTCGTCTCTTGCGTGGCCATGTGTCGTCCCCTTCGTGTGAGGAGAGATTCATCATTCGCCATGCTGAAATCCATTGAATAGGATGTATCTCAATCATGAATGACATCTATGGAAGGAACCTGGACCTCAACCTGCTCCGCGTCTTCGTCGTGGTGGCGGAGACAGGCAGCGTCACGGCGGCGGCGGATCGCCTCTACCTCACGCAGCCCGCGGTGAGCGCGGCGCTGAAGCGGCTCGCATCCACGGTGGGGGCGCCCCTCTTCGTCCGCTCGGGGCGGGGGCTTGCGCTGAGCACGCGCGGCGAGCGCCTGCTGGCCTCGGCGAAGCCACACCTGGGAGCGCTGGTCGAAGCCACCCTCTCACCGGTGACGTTCGACCCGAAGACGAGCGAGCGGACGGTGCGCCTGGGCCTGTCGGACGTGACGGAGGCCTGGCTGATTCCTCCCCTGCTCCGCATCCTCGCCAGGGAAGCGCCGCTCATGCGCCTGGTGGTGCTGCCCGTGCAGTTCCGCACCGTGGTGCCGGCCCTGACGAACTCCACGGTGGACCTCGCGGTGACGGTGGCGGACGAGCTGCCCGCCGGCACCCGGCGCCTGGAGCTCTTCAACGGGGGTTTCGTGTGCCTGTTTGATCCGCGTCACGCGCGCGTCGGCAAGCGCCTCAGCCTGGAGCGCTACCTAGAGCACGAGCACGTCATCGTCTCGTACAACGGCGACCTGCGCGGCGTCGTGGAGGACCACTTCGACATCCAGCGCCGGGTGCGGGTGTCGGTGCCCACCTTCCAGAGCATCGGGGCCCTGGTGGATGGCAGCGCCCTGCTCGCCACGGTGCCGGTGCTGGTCGCGCGCGACATCCTCCGGCTGCGCCCACACCTACGAACGACGGGCGTGCCCTTCGCGCTGCAGGGCACGCCCCTGGAGTTGCTCTGGAGGGCGGCGGTCGAGGATGACGAAGCCATCCGCTTCATCCGCGACCGCCTGGTGCAGGTGACGAAGGAGCTCTGGCACCAGGCCTGAGCGCCGACTTCAGCTCCCCGAGCGCTGGACGGGCCGGAACGGATGGACCCACTTCAGGAACGGCGCGGCGGTGCGCGTTTGAATCCAGACCTTGCCCCGGCCGCTGAAGCGGCAGACGAGCCCTTCCCCGCCGAAGAACAGCGTCTTCAGCTTGGAGCCGGGACGCAGCCCGGGGACCACCGACACCGTGTACTGGAGCGTGTCCTCGAAGGCGACGACGTAGCTGGTGTCGACCAGGTAGCCGTCCGTCACGTCGATTTCGAGGATGGCGCCGTACGAGTTGAAGAAGAGGTCGCCGCTTCCGGAGGCCTTGAGCAGCACGAGCCCCTCGCCGCTGAAGAAGCCCTTCGCGCCCTGCCACTTGCCGGTGAGCTCCACGCCGTCGCTGTGCGCGAGGAAGGAGCCTCGCTGGAGCATCAGGCTGTTGCCCTGGAGCCGGTAGTGCACGACGTCGCCGGGCGAGGCCGGGGCGAGGTCCAACCCGCCCGCGCCGTGCTTCGCGGTGAACGTGTTGACGATGAGGCTCTCGCCCCCGAGCATCCGCCCGAGCGAGCGCCCCACCCCGCCGCGCATCCCGGCCTTGAGCTCGATGGTGGGCGACATCGTCGCCATCGCGGAGGGCTCCGCGTGGATCTTCTGGCCCTGCTGGAGCTGCACGGAGAGCAGCGCGAAGTCCGGGCGCAGGGAGATGTCGTGGTGGAGGGCCTGGGTCGCGAGGGAAGTGGGGCCGCGGACGGCAATCGCTTGATCTTGCATGGTGTGTGTCCTCGCGCCTTCAGCCCGAACGCGCCGTGAGCAGGGGGCCGAGCGCCTGTCCGAAGCTCGGCGGATTGTGGCTCTGGCAGTACAGCTTGCCGCGGCCCTTGAACCTGCAGACCAGCCCCTCGCCACCGAGGAAGCTGCCGATGAGGCTCTTCGACGCCTTGTCCATCTGGAACTGGAGCGTGTCCTCGTAGGCGACGATGTGGCCGGTGTCGACGATGTACTCGCCGTCCACATGCACCTCGTAGATGGCGCCAAAGCTGCTGAGGAGCACGTCGCCGGTGCCGCTGCACTTCACCCAGAAGACGCTCTCCCCGGAGAAGAGCGCCTTGCCGATGCCCTGGAACGTGGCGTCGATCTGGATGCCGGGGTCGGAGGCAAGCCAGCTCGAACCCTGCACGACGAGGTGCCCGGACTGGAGGCGATGCCGGGCGATGTCCCCGAGCAGGCCGGGCCCGAGGATGATCTCCTGGTCCGCCGCCTGCGCGGTGAAGTGGTTGAGGAAGAAGTTCTCTCCGGAGACCAGTCGCTTGAGGCCGGAGACGAAGCCGCCGCCTCCGCCCTTCTTCGCGGAGGAGGTCTCCACGACGAGGTGGGTGCTCATGGCGATCATCGCGCCCACTTCGCAGGTGACGGTCTCGCCCTCCTGGAGCTGGATGCGGGCCACGGAGGAAGCCGGACGGTTGGTGATTTCAATCTGCATGGTGTCTCCGTCGGCCTACAGATGCGAGTTGACCCAGCCGGCGAGCCCTTCGAGGGCGCGCGACTGGAGGTAGATCTTCCCGCGGCCCCGGACGCGCGTGATGAGTCCTTCGCCGGAGAAGATGCTGGAGAAGATTCCGCCCGCGAGCCCGATGCTGAGCGACAGCGTCGGCTCGTAGGCCACGAGGTGGCCGCTGTCGACGATGAGCTCACCGTCCAGCTCCCGCTCGATGATGCCGCCGTAGGCGCCGAACCAGAGCTGCCCCGTCCCCGAGGCCTTGAGGCGGCAGAGCCCCTCGCTGCCGACGAAGCTCGCGAGCCCCGCCCAGCCGACGCCCAGCTTCACCCCCGGCGCACAGGCCAGGAAGGCGCCCGGCTGCAGCATCAGCGACGTGCCCTGGAGCGTGACGGAGGTGATGTCGCCCGGGTAGGACTGGGTGAGGACGACCTCGCCCTCGGTGTCGGTGGCGAACTCGTTGATGAAGAAGGACTCGCCGCCGAAGGCGCGGCGGGCGAAGGCACTGAGGAACCCACCCGCCATGCGTGCGCGCATCTGGAGGGTGGGGCTCATGCTGGCCATCGCGCCGGCCTCGGCGATGAGCCCCTCTCCGGCGCGCAGGTGTACCCGCACGTTGGCGAAAGAAGGTCTGTTGCGGATCTCTGCGTCCATCCACGTTCCTTGGTTGTTTCAGGGGTGAAGACTGCGGGGGCGGCTCAGGGCTTCGCGTCCTTCGCCTTCCCGGGTTCTTTCGCGTGCCGGGAGACCTGCTCCCAGTCGAGCTTGAAGGGGCGCTGCTCGATGGCGCCGAGCTTCTCCGAGCGCTGGCGGATCTCCTTCTGCCGCTCCACGAGCTGCGGGTGGGAGGACAGCCACGCGATGGCGCCGGGCACGTCCCCACCGTCCTTCTCCATGATGACGAAGAAGTCCGCGAGCGCGGTGGGGGCGAGCCCCGCCGCCGCCATCATCCGCACCGCCTCGACGTCCGACGCGGTCTCCTGCTCCCGGTCATGGCGGGTCAGCAGGCCGTGCTGGGCAAGCTCGACGGCGACGGCGACCAGGCCGCTGGTGTCTCCGAGCAGCAGGTTCACCGCGGCAATCACGCCCAGCGAGTTCGCGATGCGCTTGAGGCCGTGGCGCAGGGTCGCGTGGGCCATCTCATGCCCAAGGACCCCGGCGACCTGCTCGGGCGACTTCGCGGCCTTGAGAAGGCCCGTGAAGAGGACGATCTGCCCACCGGGGAGGCAGTACGCGTTGACGAGGGGGGCATCGACGATGGTGACCTCGAAGTTCATCCCTGCCGTGCCCGCGTGGGGCTTCAGCCGCGACATGATCTCGTCGACTGCCTGGACGAGCACGGGGTCGGTGACCTTCGGGCCCTCGAGGTCCATCGACTCCATCGCGAGCTTGCCCACCTTCTCATCGATGGCGATGGGCAGTGCTTCGATGGAGTTGGCGGTCACGCCCGCGAAGCCCCGGTACACGCCGTAGCCGATGAGGACGACGACGAGGAGCCCGAGGACGCCCCGCAGCATCGACTGCTTGCGCGCGCGGCGGACTTCCTGCGTGAGCTGTGACACCTGCTCCGCGAGCTGCCCGCGTCCCGCTTCGCCCAGCGCCGGGAGGAACGCCGGATCCTCGCAGAAGAGCGTCAGGGTGCGATGGGGCGAATGACAGAAGACCATCCGTCCGCTGGCGCCGCCCATCTCGAGTCGGCACTGCGCATAGGGAAGGGAGAAGGACTGCCCATCCTGGGTCTCCGCGTCGATGCCGTTCACGCCCAGGCGCATCGTCGCGCCGGCACGCTTGCCCGGTACCTCGTCGCTGAAGAGTCCCCCCTGAAAACTGGAGCCTGACATCATGGGCGCGCACCTTATCAGCCGCGCCCTCCCAGTGACTCCGGGAAAGAGCTGCACGGAGGCAGGAGCCCATGCCCGCGTGCCCGCTTCCGTGACGAAGCGGGCACGCGGTCCGACGACTACTTCTCCTGGGTGACCTTGTTGCCCATGCCGGTGCGGCTGACCTTCGGCTTCGACTTGCCCACGCTGCGCTTCCAGGTGACGGTGTTGGACATCCCCGTCACCTCGATGGAGCGGGTGGCCTCCACCTTCACGTTGTTGCTGGAGCCGCTCACGATGACGCTCTTGCACTCGCCGGTCAGCGTGACCGTGTTGGACGAGCCGGTGATCTCCACCGTGCTATTCGCCGTGCAGGCGTGGGTCGCGGTCTCGCCAGCGCCCGTGACTTCGATGTTGCCCTCATCCGCCGAGTCGTCCTCCGCGGCGGCCGTCATCGGGCCGAAGGCACAGGCCACCATCATGAACACTGCCGTACCGAGCTTCTTGTTCATCCGTTGATGCTCCTGGAGAGAGGCGGGGCCGGATCTAGCACCGCACGGCTCCGTCTACGTGACGGAGGGTGAAGAAATTCAACGGTTCATCCTGCCGCGCGACTCCAGGCTCGAGATGACCTGGACGAGCAGCGCGCGGCGATCCGGGCGGGCCTGGGCCAGCTCACCGCGAAGGAGGGGCAGCGCGGCTTCCCCCATGACGAGCAAGCCGTCCATCGCCGCACGCGCCACCGGATTGCGCCGGTCGTGCAGCAGCGCCGCCACCTCCGCCACCGCCGGAAGGTGTCCGCCGAAGGCAAGCGTCCGGAGGGCCCGGACGACGTGCCCGGCCTCCGCGTCCCCGAGCAACCCGCGCGTCAGCTCCAGGTACTGCTCACGCGGCACCAGGTCCTTCAGCAGCCGGTGCGCATGCAGGCGCACCGGGGACTTGCGGTGGGCCAGCAGCCCCGTCAGTCGTTCGACGACGTGAGGCGCCCGGCGATGCGCCATCCACTTCAGCGCCTTCAGCTCGGGCTCCGGCACCTCCCAGGCCAGTGTCTCCAGCCTCCGCTCCACGTCGCGCATCATGTCGGCGGTGAGGCTCTTCTCGAGCGAGGGGTCCTCCAGCACAAGGGGTGCGAGCGCGGTGACGACGTCCGTGCGCAATGCCGGCGTGGTCACCCGCGCAAGCAGCGCGACTCGCACCTCCGGGCCCTGGCGCTCGAGGCCTCGCGACAGGGCCGCGAGGGCCTGGGCGTCGTCCTTCCGGTTCGCGAGCTCGATGAGCGCGCCTCCCAAACGGACGGCACCGTCGCGGTGTCCCCAGACCGCGAGTCCCCCGAGGACCTGCAACGCCGTGTCGCGATGTTCGTCGTCCTCGTGGACGATGTGGAAGAGCGTGTCCTCCAGCTTCCGGCCTTCGCTGCCCTGCACGGAGGCTCCCCGCGGGAGCCATTCCAGGAAGTGCTTCCTGCCCAGGCCCCGTGCCTGTTGGAACAACGCCATCAACTCGGGGCCCCACACCGTGGCAATCGAGAGGACCTCGAGCACCGCGGTGTGGCCTTCGCGCAGCATCGGCAGGGCGAAGGGCAGCACCCATTTGGACGGGATTCTGCGGATCCCGTCCGCCGCCATCTTCCCCGAACGGCCCCGGTCCATCCGCCACACGTCCAGCAGGATCAGGACCTGGGCCGGCATCAGGCGCGGCTCCGGAGTCAGCCCGACGAGCCACTGGAGCAGCGACTCCAACCAGGCCTCGGCCTCCAATCCCTCTTCCAGGGAGCCAAGCTGCGCACGCAATGCTTCCAGGTCGTGCCGGTCCACGGCCCCTGGAGGCACCCACCGGAGCGGACGCGCGTCGCCGAGCGTGTCGAGCAGCGACTGGAGGCGAGGCAGGCCCCGCACCTGCCAGAGCTGTTCCGCGGCCACCCGGCGAACCTCGACGTGGGCCTGGGACAGCAGGTCGACGAGCAGCGCCTCGTCCTCCTCCGACCCCGCAGTCCTCAGCGCCGCGAGCGCCGCGAGGGCGAGCCCCCGGTCCTGATGGCGCGCGAGTTGCCGCAGCGCCGCGCGCGCCGCTTCCGTTCCGATTTCCGCAATCCACCGCACGAGGGTCGCGACATGCGGGGACGTCGCTGACTTCGCGGCGTCTGCCAGCACCGCGAGCAGCCGCTCCTCCGGAACGCGCGCGTCCCACTCCTTCCGGATGGCCTCCAGCAGGTCCGCGTGCGGGTCCTGCGCCGCGGCTGCCAGCACCTTGAGCGGTGGCACCTCCCGCAGCGCATATGGAACGAAGAACCGTCGCACCGAGGGCAGGCGCGCCTGGTTCATCGCCTTCATCACCTCCGGGCCGTACAGCGCGTCCCCGAGGATGAGGTGCTCCGCTCCCCAGAGCGCCAGGCGCTCATCCGGGAGCGCGGAAGCCGTGCGAGCCTCCTCCAGCGAAGGCGCGCCCCCCAGCCGGTGCAGCACGGCGAGCGCCTCGTGAGGCTCGATGCGAGCGGACGCCCACGCACGTCGGATGTCCGCGAGCGTCCCGACCCGCTCGGGCTCGGACACCCCCTCCGCGAGCGCCGTCAGCAGGCCGAGCGACAGTCGCCGCAAGGAGGACCTGGAGCTGTCCAGCAGGGCGCGGATCGCATCGAGGTGCCGCCTCAGGAGGGCCGCCCGCGTGTCCGTGAGGCCCGCGGTGACCGCCGCCGAGAACCGCTTCGCGAAGTCCTCCTCCACCGCTTCGAGCCGGGTCGCGTCCCCGGACGACAGGACGTCATCCATCCACGCCAGGTCCGCGTCCAGCCGTCGCTCACGCAGGAGCCTTGCCTGGTCGGGATCATCGGACGTGGCCGGAAGCTGGTGCGTCAGGCCGTGGCGGCGCAGCAGCACCTCCAGCGTCTCGCGCGCTTCCAGGGAGAGCTCCAGGACTCCGCTGTGGACCGCATCGTTCAGCACCTTCGCGCAAGGCGCGCCCCGCCGCAGGAGCGCCACGAGCGCCTGGGGCGGCAGCACACCGGAGAGCGCCTCGCACAACAGCTCCTGCTCACGAGGCGAGCCAGCGTCCTGGAGTGCATCGAGCACGGTCGCCACAGAGCCCCGCCCGCAGGCGGCACGGAGCGCACGGACGAGGGACTCGCGCAGGCCCGGATTGTCGTGGCGTCGGAGCCAACCGAGCAACACCCCGATGGGCGGCGGCCCGCCGGGGCCCGCGTTCACGAGCGCCTCGGCGGCGGTCTTCTTGATGTTCATGTTGGGGTGGGCGAGCCCCGCCGTGAGCAGGGGCACCGCCCACTCCACCTTGAACGCGCCCAGGCCGCTGAGCGCCTGCCGCAGACGATAGATGTCCTCCGAGCGCGCGAAGGGCACCAGCCACGCCACGGCCCGCGAGTCTCCGGACTGCGCGAGACACTCCAGCGCGAGCTTCTGCACCTGCACGCTCTCATGACGGAGGAAGCGCCGCAGCCGTCGCGCGAGCACCGGATGCTTCCGGCCGACGAGCTGTCCCAGCACCCGCTCCAGCTGCGCGTCACTCAAGCCCGGTTGCTGGAGCTGCTCCAGCAGACACTCCGTGAGGACCCGCGCGCTGGCGTCGTCTCCCGAGGCGAAGGCGCTCAGCCCGGAGGGATGCACGCGGCTGCTGACATGAACCTCACGCGGCTCCGCGGCTCGGACGTCTCCGCCCGCGTGGGCCCACAGCTCCCCTGGAGCCGAGCCGCTTCGAGCGTTCGGACGCACGCGGCCGCTGGCGTGGAGCCCACGCCCCACCCTGGCAATCGCCTGCTGCGCGGCGGACCGGACTTGCTCGTCCGCGTCGAGCAGCAGCTCCCCCAGCGGTACGAGCGCACGCCGTCGGGCCTCGCTCCCGAGCTGGCCAACGGCCTGGAGCCTCAACGGATGCTGCGATTGCTCGGCGATGCGGGCGACCTCGGCGAAGGCCGCATCGTCGTAGACAGGCTGAAGGCCCGCGAGCACCTCCCGGCTCGGCCCAGTTCCCGCGGGCCAGGGCATGGACACCGAGGCGTCATCGAGCGCCGTCACCAGGGCGAGCGCCTCGGCGCGCCATGCGGCGGCAGGCAGGTCCGGGTGCGTGCGAAGGAACTCCACGGTGCGCGCGCCCCCCAGGTAGCGGAGCGCATCGAGGCAGGCCCAGGGCTCGGCATCGAAACAGCCGAGCAGATCCTCCTCGGCGGCTTCGTGCCCCTGGTGTGCGAGCGCCTCGATGACCTCGGGCCGGAACGGACGTGCTTCCGGCCGGACGAGCAGCGCGCGGAGCAGGCCGAGCGCTTCGGGACCGTCCAGCTCCCGCAGGAGCGCGAGGTGCCGGGGGGAGTCCACGTCCGTGGCGGACAGCGTCCCCAGCAGGTCCACGTACTCACGCTGCCGCAGGCTCAGCACCTCCGCGATGACCGCGGGCGCGACCGCCGGGCTGGAGAGGTACAGCTCACGCACGCGGGGGACATCGTCTGGCTCGCACCGCACGCCCCGCCGGTAGAGCGTCTGGAGCAGCCCCGCGCACGTGGGCCCGAAGAAGAGCGGATCCTGCCGCGAGAGGTGCAGCGACAGCCGCAGCTCCTCATGGCCCGCGAAGGGCGCCAGCAACGCCATGGCCTCGCGCCGCACCGGGCGCGACTGCCGCTCGTCCTCCAGCACCAGTCGCAGCGCCGCAGCCTCTCCTCGAAGGGCGAGGGCCCGCAGCGACGCGAGGGCAAGCCGCTCCGAGCGACCCAGCAACTTCTGGAACGGGCGGAGGGAGGAAGCAAGGTCCGGCCTCGCCGCCCACGGCTCGCAGAGCAGCTCCGCGGCCTGGAGCGCCACCCGCTCGTCCGTGGCGTCGAGCATGCGAACCACTACGTCCAGCGCGTGCTTCAACGTGACGAGCCCCAGGCCGAGCGCCTCTCCCAGGAAGCGAAGGCCCTCGCGCTGGATGTCCGCATCCCGGTGGGCGCACAGCGCGTCAACCAGCGCCTCCGCGTCGGCAGCATCGGCCGGGGAGAGCCGCTGGACGGCACGCAGCTCGCGCGCCCCACCCGGGAGTGCGGCCACCTTCGCGGGATCGCGGAGCAGCTGCGTGACGAGCCACGCCACCCCCGCCTCGATGGGGAACGGCACCCTCCGCTCCGCGAGGGCCCCCAGCGTCTCAAGGGGGACCTCCGGAGGAAGCAGACGGGCCAGCTGGGTGAGGAGGACGTGCGACTCGGGGACACATGCCCCGAGGGCCTCCGGAAGCGCCTCCAGCAGGGATGCCGGCGTGTCACCGCCCTCCAGTCGCTCCAGGCGCCGCCGCAGGTGCAGCAGCGCGGCGTGGACCTCTTCAGGCTCGGACCCGGCGAGCAGCGCGCGAAGCTCCGCGGGAGCCAGCCGCTCGGTGCGGAGCCGCTGTGCGAGGAGCGCGCGGCGGCGGTGCGGGGTGAGCTCGACCGGATGGGGCTGAGGCATGGGACCCTTTTAGACGGACCGGGTGGAAACCCGGAATGCCCCAGGGGACGCCCGCCGCGCCGGGACCTGACTCACCCGTGGCGGAGCACGAGCAGCCGCAGCTCCGTCATGTCCTCGATGGCGTACTTCACGCCCTCGCGCCCCAGCCCGGAGCCCTTCACCCCGCCGTAGGGCATGGTGTCGACGCGGAAGCTCGGCACGTCCCCCACGACGACGCCGCCTACCTCCAGTTCGTCCCACGCCCGCATCGCCCGCGACACGTCCTGCGTGAAGAGGCCCGCCTGCAGGCCGTAGCGGCCGTCGTTCACAAGGCGCAGGGCCTCGTCGAAGTCGCGGAACGGCTGGAGCAGCACGACGGGCCCGAAGGCCTCCTCCGCGCACAGCGGCTCATCCTCGGGCACGCCCTCCAGCACCGTGGCCTCGAGCAGCGCGCCGCGCCGCCCTCCCCCGGCCAGCACCCGCGCACCGCGCTTCACGGCCTGCGCGATCCAGCCCTCCAGCCGCCGCGCGGCGGGCTCGTCAATCAAGGGCCCGAGCGTGGTGGACTCATCCCGGGGATTGCCCGCGCGCAAGGCCTTGGCCCGCGCGATCAGCCGCTCCCGCAGGGCGTCGTACAGCGACCCGTGCGCGAGCACGCGCTGCACCGAGATGCAGCTCTGCCCCGCCTGGAAGAACGCGCCCTGGGCGATGCGGTCCGCGACGAAGTCCAGGCGCTCGGCCTGATCCGCATCCACCACGCAGGCCGCGTTGCCGCCCAGCTCCAGCACCACCTTCTTGCGGCCCGCACGGGCCTTCAGGTCCCAGCCCACCTTCTCCGAGCCGGTGAACGACAGCAGCTTCAAGCGGTCGTCCTCGATGAACGGGCCCACGTCCTCCAGGCGCGTGGGGAGTACGGAGAAGGCGCCCTCGGGCAGCCCCGTCTCCGCGAGCACCTCCGCCATCAGCAGCGCGCTCACCGGCGTGCGGTCCGACGGCTTGAGGACGAAGGGGCAGCCCGCGGCGATGGCGGGCGCCACCTTGTGCGCCACCAGGTTGAGCGGGAAGTTGAACGGCGTGATGAAGGAGCACGGCCCCACGGGCACGCGCTGCGTGAAGCCCCGGTAGCCCGCCGTGCGCTGCGACACCTCCAGGTTGAGGACCTCGCCTCCACCGCGCACGGCCTCCTCCGCCGCCGCCTTGAAGGTCTCGATGAGGCGGGTGACCTCTCCCCGCGCGTCGCGCAGCGGCTTGCCCGCCTCGATGCAGAGCGCGAGCGCGAACTCCCCGGCCCGCTCCTGGAAGCGGCGCACGCAGTGCTCCAGCACCTCCTGCCGTGCATAGGGGGCCAGCTTCCGCATCGGCCCCGTCGCGCGCACCGCCGCGGCGATGGCCTCCTCCACGGCCGCCGCGTCGGCGACGGCCACGCGGGTGACGACCTCTCCCGAATACTTGTCGGTGACGGCCAGCTCCGCGTTGGGCTGCCGGGGTCGGTTGGCCAGGTAGTACGGATAGCGTTCAGCCAGCATGGTGTTCTCCCCTGTCTTTCGCGTGTCCATGGCTCACGACTCCACCAGCGCGCCGGCACCCAGCGCCCGCGCGGTGTCCGAGTAGTCGATGGGCAGGTCGATGACGTGCACGCCGCCCGACTCCAGGCAGAGCGTCAGCGTGGCGCCGAATTCGGTGGCGCTCGTCGGGCGGTGTCCGTGCGCGCCGTAGGCTTCCGCGTAGCGGACGAAGTCCGGGTTGCCCAGCGTCATGCCGAAGTCAGGCAGGCCCATCTCCCCCTGCTTCCAGCGGATCATCCCGTAGCCGTCGTCGCGCACCACGACCACCGTCAGGTCGAGCTTCAGGCGCACCGCCGTCTCCAGCTCCTGCGAGTTCATCATGAACCCGCCGTCACCGCAGACGGCCACCACCTTGCGCCGGGGGTGCACGAGCTTCGCGGCGATGGCGGACGGCAGGCCCGCGCCCATCGTCGCGAGCGCGTTGTCGAGCAGCAGCGTGTTGGGCCGGCGGCAGCGGTAGTAGCGGGCGAACCACAGCTTGTACATGCCGTTGTCCAGGCACACGACGCCGTCATCCGGCATCGCGCGCCGCACCTCCGCGACGAGCCGCGCGGGGTAGATGGGGAAGCGATCATCGGCGGCGCCGCTCACGAACTGCGCGTCGAGCCCCGCGCGGGAACGCTCGAACGGCGTGAAGTCCCAGTGCGAGCGCGTGCCCACGCCCTCCGCGATGCGCCACACCGCGTTGGCGATGTCTCCCGTCACCTGCACCTGCGGGAAGTACACGGGGTCGACTTCAGCGGAAGAGAAGTTCAGGTGGATCACCGTGCGGCGGCCGTCCCGCATGACGAACGGGGGCTTCTCGATGACGTCGTGGCCCACGTTCAGGATGCAGTCCGAGGCCTCGATGGCGCGGTGGACGAAGTCGCCGTCGGACAGCGCCGCGGTGCCCATCCACAGCGGGTGCGTCTCATCCAGCACGCCCTTGCCCATCTGCGTGCTGAAGAAGGGCAGCCCCACGCGGTCCACGAAGGCGCGGAGCATCTCCGACGTGAGCTTGCGGTTCGCCCCCGCGCCCACCATCAGCAGCGGGCGGCGGGCCGACGCGAGCGTCTCCACCGCCTGGGCGATGGACGCCTCGTCGGCCACGGGCCTGCGCGACACCCCGGGCGACAGGGGCATGGCGTCGGTGGACTCGCGCGCCACGTCCTCGGGCAACTCCAGGTGCGTGGCGCCGGGGCGCTCCTCCTCCGCGCGGCGGAAGGCCTCCCGGACGGCCGAAGGGACGTGCTCCGCGGAGACGAGCGTGCGGGTGGACTTGGTGAGGGGACGCATCATCCCGACCACGTCGACGATCTGGAAGTGGCCCTGCTTGCTGGCCTTGATGGGCTTCTGACCGGTCAGCATCACCATGGGCATGGCGCCCAGCTGGGCGTACGCCGCGGCGGTGACGAGGTTGGTGGCCCCCGGCCCCAGCGTCGCGAGACACACGCCCGCGCGCCCGGTGAGCCGGCCCTGCGTGGCGGCCATGAAGCCGGCGGCCTGCTCGTGGCGCGTGACGACGAGCCGCATGCCGGCGGCGCGCATGGACTCCAGCAGGTCCAGGTTCTCCTCGCCGGGAAGTCCGTAGACGCAGCGCACGCCCTCGGCTTCGAGCGCTTTGACGAACAAGTCGGATGCCTTCATCGGGTGCCTCTCCTTCGTGACGAAGAAGATGTACCCGGGGGCACCGATTCGTACATTCGCTTGTTCTCATCGACCCGATAGATGCCATCTATGATGGCGCCATGGAGCTCCGACACCTCCGCTACTTCTCCGCCGTCGCTGACACGCTGCACTTCGGGCGTGCCGCGCGGCGGGTGCACATCTCCCAGCCCACGCTGTCGCAGCAGATCCGCCAGCTGGAGGAGGAGGTCGGCACGCCGCTCTTCGAGAGGGCCCGCGCCGGGGTGCGGCTGACGCAGGCGGGGGAGCTGTTCCGCACCTATGCGTCCCGCGCGCTGGAGGACGTGAACGCGGGCCTGTCGGCGGTGGGGGCGCTGCGGGGGCTCGCCACGGG
>NZ_RAWG01000175.1 GCF_003611735.1 Corallococcus sicarius | reverse complement strand
GGCGGCCCTCAGCCAGGTGGGGGCGGAGCGGGCGTACCAGCAGGGCTGCGACGGAGGCGATGTCGAAGGGTGCGTGGAGCTGACGGAGCTGTACCGGCAGTGGGAGGGTGGGCCCATCCACGTCCGCAAGAGCCAGGCGCTCCTGGAGAGGAGCTGCGCGCGGGACGATGGGGGCCTGGCGTGCCATGCCCTGGGTGAATTCTTCCTGCTCCCCGGCTCCGTGCCCGCGAACAGGGAGCGCGCGCTGCGGGCGTGGGACCGGGGCTGCTTCGTCCTGGAGGATTCCAGTTCCTGCTACGAGCTGCTCGAGTCCGCCGCGGAGTCCGAGGCGAAGGACCCCGCGGCGCTGCACCGCCTCAAGGTCCAGGCCTGCAAGACGCGCATGACCGTGTCCTGCGAGGCGGTGGGCCTGACGCCTCCGCGAGCGGAGGCCCACCATCGCAGGCTGCTGGCGGCGTGCGACGACGGCGACCCGGACGCCTGTGGCGAGGTGGCCCTCGCCCAGGAGACCGGGTTCGGACTGGCCGAGGATCCGGGGGCCGCGCTGGAGACGGGCGCGCGGGCCTGCACGGGTGGAAGCGGCCTGGGCTGTCTGGTCGTGGCGCGGCTGCATGACGTGGGAGCGGGCGCGGCGCGGTCTCCGTCGGGCGTGGTGGACTATGCCTCCCAGGCGTGTGAGCGGGGGGAGTCGGACGGCTGCGCGCTGCTGGCGAAGCAACTGGCGGAAGGCCGGGGCGTTGCCCGAAACGTGCTCAAGGCCCAGGAGGCCCAGCGCCGTGCCTGCGCCCTCATGTCCGAAACGCAGCGGAAGCAGCAGTGCCAGCAGTAGGGGCGCGGGGAGCGGCCAGCGAAAAGCGCCGCCCCCGTGCGGGGAGGCCCCCCGCCGCTCAGACGGACGTGAGCAGCAGCTCCGGCTGGTCGCCGACCTGGATGCCCACGAGCGGCTGGAGGTCCGCGCGGAAGCCCCAGTGCCGTGACAGCTCCAGGAACCAGGCGACGGTGGCCGTCATCCGGAACCCGTCGGAGCCCGAGTCCTCCAGCGGGTCGAACGCATCCACGATGATGGAGTGCTCGGGGTCATCCGAGAGCGGGCTCCGCGCGTCGATGGCCTGCTGCAGGGCCTTGAGTCGCTGGGTCAGCCGGGCCCAGATGTCGTAGACCTTCCCGTAGGGCGTGCCGCCCGTGTCACCGCCGTGCCGGGAGGCGTTCTCCATCACCCCCATGAAGGCGCCGGGCGTGGGGCCTCCGCCCGCCATCGACGACTGCTCCCAGGTCCGGTCCTGGAGGGCGGCGGGCGGCTGCATCCGCTTGAGCCGGTCCTCCACGCTGCGCAGGATGAAGGCCTTGTCCCAGTTCCTGGCGCGGTCCATCAGGTACTTCTTCCAGAGGGGCGCATAGACCTGCTGGCGGACCGCCGGGGAGGCGCGCACGGCCACGGAGTCCCTCGGCAGCGCTCGCGCCAGGGCGATGGCGAAGCACTCCAGCTCCGCGGCGGGGTCGGTCCCGATCCGCTTCAGCAGCTTCTTGAACGCGCGCGAGTCCAGCCGCAGCTCGAAGCGCGCGGTGATGCTGGCGCCGCGCGGCGCGGCCTGGAGGAGCGCGGTGAGCGGCTCACAGGCGGCCCCGTCCGGCAGCGCGCCCCAGACCCGGGCCAGGTCCTCCAGGGACTGGAGGGACGGGCTGCCCTTGAACCGGGATTGGGCGAAGAAGCCATACTCGAAGGCGTCCGCGCTCGGCCGGGTGGAGAACCCGGGCATCTGCGCGCTGAAGTCGATGCCCTGGAGCACCTCACCCCCCGCGAGCCAGCCCTTGTGCTCGTACGCGCGGGCGCCCTGGAAGGCATAGCGGCGCGGCCCGTTCACGGGGTCCCGTGACGCATGCTGCGCGACCGCCTTCAGCTTCTTGCGGTCCGACGCCTTCGCCAGGAAGACGTCGCGCCAGCCCAGGCCGAAGCCGCGGGTGCGCTGCGTCTCGATGGAGGTCATCTGGAAGTAGCGGCGGGTCCAGGCGTCCTTCACCTGGCGCTGGATGCTGGCCAGGTCGCCGGAGATGAGCGCGCCGTGCACGTCCGAAAGCGCCGCCTCCGGCACCTCCAGCTCCATCAGGGTGGTGTCCTCGGTGCAGCGGGCATACTCGTATTCGAAGCCCGCCTTCAGCGTGGCGCGCACGCTGTCCTGGATGAGCGTCTTCAGCTCGCCGTAGACCTTCTCCACGGTGGTCTGCGCCGCGTCCAGCTCCTCCTTGAACCCCAGGCCCCCGAGCAGCGCGGTGGCGAGCGTCAGCAGGGTGGGGCTGAGCGTCCCGGACTCGAGCGCCTCCATCACCTTCGTCACCTCCCGGGCCTGCTCGGTGGAGGCCACGGAGGTCAAGAGCGAGGTGAGCAGCGGGGACTCCACCCCGAGCGTGGCCCCGACCTGGATCTTCACGGCGCCGCCGTGCGAGGTCGCCTTGCGGACCGACACCGTGAACGGGCCCGGGCTCTTCGGACGGGAGAAGACGAGGCGCAGCTCATCCTCCAACTGGAGCGAGCCCCCCACGGAGACGCCCACGTCGGCCTTGAGCTGGAGGGCCACGGCGCGGCCCACCCGCTGCGCGAGCGCCGTCACCACCGCCGCGGTGACGATGGGCCAGGACAGGGTGGCGCCGGTCTTCAGTTGGATGCGGGCCTGGAAGGCGAGCGCGTCGTCGGGGCCCAGGGCCCGCACGTCGTCCACCTGGAAGGGCAGCCGCAGCGTCTTCGCGTCCTTGCGCAGCACGTCGCCCAGGAGGTGCGTCGTCGGGTGTCCCCGGTAGTCCGCCACCAGGACGTTGATGGCGCCCTTGCCGTCCAGGGTGACGAAGGGGAGGGTGCCCTCCGCGCTGGCCTCCGCGTTGAGTTCGGCGGCGTACTTCACCCAGCTGGTGAACCCGTCCGGAAGGAAGAGGGGCTCCGGCGCGGAGCCGTCCGGGGGGTGCGCGCTCTTCTTGCCCACGACACCCCCGTCGTCCCGGTCCTCCGGGCCGTTGAACAGCTCCAACGGCACCCGGGCTGACGCCGCCAGGAGGACCGAACCGCCGGGAAGCGGAACCTTCCGGCTCACGTTGCACTCCGCGTGGCCCAGGGCCTGCTCCTGGGCGGAGTCCCCCAACGGACGGTTCAGCGTGTTCACGGCGGGCACTTCGATGCTCCAGCTCATGCACATCCCCCCAGGGCCAGGACTTCCGTCAATGACAGACACACGGCCCGTCTGCCGGGCCGCTGGACACGCGTCGCGACGCAGTGTCGCGCGCTCATCCACGGGCGGGAAGCCGGGCTTCCGGGAGGTGTGTCTGTTGGTGGGTGGACGGGACGCGAATCGTCCAGCGACTTCGTGATCCATCTGGAAGAATCCCGTCATGGATCCACGACTGGGATTGTCCTGGATGCAGATGGGGGGCTACCAATGAGGGACGGATCCACGGCGCTGACCGCAGCCGTATCAAGGGAGGGCCGCGTCATGGGCTCTCGCGAACAGGTGGTGTTCAGCCACACGGTGGAGGGGCTGTTGCTGGCCCTGAAGGGGCGGCTGGACGGCCCGCTCAAGGCGAAGTTGAAGGCCGTGGGGCTGGACCTGGACCGGGAGCTGGAGGCCGCGTACACCAACGCGCAATGGCAGCAGATGCTGCTGCTGGGCGCGGAGGAACTCTTCCCGACCCTCCCCATGCCCCAGGCGAAGTGGCTGCTGGGGGAGCGCTTCATCCGCGGCTACTTCGAGACCAACATGGGGCGGGCGCTGAAGGGCATGTTGAAGTTGCTGGGGCCGGCGCGCGCCCTGGAGCGCACGTCGCGGAACATGGCCACCGGCAGCAACTACGTGCAGGTGGACGTGGAGCGCCTGGCGCCCACGGACTACCGGCTCCGGGTGAATGACGGCGGGCTCCACCCGGAGTTCATGGGGGCGCTGTGCCACTTCGGGACGCTGACCACCGGGGTGAAGGGGCTCACCACCGTGGTGGAGTCGCGCGCGGGACTCTCCGCGATGTTCCGGGTCCGCTGGTAGCGGCCCGGACGGCCGGGGCAGGGGACCTCCCAGGTCGCCTCCCCGATACGACACGTCATGTCACGTCGCGGAGATCCTCAGACTCCCCGTCGAATCGTCATCACCCGGGGGATGTAGGGGTTGTCGACAAGCCCACAAACGGTCTACCCAGGAGGAACCGAACCGCGTCATCCCCCGAGACGTGGCGAAGGAGCCCCTGGTGTCGACCAATCAGAATGAGTTCGTGTTCGGCCATACGGTCGAAGGTTTGCTGGTGGCCTTGAAGGGCCGGCTGGAGGCTCCGCTCAAGGCGAAGCTGAAGGCCGCCGGGCTGGACGTGGACAAGAAGCTGGAGCCCGCGTACCCCAACGCCATCTGGCAGCGGGCGCTGCAGATTGGCGCCGAGGAGCTCTTCCCGGGCGTCCCCATGGCGGAGGCGCAGTGGCTGCTGGGCGAGCGCTTCGTCAGCGGCTACTTCGAGACGAACATGGGCCGCGCGCTGCAAGGCATGTTGAAGCTGCTGGGGCCGGTGCGCGCGCTGGAGCGGATGTCGCGCAACCTGGCGTCCGGCAGCAACTTCCTCCACGTGGAGGTGGAGAAGCTGGCGGACTCGGACTTCCGGCTCAAGGTGAACGAGGGCGGGACGTACCCGGAGTTCATCGGCGCCATCTGCCACTTCGGGACGCAGGCCACCGGCGTGAAGGGGCTCACCACCGTGGTGGAGTCCCGTCAGGGACGCGCGGCGACGTACCGCGTCCGCTGGTAGGCCGCGCCGCATCCAGCAGGCCCTGCACCGCGCCGGTGACGTCGCGGTGCACGGACAAGAGCGCGTCCCGGTCCTCCGCGTCGAACCCGGGCTCCAGGTGGCGCGTCAGCGGTTCGCCCACCCACTGCGTCATCTTCACCGGGAACGGCAGCGACAGCGGCCACAGGCCCGTGGCGCCCACGCCCAGCCACAAGGGCAGCCGTCCGGGCATGCCCAGCCGCTTGCCCCACGCGTAGCCGTCATTCAGCCCCACGTAGGCGTCGTCCATGCCGTGGCCCGCGATGGGCACGATGGGCAGCCCGTACCGCACGGCCAGCCGCAGGTAGCCCACCCGTCCGCCCCAGTCCACGCGGTAGCGGTGCCGGAAGTCGCGGCAGCCCTCGCGCGTGCCGCCCGGCTGCACCAGCACGTGCTCGCCCTTCGTCACCGCCTCCGCCAGCCGGGGCCCATCCCCCGTGACGAAGCCCAGCCCGTCCGCCACCTGCCGCATGCCGGGGAGCCGGTCGAACGCGCCGTGCGCGATGCCGTGTGGCAGGTAGCCCAGGCGCTCATGCAGCGTCACCGTCAGCATGCACAGGTCCACGGCGAGGGGCCGCCCGTGGTAGCCCACGAGCAGCTTCGCGCCAGGGCGCAGGAGCGGCTCCAGGTTCACCACCTCGTAGCGGTGATAGCGCTGGAGCAGGCGGAACGTCGTCAGCCACGCGGCCCGCGCCGCGGCGCCCGTCGCCGTCACCCGCCCACCTGGTAGAGCACCGCGCCGTGCGCCACGCCCGCGCCCACGCCCACCATCAGCACCCGGTCCCCCGGCTTCACCGGACGCGTGCGCCACAGCCGGTCCAACCCCGTCCCCAGCGACGCGGAACCCACGCTGCCCACCGTGTCCACCACCGTCACGCTCTTCTGCGCGGGCACCTCCAGCGCCTGGAGGATGGCCGTGAACATGCTGCCGTTCGGCTGGTGCGTGAGCACCCAGTCCACGTCCGCCACCGTGAGCCCCGCCTCCGTCAGCACCGCCGTCGCCGCGCGCGTCAGCGCTCCCAGGGCCACGCGCGTCATGTCTCGGCTGGGGGTGAGGAAGCGCATCCCGCCGGGCTCGCCCGTCATGAGCGGGTTCTCCAGCACGACGTCCGGGGGCAGCGTGCCGTCGTTGCCGAACGCCGCGCCCAGCACGCCGTCACCGAACCCGAGCCCGAGCCCGAGCCCGCCGTCACCGAGCCCGCCACCGAGCCCGCCACCGAGCCCGCTTTGGGCCGTCCGCGCCGCGCCCAGCACCACCGCCGCCGCCGCGTCGCCCAGCACCAGCCAGGGCCGGGGGTCCTCCGGCCGCGTCGTGCGCGACAGCAGCTCCACCGACACCACGCCCACCGGCCCCAGCCCCGTGGCCACCGAGCGCGCCGCCAGGTCGAACGCGCTCAGGAAGCCCATGCACGCGTTGGTCACGTCCATGGCGTCACACGTCCCCGAAAGTCCCAGCGCCGCCGCCACCCGGCTGCCATTGGCCGGCGTGAGGACGTCCCCGCCCATGGACGACACGAAGAGGATGCGCCGCAGCGCGGTCGCCTCCAGGCCCGCCGCCTCCAGCGCGCCCCGCAGGGCCTGGGCCCCCAGGTCCGCCGCGCGCGTGCCGGCCGGGGCGAAGTGCCGCGTGCGGATGCCCGTCTTGCGCTCCACCTCCGCCGCGTCGCGCCCCACCCGCGCGCACAGCTCCGCGGTGGTCACCGGCGGGCCGGGCAGCACGCTCGCCGTGCCGAGGATGCGGACGGGAATCACGCGGCCCTCCTTCCACCGCACGGGGTGCGGCGCACGCGCAGGGACTCCCACGCCTGCTTGAACTCCAGCAGCTTCTGCTCCAGCGCCATGTCGCGCGCGGCCTCCTCCAGCACGGCGTCCACGTGCGTGAAGCGCATGGAGCCGAGCAGCGGGTGGTCGCGCGTGCCCACGTCGTAGCGCAGGTCGCCTCGGGCCGACTCCAGGTCGCCATTGCGGTGCAGCAGCAGCACGCCGCTGGCGAGCAGGTCCCGGGCCCGCGCCACCGGGTTGAGCGCGGAGAGGAACAGCCCCACCGCGCCGGGCAGCAGCGGACGGGCGGCCTGATGGTGGCCCGCGGGGAAGATGTTGCTGGAGAAGACCAGGTCCGCGCCCGCGTTGAGCAGCACGTCCACCGGCACCATGCTGGTGAAGGCCCCGTCCACGTAGCGCGCGGGCGGCTGGAGCGTGGGCGCCCACACCCCCGGCGCGGATCCGCTGGCGCGTACGGCGAGCGCGAGCGGCCCCTGCTCCAGCACCACGCAGCGGCCCGTGGTCAGGTCGGTCGTCACCGGGAGGAAGCCCGTGGGCAGCTCCTCCAGCGCCATGTTCCCCAGGTCGCCGCGCACCAGCCACTCCATGGCCTGCGTGGTGACCACCGACGACAGCGCCGCGGCGGACAGGTGCCCGTGCTTCGCGCGGTAGCGCAGCCGCCGCAGGCCATCCATCCCCTCGCGTCCGTCGCGCGCGGTGCCGCAGAAGTACGCGCCCACCAGCGACCCCATGCTGGAGCTGCTGAGGAAGTCCACCGGCACATCCAGCGCCGTCAGCCTCCTCAAGATGTGCGCGTGGTAGAAGCCCCACACGCCGCCGCCGCTGAGCGCCAGCCCCACGCGCCTGCCCGTGATGGCGCGCGCCCAGCGCGACAGCGCGTCCCGCGTCCCCGCGTCCAACCCCAGCGCCGCCAGGGGGCGCGTGTCCCCGGGCCGCGCCACCAGCCGCTCCCAGTCCAGCCGCAGCCGGCATGAAGGCGGCGGCGCGTCCGCGTCCCATTCGTCCTCGTCCGGCAGCGGGCGGCCCTTCAGGCTCGGGCTGCTCCGGGGCTTCCATGGCGACAGCAGCACCGTGGGCAGCACCGACGCGCCACAGGCCGTCCCCAGCGCCTCACCCGCGGAAGGCGTCAGCCGCACCTCGCGCACCGTCACGCCGTCCGGCACCGCGAGCCCGTCCACCAGCACGCAGTCGAAGTCGTCGTCCAGAGCCCCGGGCACCCCGGACGGCTGCATCCACGTCGCGCCATGCGACGTGCTCCGGGGCCCCACCGTGCGCCGGAACACGCCATCCGCGCCGCGCACCGCGCCCTTCGTCTCCCGTGCTCCGCCGCGCACCAGCAGCACCCGGTCCCCGAAGTCGTGGACCATCACCTTCGCTACCAGCTCCACCAGCGTGGACAGCACCGCGGGCGGCAGCTCCATCCCCTGCGTCTGGAACGTCACCACCTCCGCGCGCGGCCCGGGCGCGGGCAGGCCGAGCCGGGGAGCCCCCGCGGCCACCTCCAGCTCCGCGCGGGGGATGAAGAGCGCCTGGGACGCGGACACCGCCTTCACCGTGACGGGCCACGCGCCTCGCGCGAGCGCCTCCACGCCCAACGACATGCCCGAGCGCAGGTGCAGCAGCACCATCCCTCCCGCCATCACCTTCCACTCGCCGGAGCGCAGCAGGTAGACACCGTCTACCTCCTGGCCCTCCATGCACACGCTCGTACCGGGACCGGGCTCCACCGGGCGGGCCCTCCCCAGCAGACGCAGGAGGATGGACGTGCGGGTGTGACGCAGCGCGGGCGCTTGTTTCAGTGTGTACAGCCACCGACGCCGCTCATCGACCGTGATGGGAAAAGCCATGCGTCGACCCAGGATAACCAACGTGCTCCGGTGCTGGATACGGCACCGGAGCGCCTGCCCGCTGTGCGGGTCGCGTTCTACGCGGGCTGGGGCCGCGGCGGCTCACCCCCAGGAGGTAGAGACTTGCCCGTCTTCCGGCTCTTGAGGATCTTGCTGCGCGCGCCTTCCACCAGTGCGTACAGCACGGGGATGAAGATGAGGTTCACGAAGGTGGAGAAGAGCATGCCGCCGAAGACGGCGGTGCCCAGCGACTTGCGCGCGGAGGCGCCCGCGCCGCTGGCCAGCATCAGCGGCACCACGCCGAAGAGGAACGCGAAGGACGTCATCAGGATGGGGCGCAGCCGCGTCTCCGCCGCGTTGATGGCGGACTCCACGACGCCCTGGCCCTGCGCGCGCAACTGCTCTCCGAACTCCACGATGAGGATGGCGTTCTTGGACGCGAGCCCCACCAGCATCACCAGCCCCACCTGGCAGAACACGTCGTTCACCAGCCCGCGCGCGTTCTGGAGCAGCAGCGCGCCCATCATCGCGACGGGCACCGCGAGCATGACGACGAAGGGCAGGGCGAAGCTCTCGTACTGCGCGGCGAGCACGAGGAAGACGAACACGATGCCCAGCGCGAAGATGACGAGCACCGTGTTGCCCGCGCTCTTCTGTTCCGCGGACAGGCCCGTCCACTCGTAGGTGAAGCCCGGCGGCAGCGCCTGCTTCGCCACGGCCTCCATGGCCTCCAGGGCCTGCCCGGTGCTGACGCCGGGGGCGCCCTGGCCGTTGATGTTGGTGGAGCGGAAGAGGTTGTAGTGGGTGATGTTCTGCGCGGTGGTGATGGGCGTCACCGTCACCAGGCTCTCCAGCGGCACCATGGCCCCGGTGTCCGCGCGCACATAGAAGCTGCCGATGTCCTTCGGGTTGTCCCGGAAGGGCGTGGCCGCCTGCACGAACACGCGGTAGACGCGGTTGGCGAAGGTGAAGTCGTTCACGTACTGGCTGCCCAGGTAGACCTGGAGCGTGGAGAACAGCGTGCTCAGCGGCACGCCCAGCGCCTTGGCCTTCTCCCGGTCCACGTCGATGTTGAGCTGCGGCGAGCCCGCCGTGTACGAGGAGAACACGCCGCGCAGGCGCGGCTCTTGATTGCCTTTGATGATCAACGCCTGGGTGGCCTGCGCCAGCTCCTCCAGCGAGCGGCCTCCCTGCTGGTCCTCCAGCACGAACTCGAAGCCGCCCACGCTGCCCACGCCGCGGATGGCGGGCGGTTGCAAAGGCAGCACGCGCGCGCCACCCACCTGGGACAGCGGCCCTCGCAGCCGCTCCACGAGGCCCGCCACGCTCTCCTCGCGCTTCTCGCGCTCCTCCCACGGCTTGAGGTTGATGAAGAGCGAGCCGTAGTTGGCGCCCGTGCCCAGCAGTGAGAAGCCGCCCACGGTGAAGGTGTCCACCACCTCTGGCTGCGCGCGCAGGAGGGACTCCACCTGGATGAGCACGTTGCGCGTGTACTCCAGCGACGTGCCCTCCGGCCCCTGCACCGCGACGATGAGGTAGCCCTGGTCCTCCTCCGGGATGAAGCCGGTGGGGGTGGCACGGTAGAGGAAGCCCGTGGCGACGAGGAGCGCGGCGAACACGGCGACGACGATCCAGCGCGCCTTGCCCAGCATCAGTCCCAGGAGCCTGCCGTAGCCGCGCCGGAGCGCGTCCATGCCCTGGTCGAACTTGCGCGCGAGCATGAACTTCTTGCCTTCGTTGGTGCGCAGCAGGCGCGCGCACAGCGCGGGGGACAGGGTGAGGGCGACGAGCGCGGAGAGGCTGATGGAGAACGCGATGGTGAGCGCGAACTGGCGGTAGATGGCGCCCGTGGTGCCGGGGAAGAAGGACACCGGGATGAACACCGCGGAGAGCACCAGCGCGGTGGCCACCACGACGCCGGACACCTGCTGCATGCCCCGGTGGGTGGCCTCCTTGGCGTCCACCTTGTCGTGCTCCATCACGCGCTCGACGTTCTCGATGACGACGATGGCGTCATCCACCACGAGGCCCGTGGCCAGCGTCAGGCCGAACAGCGTCAGCGTGTTGAGCGAGAAGCCGAACGCGCTGACGAACATGAACGTGCCCACCAGGGACACCGGCAGCGTCGTCACCGCGACGAGCACACTGCGCCAGCCGTGCAGGAAGATGAAGATGACGAGGACGACCAGGAGGATGGCCTCGCCCAGCGCGGTGAGCACCTCCTCGATGGACGCGCTCACCGCGCGCGTGGTGTCGAACGCCACGCGGTAGGTGAGGCCCGGCGGGAAGTTGGCGGACAGCCGCTGGAGTTCTGCCTCCACGCCCTCGCGCACCTCCAGGGCGTTGGAGCCCGGAAGCTGGGTGATGCCCAGGCCCACCGCGTCCTGGCCGTTGAAGCGCAACAGCTGCTGGTAGTTCTCCGCGCCCAGCTCCGCGCGGCCCACGTCGCGGATGCGGACGAGCGCGCCCTCCGCGCCGCGCTGGACGACGATGGCGCCGAACTCCTCCGGTGAGGTGAGCTGTCCCTTCACCTGGAGGGACAGCTGGTACGCCTGGTCCCTGGAGGACGGCGCCTGGCCCACCTTGCCCGCGCCCACCTGGACGTTCTGTTCCTGGAGGGCGTTGAGCACGTCCTGCGCAGTGAGGCCCCGGCGGGCCAGCTCCGTGGGGTCCAACCACAGACGCATGGCGAAGCGGCGCTCGCCGAAGATGCGCACGTCGCCCACGCCCTTCACGCGCAGGAGCGCGTCGCGGAGGTACACGTCCGCGTAGTTGCTGAGGAACTCCGTGGTGTAGCGCTTCTCCTTGTCATACAGGCCGAAGGACACGAGCAGCTGCGTCTGCGACTTGCGCACGGTGACGCCCAGCGCGTTGACCTGCTGGGGCAGCTGCGGCGTGGCGGTGGCGACGCGGTTCTGCACGTCCACCGCCGCCAGGTCCACGTCCCGCTCCGGGTCGAAGGTGGCGATGATGGTGCTCTGGCCCTCGCTGGTGCTGGTGGAGGACAGGTAGCGCATGCCCTCCATGCCGTTGAGCTGGCGCTCCAGCACGGTGGTGACGGCGCTCTCCACCGTCTCCGCGGACGCGCCCGTGTACGTGGACGTCACCTGCACCTGGGGCAGCGCCAGCTCCGGGTACTGTTCAATGGGGAGACTGGGGATGGAGATGGCGCCCACGAGCGTGATGAGGATGGACAGCACGCTCGCGAACACGGGGCGCTGGATGAAGAAGTCGGTGAACATGGCAGCCCCTAGCGACCCGCGTCCGCGCCGCCGCCGATGCCCTGTGTCTGTTGTTGCGCCGCGGGCCTGGGCTGGATGGGCATCCCGTCGCGCAGGGCCTGCACGCCGCTGACGACCACCTGGGTGCCCGCCTCCAGGCCCTTCACCACCTCGTAGTCGTTGCCCTCCACCAGCCCCAGCGTCACCGGCTGGCGCTTCGCCACGGTGCCGCCGTCACCCTCCGCCACCACCAGCGCGAAGGCCTGGCTGCCCTGCCGCGTGACGGCGGTGGTGGGCATCTTCAGGGCGTCGCGCACGTCGTAGACGAGCTGTGCGCGCACCAACTGGCCGGCGCGCAGGCCCACGGTGTTCTGGAAGGAGGCCTTCACCTCCACGAGCTGGGTGGCGGGGGCGGGCGTGGTGGCGACGAAGAACGCGGGGGCGCGGACCACGGGCTTGCCGTCGTCGTCGAGCACCTCCAGCGGCGTCTGGCCGATCCTCACGCGGGAGGCCTGCTCCACCGGCACCTGCACGGACAGCTCCAGGGCCTCGCTCTGGTCCACGCGGGTGAGCGGCGTCTGGGGCGTCACGGAGTCGCCCACCTTCACCGGGATGTCGCCCACGACGCCGTCGAAGGGCGCGCTCACGTTGAAGAAGCCCAGCTGCACCTGCTGGCTTTGGATCTGCGCTTCCGCGGCCCGGGCCTGGGCGACGGATTGTTCGGCCTGGGCCACGGCCTGCTCGTAGTCCTGGCGGCTGATGAGACCTTCCTTGAGGAGCTGCGCGCTGCGCTCGCGGGTGCGGCGCGCGTACTCGCGGCTGGCGATGGCGGAGGTCCGCTGGGCCTGGGAGGCGCGCAGATTGGCCTGCTCCTGGCGGGGGTCCACCACGAGCAGGACCTGGCCTGCCTTCACGGTGTCGCCGGGGCGCGCGGAGATGGACTGCACGTAGCCGGCGACCTGCGGGAAGAGGGTGATGCTGTGCCGGGAGATGAGCGTGCCCACGTACTCGCGGGTGTCGCGCACCGGGCCGGGCTCCACCTTCATCACCTGCACGGGGAGGGGCTTCGCGCCCTGGCCCTGCTGGCCGGCCTGGGGACCTCCGCCGGGCGAGGATGAGGCCCCATCCTTGCTGCTGCCGCTGCACCCGCCCGCGAGCGCGAGGACGAGCCCCCACGCACCCCAACCACCCCTCACCAATCGCATGCGGCCTCCGACAGGAATGCGTCCACCTGCGCCTGACGGAGTTGGAAGTCGCGAATCACGAGCGCCAGCTCCGCCTGTCGCAGGTCCCCGGCCGACTGCACCAGTTCGAGGCTCGTTCCGGTGCCCACCTCGAAGCTGCGGCGGGTGAGCCGGTCGCTCTCTTCCGCGAGTCCGCGCTCGCGGTCCGCCAGGTCGCGCGTCGCCTGGTTCACCTGCACGGTGCGCTTCGCCCGGGTGACCTCCACGGAGACGTTGCGCTCGAGGGCGATGACGTCCGCGCGGGCCTGTTCCAGTTGGCCGCGTGTCTGGCGGAGGCGGCCTTCGCGGGCTCCGCCGTCCCAGAAGGGCAGCACGAGGCTGGCGCCGATGTTCCAGATGGGCACCTCCGCGAAGCCCGGGTTGACGGTGAGCGCGGTGGTGGTGCTGGTGACGTCCAGGGTGGGGGCGTACTGGCGTTTCACGATGCCGATGGCGCGTTCGGCGACGACCAGCCGGGAGCGTGCCGTGGCGAGGTCCGCGCGGCGGTCCAGCGACTCCAGCGTGTGGCAGCTCTGTTTCGCGCCCTGGAGCAGGGTGTTCAGGTCCAGCCCCTTCGCGAGCCCCACGGCGGAGGGTGTGCCCAGCGCGAGTCCCAGGGACTCCCGGGCGCGTCTCAGGTCCTCGTCGCCGGTGACGACGTTGCGGCGGGCGGCCTGGGCGTCCTGCTCCACGCGGACGACGTCCAGGCGGGTGCCGGCGCCCAGCTCGAACCGGCGTTGCGCGAGGGCCAGCCGCTCCAGCGCGGTGCGCAGGTTGACGCGGTTGACCTCCGCCAGCCGCTCCGTGGAGGACACGGACACGAGCGCCTGGGCGAGGCCGCGGGTGAGCTGCCGGCGCGTCTCCGCGAGCGACAGGGCGGCGGTGCGGCGCGACTCCTTCGCGCTGCCCAGGGCGTAGAGGCTGGCCAGGTCCACCACGGGCACGGACGCGGTGAGCACGCCCAGGCCGAGCAGGGGCGTGGGGGTGAAGCCTCCGGCGGAGCCCACGCCGCCACCGATGCCGCCGCCCACCCCGCCGCCGACGGCGGGCACGTCCGGGTTGAGCACGTTGTATTGGGCGGACAGGGTGCCGCCCACGGTGGGCAGCAGGTTGGCGAGCGCGATGCGCCACAGGCCCGCCGCCACTTCGAGTTGTCCCAGCGCGCTCTGCAGGTCGGGCGAGCGCTGGCGCAGGAGGGACAGCGCTTCATTCCAGGACGTGAGTTGTTGCGGCGCGGGAGGGGCCGGGGTGAGCAGCGGATCCGACACGTCTGGTTGGAAGGGCGGAGGCACCGCCGGGACGGAGTTCGGGTCCTGGGGGGCCTGCCTGTCCCTGGGGGCAGGTGCGGTGTTCTGTGCGAGCACGCGCGGTTGTTCGAGGCCTGTGGGTGCGGTGGGCGCGCTGGCGGCGCCGGCCTTGGCGAGCAGGGCTGCGAACAGAAGGGCGTTCATAGAGGGTGCTCCCCAGTTAGGGGCGAAGCCCATCCGTCGCCATGGGCTCGGGTTCCCACTGCTTCGATGGAAAACACAGACAGACACCGAAGTGCCTGCCAGTGGATGGACGGAGCGCGCGGATTGGACCGGAGGACAGGGATGACAGTCCGTGCCGGAGGGGCGCTCAATGACAGCGCAGCGAAGGGGCGCCGGGCATTGGGAAGGGCATGGGACGTCCAGGCTCCAGGAGGAAGGAGCCAACGTGCATCCCGGGTGGGGCGGGGGCGTCTGTCTTGGAGGGAAGGGCGGCGTTCAGCAGGTCACTGCGGAGACACAGGCTCATCCAGGGGCAAGGCCGTGCGAGGTTCATGAAACGGCGTGGGAGGCGCTGGGCGCTCATGGGTATCATCAAGCCGGAGCACAAAGCGGTCGGCCTCATGACCGCCGTGGACGAATAGCCCATCCCATGCACATCCGAAATCCAGCTCCAGGCTGGCGTGGAGCCTCGATGAAGTCCGGACTGCTCCTGCCCTTGTGTCTGCTGCTCCCCGCCTGTGCGCTCTTCCATCGCGCGCCTCGGCCTGTCCATGCGCCGCCGGAAGAAGCGGCGCGCGTTCAGTTCCCGCTCGACCTGCCGGCGGATGCCCAGACGCTTCCCGCTGGAGTGGTCACCGCGATGCAGCTCGCCCTGGATGACTTCCGGCCCCTGGACCTGAAGCCCCACAAGGGCGCCACCGAGGAGGAACTCTGCCTCTACCAGCGTGAGTCATACGACGTCACCGCGGCCCCCGGGCCTGAAGGCGTGACGTTCGTGCAGATCACGCTCAAGCCCCAGCTCTGCGAGAAGCAGGGGCCCCTCATGGACATGGGCGCGACCTATGCGGTGGACGTGAAGGGACGGCGCATCCTCGCCGTCCAGCATTGAGCGCTCACGGCGGTGTTACCAGGGGCGAACTTCCAGAGGTGCCTGCATCCCGGCCGGGACCGATGAGGAACGGCAGGGGAACGGAGCCATCCGGTGGATCGAACGACCGGCCGACCTCGGATGAAGGAACCGGGATGACAGGCCCCGCGTCCATGGGCGGCAGCGATGAACCCGGTTCGCCATCCCGGAGCCGCCGGAGGATCCTGCCATCGGAGCCCACCGCGTACTGGGCGCCTGAATGCAGCCCTGGAACGGTCAGGCCACAGAACCGTGGATCTTCATCAATCCGGATGAAGACGATGCCCTGCTGCTGGATAACCCTGTACCGGTGGGCCTCGCGTCGGTCAGGGCAGGGTGTGTCGGCATGCTGCGTGCCCAGGAAGTCAGCAGCAGCGACTTCGACAGCACGCAGGACGGTGCCCGTCAGTTCGACAGGCCCACCGTCAGCACCTGCCTCCACGGCGGGATGCTCGAAGAAGGCTGGGAAGTCGATGGAGGTGTCACTCACCAGCGCAGCGCGCGTAGGCGGGGTCCGCAGACAACCCGCCAACAACAAGGCTGCCGGAAGCATGAAGCGCTTTGTCACCATGGGCCCTCTTCGTCGATGCCTTGACCATGCGCCTAGCGGCGATCGATCCGGTAGGTCTGCTCGTCGGTCCAGACCACGGTGCCAAGGGGTTGGCGACTCCACTGGTTCCGCTCATGCGTCCACTTGGACAGATCACCGGTCGTGGGGGTGTACTGGAAGAAGCCGTCGCAGGTGGGATTCGCGAAGTCATTCGAGGCCGAGAAGAATGCCACCAGGGACAACCGGAGCATCCCCGCTTTCGTCTTCACCTCCCAGCCATGCGCCAGTCCCATGGCGACGATGTACCGGATGTCCTGCTCCGTGAGCTCTCCTTCATACGGATGGGTGTGGAGAAGGTACACGTAGCCAATGCTCTCGGGAGGATACCGGGCGTCGTCCACGGAGGGCGGCAGGCGACAGGTCCGTTTGCCACGAGCGTCCTGGATCGGGGTCACGGACATCATGCTCATCTCGAACCGCTCATCCGGCGTGTAATAGATCCACGCGCAGTACTCCTGTGAGAGGTCCCAGCGCAGCTGGAAGTTCATGTCCGAGCGGCGTCCTGCGGTGGCATGGGGCTGCTTCAGCAGCATCGAGCAGGCCGAGATGAGTGCGTCGGAGTATGTGTCGAAAGGTCCAAATCCCGGCATGGGGCCCGGGATGCGTTCGGGAAGGTCACGCGAACTGCCCTGGATGACTCCAGGGGTCGCGGCAGGCTGCGCGCATGCCAGCACCAGGCCCAGGCACAACAGCCATCCCGGAAGCCTCACCCTGAAGTCCATCCTCACGGCGCCGGCAGCATGGACAACCGCTGCTTCGCCGAGCGGCTCTGCGGATCAAACCGCAGCGCCTCTTCCAGCCGCTCGCGGCCCTTCGCCACGTTGCCCTGCACCACGTACAGGTCCGCCAGCCGCACCAGCACGTCCGCGTTGTAGGGCTGCAGGTCCAGCGCCCGCTCGAACTCGCGCGTCGCCGTCGCCACATCCCTCCGGCGCATCGCCAGCTGCCCCAGCATCACGTGCGGCTGCACCAGCCCGCTCGTCTCCGGCTGTGTCGCCAGCGCCTGCAATGCCGGCATGGCCCGAGCGTCCCCGAACGACGCCAGCGTGAGCGCCGCGCCCTGCCGCACCCACAGCGAGCCGTCCTTCAGCAGCGGCACCAGGTCCTCCGCCGCCTCGCGCGCGTTCACACTGCCCAGCGCGTCGATGAGGTCCGAGCGCAACGTGCTGTCCGTCGTGCTCTTCAACGTCGCCCGCAGCGCCGGCACCCCGTCGCGCTTGAACCGCCGCGCCAGGAACTTCGCCGCCGCGCCCCGGAGCGTGCCCGCCTCCGTCGTGTCCGCCAGCACCGCCTCCAGCGGACCCCGGCTGGACGCCGCCGTCTTCTCGTCGAACGCCTCCGCCAGCCGCAGCCGCCGCTGCTGACGCACCCCCGCCTGCGGCCACCACTTCGTCAACGCCGCGTCCATCGCGTCCGGCGTCTCCTTGGTGTGGCAGGCGTTGCACGCGTTGGGCACGTCGTGGCGCGCCGTGTTCTTCGGCACCGGCACGTCCAGCGCGTGGTCCGCGAAGTGATCCAACACACCCGACACCACCGGCGGCATGTGACACGCGAGGCAGTCCTGCGCCGCCGCGGCCTTGTGGTGCGTGTGCTTCTCTCCCTGCGCCACCACCTCCGCGTGACAGCCCTGGCACGTCGCCGCGTTCGTGGACAGGCGCGCCGTCGTCACCTTCGGCTTCTTCACCTCGTTGGGCGCCTGCGCGTCGTGCGGCGCCGTGTGGCACGTCAGGCACGTGGCCCCGCCCTGCTGGTGGCAACGTGACTGGATGAGCGCCTGGTACTCGAAGCTGGACGTGCTGGGACGCCCGTCGTTGAAGAAGTCGCCGGAGCGCTCGTTGCCCACCAGCAACACCATGGGCTGGTAGTGGTCCGTGTAGCGCTGGCCGGGCTGGTAGCGGTGCGCAGCGTCCAGCATCGGGAACAGCGTGCGGCGCGGCCCGTGGCACTGCGCGCACACCGCGAAGCCGGCCTCCGTGGAGAGCTTCGCCGGCTGGATGATGTCCGCCGCCGCCTGCGAGTCCGCGTGCCGCCCGCCCTGCCCGTGGCAGGACTCGCACGCGACGCCCGCGTCCGCGAACTTCGTCTCCCACTGGTGCTTCGCGCGGTCATAGCGCGCGTCCAACCCCGTGACGTGGCAGTCCAGACACGCATGCTGCGCGCTGCGGCGGAAGTTCGCCCAGAAGAACGGGTGGTCCGGCGCCAGCGGGCCCTGCTTCTTCTCCGAGTAGTCCACCCACTCGCCCTTGCCCGTGACGTGGAAGTACACCGGCAACACCTGCCAGCGCCCGTCCGGCAACAGCGTGATGGGGTCCTGCATCCGCTTGCCGCCCACCAGCCACTGCACCGGCCAATCGCCTGGCTTCCCGTCCGCGCCCTTGGTGCGCATCAGGTACTTGCCGGCATCGCGGCGCATCCACGCCTCGCTGGACTCGCCCTTGAAGTGCGTGCCCGCGCCCGTGAACGTGCCCACCACGTATTGCTTCGTCGCCGGCGACAGCGCCCGCGCGTGCCAGTCGTGCTTCCAGCCCGTGTGCTGCTCTTCATGGCAGTCCGCGCAGACCTCGGAGCCCACGAACCGGTTCGGCTTCGCCGGAGCCGTCGCCAGAGCCTCAGGGGGAGCCTCCGCCGTCTTCACCGGCACGACAGGACTGCCTGCGTCGACAGGAGCGCGCGTCGCGACCGCGGGCGAGGGAACCACGGGCGCGGAGGACGCCGCCGGGCGCAGGGCGTAGACGAGCCCCACGGCGAGCACGGCGACCACCGCGAGGGAGACGAGGACAGGGCGAGAAGGTCGCATCCGGAGGTGCGGCCATGCTCCCTCGGACCGCCAGGCGGCACAAGCCGCCCTCCGAGCGAGCCCGGACAGCTCTTCTCCTCCAGTGGACACCGCCCTCCCAGGTAGGGCTGCGGTCCCGGGGAGCGCTGGACTAGGGTCCTGGCTGCCCGGAGCCCATCGCCAGCACCCACCCCAGGAGGCCTGCCCATGCCCATGCGGTCCGTGAACGGAACCCGGCTGTACTACGAGGACACCGGTGGGGTGGGGGACGTGGTCCTCTTCAGCCACGGCCTCCTCTGGAGCACGCGCCTGTTCGACCCGCAGGTGGAGGCGCTGCGCGGACGCTTCCGCTGCATCGCGTACGACCACCGGGGGCAGGGGCAGAGCGCGGTGCCGCCCGACGCCGCCATCGACATGGAGACGGTGTACGCGGACGCGGTGGCGCTCATCGAGTCGCTGGGGGTGGGCCCGGTCCACTTCGTGGGCCTGTCCATGGGCGGCTTCGTGGGCCTGCGGCTCGCGGCCCGCCGGCCGGACCTGGTGCGCTCGCTGGTGCTGCTGGAGACGTCCACCGACCCCGAGCCCGCCGCGAACGTGCCCAAGTACACGGCGCTCAACCTCATCGCCCGCTACATGGGCCTGGCGCCCGTCACCGGGGTGGTGATGCGCATCATGTTCGGCGCGTCGTTCCTCACCGACCCGGGCCGTGCGGCCGAACGGGCGCTGTGGGCCGCGCGCCTGCGCCAGAACCGGCGCGACATCTGGCGCGCGGTCAACGGCGTCATCAAACGCAAGAGCGTCGCGGACGAACTGCCGCGCATCCGCACGCCCACGCTCGTCATCGTGGGCGAGGAGGACCGCGCGACGGTGCCGGCGAAGTCGGAGCGCATCCACTCGCTCATCCCCGGCTCGAAGCTGGTGCGCCTGTCGCGCGGCGGGCACTCCTCCACGGTGGAGGAGCCGGCGCTCGTGAACGCGGAGCTTGCTCCCTTCCTCACCCAGCATGCGTCCACGAACACCGCGCACACCGGGTGACGCATGGTTACCGCAAGGCCCAGGAGGGTTTCTTCAATGCCAGTCGCGAAATGGAATGGCGTCGTGCTCGCGGAGAGTGAGCGCTTCGAGACGGTGGAGGGCAACATCTACTTCCCGCCCGACAGCCTCCGCCGGGAGCACTTCAAGCCCAGCACCACGCACACGACCTGCCCGTGGAAGGGCGAGGCGAGCTACTACACCGTGGAGGCGGACGGGAAGACGAACGCCGACGCCGCCTGGTTCTACCCGGAGCCCAAGTCCGCCGCGGCCAACATCCGGGGCCACGTGGCCTTCTGGAAGGGCGTGACGGTGGAGCGGTAGCGGGCGGCTCCGGGCACGCTCGAGTGTCCGGGGGCGTACGTGCTGGTGGGGACGGGCTTGTG
>NZ_RAWG01000174.1 GCF_003611735.1 Corallococcus sicarius | reverse complement strand
GCCCCCGCCGAGCAGGCCCCGTCGGTGCCGGTGCCCGCGTAGCGGCCTTCCCTGGCGAAGCTGGAGGACACGGGGCCCCTCGCTTCACGCGGGTGGGCCCCGTCGTGCATCCGGACCGGAGGGCGTGGTCTCCGGAGGCTGCGCCCTGTCGGGAATGGGATGGGCGGCGGGCAATGGCTACCCGAAGCGGCATTCCCTGTCTTGCGTCGGACGGGGGCCGGCACCTCCGTGTCTGCTCATGACCCGGACCCCGGTGCGTAGAGTGAAGGCCATTCTTCCGGGGGGGAGGATGGCTTCACGGGTGGGGCGCGCATGCGGCAGGAACGCAAGGGATTGAAGTCGTGGAGGAACACGTCGGGGTGGCTGTGGGTTGCCATGCTGGCGGTCAGCGGTTGCTCGAAGGAGTCAGCCCCCCCCGCGGAGGTGCCGGCGGTGCGAACCGCCCAGGAGCGCGTGCAGGTCGAAGCGCAAGGCTCCACCGCCAGCCTGGGCGAGCTGCCCTTCGTGGATGCGCTGTCGGTCACCGGCCTCTTCATCCAGAAGCTGGAGCAGCCCACTTCCATGGGGGAGACGACGGCCGTGCACGTGAAGCTGCCGCCCCCGGCCAACCGGGAACTCGCGGAGAGTCTCGTGCGCGTCGTGGGCGACCCGGAGGATCCCGTGGTCCTGTTCCGCTCCGACGCCCTGGTCCAACTGGGTGCGATTCCCCAGAGCCCCGGGCCCGGGTTCTTCACCCTCTTCTCCCAGCTCCCGGAGTCAGAGCTGGAGCGCCGTTGGTCGAGCGATCCGCGGACGCCCCAGGGCGGGTTCGGAGCGCTCACCCGGGAAACCATCCTGTTCAACGGTCGCCACCCGGCCGCGCGCTTCGAGGGGCTCGCGGTGGATGCCAGGGCCTTCCGGGACGGTGCCCTCATCCCCATCACCTCCTGCCCGGTGCTGCCCGCCTCCACCGAGGAACTCTGGGGGAAGACGCTGCTCATCCGGGACCCGGCCGTCGTGTTGGATGCCGCGCGCACGTGGGACCCCTGTACCGGCGCGGGCACGCAGGGCGGCGTGTGGACCTTCGCGCACCTCATGCGGCAGATGGCCCAGGGCTCCGGCGCGAGCCCCGAGGACTTCGTGACGAACTGGCTGTCACTCTGGCTCAATGACTATCAGGTCAACGGCGACAACGTGCCGGCGCGCCGGAAGGTCTACGACGAGGTGATTGCCCCCTGGGCCGCAGCCAGCGGCGTGCTGTCCGGCCTCCAGCTCAACCCCGTCACGGGCCGCTGGGAGGTCCTGCTCGGGGATCCGCTGAACCTGGACATCGCCCCCTTCCGCCTGGTGGCCATCGTCAATCGCATCGACCTGGCCCGCAACACGGCCGGAGGCTACGGCCGCGTGACCTCCGCGGGCGAGCTGCGCTTCGTGTTCGGCCTCACCCGACCCTCGCCCTGGGGCAAGGGCGGGACGGAGGAGACCTGCAACCCCAGGCCCTTCACCGTCATCTTCGAGTACGGGGTGCCGCGCGCGGGTTGCCAGAAGGTCAAGGGGTGGGCGCGGCAGTGGGCGCGGCTTGGCACCCATGCCACCTTCGACGAGTCCTACCGCGCGCAGCTCGCGGAGATGACCCAGAGCGTCGTCCTGCATGGCAAGGCCCCCGGCGGGGGCAACCAGAGCGCGCTCAACCAGCTGCGCACCAATGAGATTGCCCTGGGGCTGGGTGAGGCGAAGCCGTGGGAGCTGCGGGAGTTCCGGCTGACGGACGAGGACCCTGGCCACGGCACCGACCGACCCTCCAACGGGCTGCTCCGGGTGCATACGGTGGCGCTGACGCCGGATGACGCGACCCACGACTCCCAGACGGATCCCGACGTCGGCGCTTTCGTGCGGACGACCGTCAAGAACGGGGTCCGGCAGCCGGTGCAGGTCCCCACCCGGTGCGCCGCGAACTACACCCTGCCGCCCCTGTTCAATGGCAGGTCCTTCCAGGGTGGCAATGCGCAGGTGGCCCCGCCCACCCACTGGGCCGCCCTCAACGCGCTGTCCACCGATGCCAGCGAGGTCTGCGCGCGCAAGGAGTTCTCCGGCAACACCTGCAACGGCTGCCACTTCAAGGACACGGGCACCACCGACTTCTCTGGTGGCGACAACAACAACGCCTTCACGCACGTCAGCCCCACCACGGGCATCCCGGCGAGGCTGTCGAAGTTCATGACGGGCGGTGGCGCGGGCTTCATGTTCCTCGTCCCGGACGCGCAGTTCGGCGCCTCGGTGACGTCGTGGCCGTTCGCGGACCTGCTGCGCCGTCACCAGCTGCTGTACGACCTGGCCGCCTGCTCCACCTGTGGACGCTTCCTCGCATTGGAGCCGGGATTCCTGGGCCGGATGGAGGCGCTCGCCGGGGCGGTGCCCTACGAGGTGGTCCCCGGCGCACGCAAGCCGCCGTTCAAGGTGGGGCCCATCCGTGACGTCGCGATGGTGGAGCAGATCCTGGAGCTGCGTCCCGGGTTCAAGGCGGACCTCCGGGACACGCCGCTGGGCCTGCTCCGGCCGCCAGAGGTCTTCGTCCACTGACGGGCCCTACCGCGAGGGCTCACGCTTCAGGAGGACGGGGATGCCTTCCGCGTCCTCCTCGCGGGTCCTGACGTTCAAGCCCCCGTCCGCGTCGAGCGTCAGACAGGGCTCCAGCGCTTCGGGCTCCGGGCTCAGGCAGATGCGGCCCTCCGGTCCCCGCTCCAGTCGCACCTCCCGGCGCTCCAGCTCCACGGGGGGCAGGTGGGCGGACACGACGTGGAGCAGCGTCGCGGTCCCGTCTTCCCGCACCTTCAACTGAAGCAGGCCCACGTGCTGTGGCGGCCGGCCGTTGTAGATGCCCGGCGCGACCAGGGGCTTCGCGGGGGGCGCGGGTGGTGCCGGCTCCACGGACGGCGGAGCCGGCGCCACGGGGCGCGTGCAGGCGAGGGCGCTGGCGACCACCAGCGCCGCGAAGAGGCTCCGGGACGCGCGGACCTCGCCGGGGCTCACCGGGGGGCGTTCCGCAGCTGCACCGTGGAGCGGAGGAACTGGCCCTCCGGCCCGTACTCGCGCAGCGTTCTGCGGTCCCCTTCCTGGAAGGCGACCACCTTCACGACGGGCACCAGTTCGCCCGCTTCGTCCTTCGCGAAGCGGATGGAGGCGGGGACTTCCTTCGCGTCGACGGTCTTGGTGACTTCCTTCGTCGCGCCGTCGATGAACTGGATGGTCCCCGGATGCTTGGGCTCACTCATGACCTGAAGCTCCTCTCATTGACGTGTGCCTCATGGCTTCGGCTTCTCGGCGAGCAGGGCGTCGATGATCTTGAAGCGCTCGGGCATCATCGCCCGGACCTCCGCCTCCTTCGGCGTGCCCTTCACCTGCTGGTAGAGCTGGAGCGCCTCGCCGAAGTCCTCGCTCGGGGCCGCCTTCGCGTACTTCGAAGGCACGATGCCGTCGCTCTTGATGGCCGCCTTCCAACCATCCCAGCGCTTGTCGCTGTCGTCGGCGCCCCACTGCTTGATGGAGAGCGTGTGGCCCGTCTCGTGGATCATCGTGCCGTCGAGGTAGTCCTGGGACTGCTTCGGCTTGCTCGGGTAGATGTTGATGACGCCGTCGGCGCCGGCCGTCATGTATGAGGAGAAGTTGGGGTCGTTGTACTCCTTGGCCCAGTGAGCGTCGGCGGGGTTCGGCTTGCCCTCGACCAGCACCTCCTTGACCAGCGCGCGGCTGGACTTGGGCAGCGCGGCGAGCCCCTTGGCCACCTCGTCGATGCTGTGGGTGGTGGCCTTGTCCGCCTTCTTGGGCAGGTAGACGGGGTACTTCTTGCCGTCCACCTCCACCTCGTACTTCACGGCGTCGGCCTTGCCGCTCTCGAATGCGATGTCCTTCACGTTCGAGGGCCCGTGCAGCTTGTACGGCAGCCGCGTGTCCTTGAAGGCGTCCTTCTGGGGCGCCACCACCTTCGGCGTGGCGGGCTGATCCGTGAGGAACTTCTGGAGCTGCGCGGTCTGCTTGCCCGCGTCCGCCTTCTTGAAGGTGTCGGAGCCCAGCTTCTTGGACAGCGCCGAGCGCGCGGGCCCGGACAGGTCCACGTTGGTGCCGCCCACGTACTTCAGCAGCTTCTGCTGATCCGCCTCCTTCATCCCCTGGAAGCCGGGCGAGGCGGCGAGCGCGTTGAGCGTCTTGCAGGCCGCGCTGTCCTTCGGATGGAGCGCGAGCTGCTGGTCCAGCGTCTTGCGCACGTCCGCGGGGAGCTTCGGATCCTCCTTGGGGGCCGCGGCGCCGGCCTTGGCACCTGCCTTGGCGCTGGCCTTGCCGGCTCCCGCCTGCGGCTTGGGCCGGGCGGCGTCCGTGTCCTCGAAGCGGCTCTCGTAGCGGGCCTCGCGGAGCTTCGTGGACGCGGCCGCCGCCGTGTTCGCCGGGGCCCCCTTCGGCGGAGGCGGAGGCGTGCGTGCGGACCGCGAGAGCGGCGATGGGCCTGTGCCGGCGCCCCCAATGCGACGGGTCATGATTCGATCCTGGTTGAAGCTCACCCGGCGTCCCCAAGAAGCCGGGAGGTTCAGCCCGGGATGTTACTCAGGGTATGGGTCCCGTGTGAAGCCAGGGGGCTCCGGAGAGCCCCTGGCCCCCGTTCTTTCAGAACGCGCAGTCCTGTCCGCGCGTCGGCAGCACGGAGGACGTGCCGGACAGCCAGAGGTCCATCGCGCGCGCCGCCTCGCGCCCGTCCGCGAGCGCCCAGACGATGAGGCTCGCGCCCCGGCTCGCGTCGCCCGCGCAGTACACGCCCGGCACCGACGTGGCGAACTTCGCGTCCACCTTCACCGTGCCGCGCGGCGACAGCGCCACGCCCAGCTCCTCTTCCAGCTTCCCCGTCTCCGGCCCGGTGAAGCCCATGGCCAGCACCAGCAGGTCCACGTCGAACACCTGCTCGGAGCCCGGCACCTCCACCAGCTTCGGCGCGCCGCCCGGCTCGCGCTGCACCTCCACGTGCACCGCGTGCAGGCGCTTCAACTGCCCGTCCTCACCCTCCAGCCGCTTCGTGAGGAGGGCGAAGGCCCGCTCGCCGCCTTCCTCCTGGCTGGAGGACGTGCGGAACACCAGCGGCCAGCGCGGCCACGGGTTGCCCTGCGCGCGCACCGACGGCGGCGCGGGCATCAGCTCCACCTGCGTCACGCTCGCCGCGTCCTGGCGCAGCGCCGTGCCCAGACAGTCCGAGCCCGTGTCGCCGCCGCCCAGGATGATGACGCGCTTGCCCGTCGCCTCCAGCCGCGCGTCCGGCGTCGCGCCCGCCGTCACCACGCGGTTCTGGTGCTCCAGGTAGTCCATCGCCTGCACCACGCCCGAAAGCTCGCGCCCCGGCACGTCCAGCTCCCGGGCCCGCCGCGCGCCCATCGCCAGCATCAGCCCGTCGTACTGCTCGCGCAGCGCGCGGAAGCCCTTCGTCGCGCCCACGTCCTCTCCGACGCGGAAGACGATGCCCTCCGCCTCCATCAGGGCGATGCGCCGGTCCAGCACCGCCTTCTCCAGCTTGAAGTCCGGGATGCCGTATCTCAGCAGCCCGCCGGCTCGCGCGTCCTTCTCGTACACGGTGACGGTGTGCCCCGCGGCGTTGAGCTGTGCCGCCGCCGCGAGCCCCGCGGGCCCGGAGCCCACCACCGCCACGCGCTTGCCCGTGCGCCGCGCCGGAGGCCGGGGCTTCACCCAGCCCTCCGCGAAGGCGCGCTCCGAAATCTCCTTCTCCATCTGCTCGATGGTCACCGCGTCCCGGTCGATGGCCAGCACGCACGCGGCCTCGCACGGCGCGGGGCACAGGCGCCCGGTGAACTCCGGGAAGGTGTTGGTGCGGCTGAGCACCTGGTACGCCTCCTTCCACTGGCCCCGGTACACCGCGTCGTTGAAGTCCGGGATGAGGTTCCCCAGGGGACAGCCCTGGTGGCAGAACGGGATGCCGCAGTCCATGCAGCGCCCCGCCTGCCGCTTCGCCTCCTCCGGCCCCAGCGGCAGCACCAGTTCGCGCCAGTCCTCCAGGCGCTCCGCCTTGTCCCGCTTGGGGGCGGGGACGCGCGGCCACTCGACGAAACCCGTGGGCTTGCCCATGACTAGACGCCCCCGCCAACGACATGGAGTTGCTGTTGTACGCCCGTGGCAGGTGGTGGACGCCGTGCCGCGCGCCGCGCCTGGAGCACGCGCTTGTAGTCGGTGGGCATCACCTTCATGAACTGCGGCACCATCAGCTCCCAGTTGTCGAGCACCCGCCGCGCCAGCGCGCTGCCGGTGTGGTGCAGGTGGCGCTCAATCATCCCGTGCACGAGCCAGATTTCGGACTCGTCCACCAGCGACTCCAGCTCCACCATCTCCAGGTTGCAGCGCTCGCGGAAGCTGCGCTCGCGGTCCAGCACGTACGCCGTGCCGCCGCTCATGCCGGCCGCGAAGTTGCGGCCCGTCTGGCCCAGCACCACCACCACGCCGCCCGTCATGTACTCGCAGCCGTGGTCGCCCACGCCCTCCACCACCGCCTGCGCGCCGCTGTTGCGCACCGCGAAGCGCTCGCCCGCGAGCCCCCGCAGGTACACCTCGCCGGCCGTCGCGCCGTAGAGCACCGTGTTGCCCACGAGCACGTTCTCCTCGGGGGTGAAGCGGCTGCCCTCGGGCGGGTAGACGATGACGCGGCCGCCGGACAGCCCCTTGCCCAGGTAGTCGTTGGTGTCGCCCTCCAGCTCCAGCGTCACCCCCGCCGCCAGGAACGCGCCGAAGCTCTGGCCCGCGGAGCCCTTCAGCTTCACCCGCAGCTTCCCGTCCGGCAGCCCCTGCGCGCCGTGGCGGCGGGCAATCTCCCCCGACAGCATCGCGCCCACCGCGCGGTGCGTGTTGCTCACCGGCAGGCTGAGCAGCAGGGGAGGGCCGCCCGCGAGCACCGACTGCGCCTTCTCCAAGAGCCCGTGGTCCAGGTGGTCCGACACGTCCTTCTGGTGCGGCACGTCGCAGTGCCGGGGCTCGGAGGCCGGCGCGGCCGGCGCGGTGAGCAGCGCGGACAGGTCCACCTTGCGCGCCTTCCAGTGGTCCACCGCCGCGCGCTGACGCAGCAGGTCCACGCGGCCCACCAGCTCCTCCAGCCGCCGGACGCCCAGCTGCGCCATCTGCCGGCGCAGGTCCTCGGCGAGCAGCATGAAGAAGCTCACCACGTTCTCCGGCGTGCCCTGGTAGCGCTCGCGCAGCGCCGGGTCCTGCGTGGCGATGCCCGCGGAGCAGGTGTTGAGGTGGCACTTGCGCAGCATGATGCAGCCGACGGAGACGAGGCTCGCGGTGGCCAGGCCGAACTCCTCCGCGCCCAGCAGCGCCGCCACCAGCACGTCGCGCGCGGTGCGCAGGCCGCCGTCCACCTGCACGCGGATCCGCGAGCGCAGGCCGTTGTGCACCAGCACCTGCTGTGTCTCCGCCAGCCCCAGCTCCCACGGCAGGCCCGCGTGCTGGAGGCTGGAGAGGGGAGAGGCGCCCGTGCCGCCCTCGTAGCCGGCGATGACCACGCAGCCCGCGCCCGCCTTGGCGACGCCTGCGGCGATGGTGCCCACGCCCACCTCGCTCACCAGCTTCACGCTCACGCGCGCCTTCGCGTTGACGGACTGCAGGTCGTAGATGAGCTGCGCCAGGTCCTCGATGGAGTAGATGTCGTGGTGTGGCGGCGGGGAGATGAGCGTCACGCCCGGCGTGGACCAGCGCACACGGGCAATCCGCTCGTCCACCTTGTGCCCCGGAAGCTGGCCGCCCTCGCCGGGCTTGGCGCCCTGGGCCATCTTGATTTGAAGCTCGTCCGCGTTGACCAGGTACTCGGCGGTGACGCCGAAGCGCGCGCTCGCCACCTGCTTGATGGCGCTGCGGCGCGAATCCCCGTTCGGCTCCTTCGCGTACCGGCGCGCCTCCTCGCCGCCCTCGCCGCTGTTGGACTTGCCGCCCAGCCGGTTCATCGCGATGGCCAACGTCTCGTGCGCCTCCGCGCTGATGGAGCCGAAGGACATGGCCCCGGTGACGAACCTGCGCGCCAGGGACAGCGCGGGCTCCACCTCCTCCAGCGGCACCGGCGTGCAGCCCTCCGTCACCACGTCCAGCAGGCCGCGCAGGTTGCTGTGCTCGCGCGTCTCGTCGTCCGCCAGCTTCGAGTACTCCTGGAACAGCGCCGCGTCGTCCGCGCGCACCGCCGCCTGGAGCTTCGCCACCGTGGCGGGGTTCCACTTGTGCCGCTCGCCCTGCCGGCGCCAGCGGAACTGCCCGCCCACCGGCAACAGCCCCTCCTCCAGTTCCGCCGCCGGACCGAAGCCGCGCGCGTGCCGCTCCGCCACCTCGCGCCCCAGCTCCGGCAGGCCCACGCCCTCCACGCGCGACGGCGTGCCGGTGAAGTGCTTCTCGATGAGGGAGCGCTGCAGGCCCACCGCCTCGAAGAGCTGCGAGCCCCGGTACGACTGGAGCGTGGAGATGCCCATCTTGGACATCACCTTGAGCAGCCCCTCCTCCAGCGCGTGGACGTACTGCGCCTGGGCCTTGTCCGCGTCCGCCTTCAGCTCGCCGGAGTCCGCGAGCGCGCGCAGCGTGTCCAGCGCCAGGTACGGGTTCACCGCGGACACGCCGTAGGCGAACAGGCACGCGAAGTGGTGCACCTCGCGCGCCTCCGCCGTCTCCAGGACGATGCCCGTGTACATGCGCGTGCCGTCGCGCACCAGCCGCTGGTGCACCGCGGACACGGCCAGGAGCGCGGGGATGGCCGCGTGCGCCGCGTCCACGCCGCGGTCGCTCAGCACGAGGATGCTCGCGCCCGCGTCCACCGCGTCCACCGCCGCCATGCACAGCCGCTCCACCGCGACCTCCAGCGCCGTGGCCGAGCCGCCCGCGTGCGGGTACAGCAGGCTCAAGGGGCGCGGCTCGAACAGGCCCGTGTCACCCCGCAGGTTCGCAAGGCGCGCCAGCTGCCCGTTGGTGAGGATGGGCCCCGGCAGCGACAGCCGGTGGCACTGCTCGGGCGTCTCCTCGAAGGTGTTGCCCTCCGGGCCCAGCGCGGTGGCCAGCGTCATCACCAGCGCCTCGCGCAGCGGGTCGATGGGCGGGTTCGTCACCTGCGCGAAGAGCTGGTGGAAGTAGTTGAAGAGGGTGGGGGCCTGGTCGCTCAGCACCGCGAGCGGCGTGTCGGTGCCCATGGAGCCCGTGGGCTCCTTGCCACCCTCCGCCATGGGCACCAGCGTCGTGCGCACGTCCTCGTCCGTGTAGCCGAACGCGCGCTGCAGCCGCCACAGCGTCTCACCCTTCACGCGCGGGGGCGCGGGGACGGCGGGCAGGTCCTCGAAGGTGAAGACGTTGCGCTGCAGCCAGCGGCGGTAGGGCCAGCGCGTGGTGAGCTCTCGCTTCACCTCCTCGTCCTCGATGATGCGCCCCTCGGTGGTGTCCACCAGCAGCATGCGGCCCGGCGTCAGCCGCCCCTTGCGGCGCACCTGCGAGGGGGGCACGTCGATGACGCCCGTCTCCGACGCGAGGATGATGCGGTCGTCCTCCGTCACCAGGTAGCGCGCGGGCCGCAGGCCGTTCCTGTCCAGCGTCGCGCCAATGAGCTGCCCGTCCGTGAAGGCGATGGCCGCGGGCCCGTCCCACGGCTCCAAGAGCGACGCGGAGTACTCGTAGAAGGCGCGGCGCTCGTCGGCCATCTCCTTGTGGCCCTCCCACGCCTCGGGGATCATCATCATCATCGCGTGGGGCAGGGTGCGGCCGCCCAGGTAGAGCAGCTCCACCATGTTGTCGAACTGCGCGGAGTCGCTCTTGCCCGGGACGATGATGGGCCACAGGGGCTCCAGGCTGCCGCCCAGCTTCGCCGTCTGGAGCAGCCCGCGCCGCGCCGTCATCCAGTTGCGGTTGCCACGCAGTGTATTGATTTCACCGTTGTGCGCGATGAAGCGGAACGGCTGCGCCAGCTCCCACGTGGGGAACGTGTTGGTGGAGAAGCGCGAGTGCACCAGCGCCAGCGCGCTGACGAACTCCGGGTGCCGCAGGTCCGCGAAGAAGCGCGGCAGCTGCCGGGGCAGCAGCAGCCCCTTGTAGATGAGCGTCTCCGACGAACAGCTGGCCACGTGGAAGCGCCCCTGCGGATCCACGCCGCGCGCCTGCACGCGGTTCTCCACCAGCTTGCGGATGCGGTACAGCTTGCGCTCGAAGGCGCTGGGCACCACCCGCCTGCGCGCGATGAAGAGCTGCCGGATGACCGGCGCCACCTGCCGCGCCAGGGGCCCCAGCTCCTCCGGCGCCACCGGCACGTCACGCCAGCCGAGCAGCCGCTGGCCCTCCTCCTCCACCACGTCCTCGAACAGCGCCTCGCACGCCGCGCGTGCCTCCGGCTCCGCCGGCAGGAACACCTGCGCCACGCCGTACTGACGACGGGGCGGCAGCTCGAAGCCCAGCTTCGGCGCCTCGTGGTTGAAGAAGCGGTGGGGCAGCTGCACCAGGATGCCGGCGCCGTCCCCCGTCTCCGGATCGCGCCCCGCGGCGGCGCGGTGGCTCAGCCGGTTGAGCAGCTCCAGCGCGTCCTCCACGATGCCGCGCGACCGCTGACCCCTCAGGTGGGCCACGAACCCCACACCGCAGGCGTCGTGCTCGGTCTCCGGCTCGTACAGGCCGTAGCGCCGGGGGAGGGTGGACGACATCGGGGGGACTCCTCTCCCGCATGACGCAGGAAGGCAAGCTGTTGAGCATGCAGGCTAACGCGCCGTGTCGGAGCCCGTAAAGGCAGGGTGGCGCGGGGGGTTGGCGGCCGGCGTGGAGTGGGGACGGGGAGACAGGCCGGCCGTCAGGTTCTCCACAGCGCGTTGAAGGCCGCGGGCACCCGACGGTGAACGGATGAACGGACAACATTCACGGCAAATGGTTGTTCCCCCACGACGCGCCGCTTCCCATCCTCAGGAGACCTTGGCCCTGCTGCAGCGACTGAAGACGGAGACGCGCTCGCATCACGAGCGCACGGAGGGTGTGGTGCGTCTGATGGACGCGCACCTGACGCCCGAGGACTACCAGCGTCAGCTGGAGGACTTCTACGGCCTCTACCTGCCCCTGGAGGCGCGCCTCGCGGGGCCGCTGTCGGCGCTGGGGCCCGCGCTGGCGCTCGAGTCGCGCTGGAAGACGCCGCTGCTGGAGGCGGACCTGCGCGCCCTGGGGCATGACACGGCCTCGCTCGCACGGCTGCCGCGCGCATGCGCGCTGCCCATCCTTTCGGGGCTCGCCGAAGCGCTGGGCTGTGCCTATGTCTTGGAGGGTTCCACGCTGGGCGGGCAGCTCATCCTGCGCCACCTGACGCGCCACTTCGGCGCGGACGCGCGCGTGGGCGACTTCGCCTTCTTCCGCGCCTACGGAGACCGGGTCGGGCCCATGTGGAGGGCCTTTGGCGATGTCGTCACCCAGGCGTCTGAACAGGCCGCCTCCGACAGCTTCGATGCGGCCGTCATCCAGGGCGCCCGTGACACCTTTGACGCCTTCGCGGCGTGGATGACGCGAGAGAACACCGATGTCCCTGTCCGTCTCTGACGCCGACCTGAGCCTCTGCGACCGCGAGCCCATCCACCTGCTGGGCGGCGTCCAGCCCCGGGGCGTGCTCGTCGCCTTCGAGCCGGGCCGGGGCACCATCGCCGTGGTGAGCGCCAACGCGGCGACGCTGCTGGGGATGGAGCCGGGAGCGCTCCTGGGGCAGCCCCTCTCCCGCGTGCTGTCCCCGGACGCGCTCGCGCGCGTGGAGGCCGGCATGGCCCTGGGCCCCGTCATGGTGGAGGCTGGCGGTCAGCCGTGCTCCGCGCTGCTGCATGACAGCGACGGCCTGCGGGTGCTGGAGCTGGAGCCGCTGTCGGACGAGGACGCGAAGGACGAAGAGGACGCGCTGATGGCGGTGCACCGGCTGGTGTCACCGCTGGCACGGGCGCGCGGCGTGGCCGCGCTGCTCCAGGAGGCCGCGGACGCGATGCGCGCGCTCATCGGCTTCGACCGGGTGATGGTGTACCGCTTCCACTCGGACTGGCACGGCGAGGTGGTGGCGGAGAGCGTCCGCGACGGCGTGGAGCACTTCATGGGGCTGCACTTCCCGGCGAGCGACATCCCGGTGCAGGCGCGCGCCCTCTACACGCGCAACCTCGTGCGCCTCATCGCGGACGTGGACGCGGAGGTCGTGGGCCTGGTGCCCCCGACGCGCGCGGACACCGGCCAGCCGCTGGACCTGTCCGGCGCGGCCCTGCGCAGCGTGTCCGAGGTCCACCTGGAGTACCTGCGCAACATGGGCGTGGCCGCGTCCTTCAGCGTGTCGCTGCTGCGGGAGGGCCAGCTCTGGGGGCTCATGGCCTGCCACCACCTGACGCCCCGGCGGGTGTCGGCCGCGCGGCGGCAGGCGTCGGAGGTGCTGGCGCGGCTGTTGTCGCTCCAGCTCGCCGCCGAGGAGCGCGGCAAGGAGGCCGCGGCCCAGGCGCGCCGCGCCTCGCTGCTCAACATGCTGGTGATGCCCGGCCTGGGCGAGCGCAACCCCGCCCGGCTCCTGGAGGGCCACTCCCCGCTGCTGATGGAGCTCACGGGCGCGCGCGGCGTGGCGCTGGTGCTGGGCGCGAGCTCCGGGCTGGGCAAGGCGCCCCTGCTGCTGGGCGCCACGCCACCGGAGGAGGACGTGCAGGCCCTGGTGTCGTGGCTGGCTGCACAAGAGCTGCAGGACGACCTCTGGTTCACCGACCGCCTGGGCGGGGTGCTCCCCGCGATGGCCGCCCGCACGGACGTGGCGGCGGGCCTCCTGGCCGTGCGCCTGGACCCCGCGGTGCCGCACTTCGCGCTGTGGTTCCGGCCGGAGGTGGCGCGCACCGTGTCGTGGGCCGGCAATCCGCACAAGCCCGTGCACCCGGTGCCGGGACACTCGCGGCTGCACCCGCGCGCGTCCTTCCAGGTGTGGCGCGAGGACGTGCGGGGCGCGTCGCTGCCGTGGACGGCGCAGGACCTGGAGGCGGCGCGCGCGCTCAAGGGCGCGCTGGTGGGCGTGGTGCTGCGGCACGCGGAGGAGCTGGCCGGACTGTCGCGCGAGCTGGCCCGCTCCAACGCGGAGCTGGACGCCTTCGGCGGCACCGTGGCGCACGACCTCAAGGAGCCCCTGCGCGGCATCCTCCAGTACAGCTCCTTCCTCCAGGAGGACTTCGGCCCGTCGCTGGGCGAGGTGGGCCGCGCGCAGCTGGACTCCCTGGCGTGGCTCGCGAAGCGCACCTACGAACTGCTCGACAACCTCTTCGAGTACAGCCGCCTGGGCCAGCTGGAGCTGTCGTGGGAGGAGACGGACCTCCAGGCCCTCGTGGACGACGTGCTGCGCACGCTGGGGGCGCGGCTCCAGGAGGGGCGGGTGGAGGTGCGCCTGCCCCGCCGCCTGCCCACCGTGGCGTGTGACGCCGTCCGCATCCGGCAGGTATGGGCCAACCTCATCACCAACGCGGCCAAGTACCAGACGGGCGAGCCGCGCTGGGTGGAGGTGGGCTTCTTCGCGCCGGGAGAAGCGCGGCCGGAGGCGGCGGCGCGCGTGGTGGCGCCCTACATTTTCTACGTGAAGGACCCAGGCATCGGGATTGCTCCCCAATTCCATGAAGCCATCTTCGAACTGTTCCGCCGCCTGCACCCCGCGCAGGCCTACGGCGGGGGGACGGGGGCGGGGCTCGCCATCTCACGCAGGCTGGTGACGTTGCACGGCGGGAACCTGTGGTTGGACTCCGCGCCGGGACAGGGGTCGACCTTCTACTTCACGCTCGGTGAGGAGCCCCTCGGATGAGTGCCCCGCTGCTGCTCGTGGAGGACAGTGACCCGGACGCGCAGGCCCTGGAGCGCATCGCGCGCCGGCTGCCGCTGCCCGTGCCGGTGGTGCGCGTGAGCGACGGTGAGAGCGCGCTGGACTATCTCTACCAGCGGGGCGCCTACACGGAGGCGCGCAAGCCCTGCCTCATCCTGCTGGACCTGCACCTGCCCGGCATCGGCGGGCGCGAGGTGCTGACGACGCTGAAGGCGGATCCTCGCCTGCGCCCCATCCCGGTCATCATCTTCTCCAGCTCCCAGGACGTGGAGGACGTGGACGGCGCCTACGCCGACGGGGCCAACAGCTACCTCTTCAAGCCGCAGATCGGTCCGCAGCTGCAGGCCACCGCGGACGCGCTGTACGCCTTCTGGTTCCAGGCCGCGCGCCTGCCGCGCCTGCCCGCGCCGGAGGGACAGCGGGCATGAACCTGCGCGTGCTGCTCGTCGATGACGGCACGGCGGACCGGCTCACGGTCAGCCGCGCGCTGGCCCGCGACCCGGACATGCGCTGGGAGGTGGAGCAGGTGTCCTCCGCCGAGGACGCGCTGGCGTACCTGGCCACGAACACGCCGGACGCGATGCTGCTCGACTACCACCTGCCCGGCATGAACGGCGTGGCCATGCTCCAGAAGCTCTCCGGGCTGGGGCTGCCCGCCCGTCCCGCCGTCGTGGTGCTCACCGGCAGCGGCAACGAGCGCGTGGCGGTGGAGGCGATGAAGTCGGGCGCCCAGGACTACCTCGTCAAGGAGTCCTTCAGCCCGGAGCGCCTGCGCCGCAGCCTGCGCGCCGCGGTGGAGACGGTGCGCATGACGCGCGAACTGGAGGCGCGGCGGCTGCGCGCCGAGCGTGCCGAGGCCGCCGCCCGGGACGCGCTCGCCGTGCGCGACGAACTCTTCGCCCTGGCGACGCACGACCTCAAGGGCCCGCTGCAGATCATGACGCTCAACGCCCAGGTGCTGCGCCGGCAGATCCCCGCCGCCGTGATGACGCCCGCGCTGGAGACGCGGCTGGGCCACCTCGTGCGCGCCGCGCACCGCATGGGAGAACTCATCGACCACTTCCTGGAGGTGACGCGCGGCCAGGAGCAGCCGCTCCAGCGCGAACCCCTGGACCTGCTCGACCTGGTGCGCGCCAAGGTGCGCGAGCAGGAGACCCACGCGGCGCACCACCCCTTCGTCCTGGAGGCGCCCGAGGGCCGCGACTTCACCGGCGACTGGGACGTGCGCGCGCTGGAGCGCGTGCTGGAGAACCTGATGGGCAACGCGGTGAAGTACAGCGCCGCCGGCACCACCGTCACGGTGCGTCTGTCGCTGGAGGAGGGGGACTCGCGGCAGGAGGTGCGGCTGGACGTGGTGGACCAGGGCATCGGCATCCCGGCCGCGGACCTTCCCTTCGTCTTCGAGCGCTTCCACCGCGGCAGCAACGTGTCCCAGGACGTGTCCGGCAGCGGCGTGGGCCTGGCCAGCGCGCGCCGCCTGGTGGAGCTGCACGGGGGCACGCTCTCCGTGGAGAGCGTGGAGGGCCGGGGCTCCACCTTCACCGTGCGCCTGCCCCGGAGGGTCCACGCGTCGGGCCCGAAGGTGCACGGCACGTCCCGCTCCGAGCGCGGCGACTCCGACCACCCGGAGCAGTGATTCGGGGGCGGTCCCCGTGCTTCAGGGCACCGCGGGGGTGGCGCCGCGCAGCACGAAGAACACCACCACGCCCGTCACCGACACGTAGAGCCAGATGGGCGCCAGCCACCGCGTCACCTTGCGGTGCCGCGTGAACTGCTGCCGCCAGGAGAAGTAGAAGGCGACCAGCGCCAGGGGCAGCACCGGCATGGACAGCAGCACGTGGCTGGCCAGCAGCGTCAGGTACAGCCCCCGGAAGTCGCCCACGTAGCGCGTGTCCCCGTGGATGTAGTGGTAGGCGAGGTAGCCCACCAGGAACAGCGCGGACGCCGCGAAGGCGCTCACCATCAGGTTCTGGTGCACCCGCCGCGCGCCGCGTTTGATGGCGATCCACCCGCCCAAGAGCAGCACCGCCGCCGTCGCGTTGAACCCCGCGTTCACCGCCGGCATGAAGCGCAGGTCCACGCCCGTCCCTTCCGTCCCGCGCCGGAAGAGCAGCAACCACGCGAGCAGCGCCAGCGCCCCGGCGGACACCACGCCAATGGCGATGAAGAAGGACCGGTCGCGCGACGGCGACGAGGGGGGAGTCAGCCCGAGTGCGGCGTTGGACATGACCCCTTGTGGCCTGCGTTACCGCCCCCGTGCAACTCCTTCGCCGGGGTGGATGCTCCAGGGTCGTACATGTCGGGCGAATGGAATCGGTAAGGTCAACTAGACCGCAAACCGGCAATTCCTTCATACTCCTTGCCTTTGCGTCGCCCCCGACCCCCCCTCTCGGAGGTTCACCGTGTTCAGCGTGCGTTGCCTTGCCCCCTTGGCGAGCGCCGCCCTCCTGCTCGCCCTGCCCGCGTCCGCTGAAGAAGCGATGTGCGCGCCTGTGGCGAAAGTTCCTCTGGAGCGGCACCTGCGTCAGCTCTCCCTCGACCTGCTGGGTCGGCCTCCCACCATGGAGGAGTACAAGACCTTCCAGGCCAAGGGCTCCGTCACCGCGGACGACGTCCGCAAGATGATGGGCCAGGAGCCCTTCTACGCCCGGATGCGCGAGTTCCACCGCGCGCTCTTGCGCTCCAACATCAGCCAGAGCGTGCAGGGCAACGGCGACTACCGGGTCTCCGGCACGCCGCTGAGCTTCGGCGGCAACAACGCCAACGCCCTGCGCGGCGGTCAGGGCCCGCGCTGTGACGGTGAAATCGAACAGGACAACTGCAAGGCGAACCCGCAGGACGCCCATGCGCTGGCGCCCACCACCTGTCGTGATCCGCAGGGCGTGCCGCTGCCGGTCAGCTACGACTACGACCCGAACTACTACCAGTGCCTCCCGCTGGACCCGGCCTCCACCGTGCCGGAGCTGAAGTACGCCGACTGCAACGCGCTGAAGGCCAGCACGGCGCACGGCAAGTACGCGAACTTCTGCGACAACCGCTACAGCAGCTCCGCCGGCCAGTCCGTGCCGTACCTGTGCCGGCCGGATCCGGACAAGACCTCCACCAACGTGCTGAAGCCGTTCCCGGACACGGGCGTCATCACCGCGTGGGTGCACCCTGCTCCGGAGACGCGGCCGAACCTGGAGCGGCTGGAGCGCTGCACGTTCGACCTGACGCAGCGCAACAACATCAAGGGCACCTGGGTGCCGCAGCGCGGCTGCCTCCAGCGCGAAGGCTACGTGACGACCAGCGTGCAGCCGTACTGGTCCACCACCACGGAGCCCGTGAAGGTGTGCGCCATCGAGGCGCAGAGCCGCGCCACCAACCCGTACACCAACGAGTCCTGCGAGACGGGCCGCTTCAACAGCGACCGCAGCTGCGGCTGCGGCGACAAGATGCGCCGCTGCGAAATCAATGAGGTGCACCCCGCGCGCGTCACGGCCTTCAACGAGGAGCCGCTGCTCATCACCGACGCGGTGGTGCGCAACGACGAGCCCTACTTCAACATCCTCACCTCGCGCCGCTCCTTCGTGAACGGCACGCTGTCGGAGTTCTACCGCCAGCGCCAGGGCGTCGCGGTGTTCAACGTCAAGTCGCCCGCGGACCCGGCCACGCTGCCCGCCGTCGCGTACGCGGACACCACCACCTGGTCGGAATACACGCGCGACAGCACCCACTCCGGCGTGCTCACCACGCCCGCGTTCCTCTACCGCTTCCCCACCCAGCGCGCGCGCGTGAACCAGTTCTACGAAGCGTTCCTGTGCAAGCACTTCGCGCCGGCCGCGGACGCCACGCTGCCGCCCCCGGATGACTCCTGCAACCGGGAGAACAACCTGGCCAAGCGCTGCGGCTGCAACTACTGCCACGCCACCATCGAGCCCACGGGCGCCCACTGGGGCCGCTACGCGGAGCGCTCCGCGCTGTTCCTGCCGGCGGAGCAGTTCCCCCGCCTGGACCTGAAGTGCCGCGACTGCGCGCTCAACGGCGACACCAACTGCGGCGGCGAGTGCAGCCAGTACGTGATGCAGGCCTTCGACGGCGACGGCGCCAATTCGCTGGGCCTCCTGAAGACGTACCTCTACCGGACCGCGGAGGAGGAGAAGAACATCGAAGGCGGCCCGCAGACGCTGGTGCAGCGGATGATGGAGACGGGCGACCTGGAGCGCTGCACCGTCAAGCGCGTGTGGAACGAGTTCCTCGGCCGCGCGATGACGGTGGAAGAGCAGAAGCTGTACCTGCAGACGCTGTCGCAGGCCTTCGCCAAGAACAACCACAGCCTCAAGTCCCTCATCGAGCACGTGGTGATGTCCGACGCCTACCGGAGGATCGACTGATGCGCCGCCTCGTGTTGACCGCGCTCCTCGCGCTCGCCGCGGGCTGCACCAGCGGCTCCGTGGACGCCCCCGCCAAGCCCGTCCCGCTGGATGCCCAGCTGGACCCCGTGCCCAACCCGCATGGGAACGGCACCCCCATCGACCCGCTGCCGGACCCGGAGGCCCAGGGCGGCAGCGTGGGGCGCGCCCCCCGGCGCCTCACCGTCGCGCAGCTGAAGGAGTCCATCCGCATCGCGGTGGGCATGGAGTGGGATGAGCTGGAGGCCCGCGCCCAGTCGCTGGGCCGCGCCGACTACGCGCTCATCACCACGGAGAACACCGAGCCCAACCTCGTCTTCGCCCGCTTCCTGGACGACGGCGCGCGCAAGGTGTGCATCGCCCAGGCGCAGAAGGACATCGCGCAGCCGGACCTGTCGCTGCGCACGCTGGGCCGCACGCTGCCCACGCCCATGAGCGACTTGACGAAGCTCACGGACGCGCAGGTGAACGAAACGCTCGTCTACCTCTCCACCCGCTTCTGGGGCGCGCCCCTGTCGGGTGACGAACTGGCGCGCTACGCGGCCTTCTTCCGCAAGGCCGCCGCGCGCGCTGAAACCCTCAAGAAGCGGGACCAGGCGCTGGCGGTCGTGTGCATCGCCATGCTGACGGACTCGCGCTTCATCACCTACTGACCTTCAAGGTGCCTGCGATGAAGAAGACGCGCCAAGACGACACCTGCACCCCTGAACGTCGCAACTTCCTCAAGGCGGGGGCCGGCTTCATGGGCTCCCTCCTCCTGGGAGGCATCCCCTTCCGCGCCGTGGCCCAGGCGACGGAGCTCGCCGCCCCCGACCGCTGCTTCGTGTTCGTCTACTTCTCCGGCGGATGGGATCAGCTGCTCGCGTTCGACCCGCGCGACCCGGACGTGTTCACCCCGGACCGCGTCAGCGAGACGCGCATCATGCCGGGCTACAACCTGCTCTCCACGGATGCGCGCTTCCAGCAGACGCCCATCATCCCCAAGGAGCGCGCGGGCGCGGGCAAGCCCACGATGACCTTCGGGCCCGCGGTGGGCGCGCTGTCGGACCACTACGACCTGATGACGGTGGTGCGCGGCATCAACATGAGCACGCTCACCCACGAGGTGGGCTACCGCTACTTCCTCACCGGGAAGATGCCCATCGGCAGCGCCGCGCGCGGCTCCTCCACCGCGACGGAGATCGTCGGGCAGATGAAGCCCGCCGTGCCCATCCCCTCCATCGCGCAGGGCGTGGAGTCGTACAACGACCGCTACGGCGGCTACGCCAACGCGCTGCGCGTCAGCGGCCTGGCGGACCTGGTGCTCACGCTGGATCCGCCCTCCGCGGCCCGGACGCTGGACAGCGAAATCGAGAAGCAGCTGCTCGGCCTCAACGGCATGCCCATCACCTGCGAGGAGCAGGCGCTCACCGCGCGGGGCGTGGGCACGACGTACGAGAACAGCCGCGACCAGATGCAGGCGGTCATGGCCAACAAGCTGTCGGACACGTTCCGCTTCCAGCTGGCGGCCAACCAGGAGGTGCGCGACTTCTACGGGCTCAACAACCAGGGCTACCCGTACAACAGCGCCAACGGCCGCGCCGCCATGGTGGCCACCGCCCTCAAGAAGGGCATCAGCCAGTGCGTGTCCATCAACCTGGCCGGAGGGCTGGACACCCACTTCGGCACGCAGGTCACCCAGGCAGGCAACCAGCGGGGCGGATTCGACGCGCTGAACCTCTTGGTGAATGATCTGCGCCGCACCCCGCACCGCAGCGGCGGCAACTTCATGGACCACACCACCATCCTGGTCTTCAGCGAGTTCGCGCGCACGCCCACCATCAACGCCACGGGCGGCCGCGACCACCACCTGTCCAACAGCTGCCTGCTGATGGGCGCG
>NZ_RAWG01000173.1 GCF_003611735.1 Corallococcus sicarius | reverse complement strand
GTGGGCCGGATGGCGAGGGGGCGTGGAGTTGGGGGCCCATTCGCCGGCAGCTTCTTGAAGCAGGTCAGGGTGTGTCGAGCGTGGCGAGCCGTTCACCGATGGGCGGATGGCTCATGCCCTTGAGGACGACCCAGCGGGGGGGCTCGGGGTCCATCTTGTTGACCCGGGCGGCCTTCACCAGCATGCGGCGGAAGGCGTCGCGGTCGCCGGTGAGGCGCAGGCCGTAGCGGTCCGCTTCGCGCTCGCGCTCGCGGGAGAAGGCCCCCGCGATGGGGTTCGCGAGCGCAATCAGGAGGAAGACCAGGAGCGACACCAGGGGCAGGGTGCGGATGTCTCCGACGCGTTGGACGCCCCACCAGCCCCTGCGGGCGGCGAGGCGCAGCAACTGGTCGATGAGGAAGAGCAGGGCCAGCAGCGCGAACGAGGAGGCGATGCGGCCGGGCCAGCGGGGCTCGCTGACGTGCGCCGCCTCGTGCGCCACCGCGGCGAGCACCTCGTCCGGGGACAGCTCCTGCAGGATGACGTCGTTGAGGACGATGGTGCGCGTGGGGCCCTGGCCGGCGAAGTACGCCTGCACGCGCTTGGAGCTCACGGACGTCTTCTCCACCACCACGTCGGCGAAGGCGATGTCCGCCTTGCGCATCAGCGCGGTGATGCTCGAGCGCAAGGGCCCGTCGGGCAGGGGCGTCTGGTCGTAGTAGAGGCGGGAGCGGTAGGGGTCCAACGCGGATGCCACCAGCATCAGCAGCGCCACGGGCACGCCCAGCACCCACCACCAGCGGCGCACGCGGCGGGCCAGGCCATACAGGCCGACCACGAGCGAGGTGAGGGCGAGCGCGTTCACGAGCGTGCCCTTGAACCAGGTCCACGCGAAGGTGGCGGGGGTGAAGTTGGAGAGGCCGTGCCGGTGCTCCAGCACGTAGAAGAACCACACGGTCGCGGGGGCGTAGAGCAGCTGGGTGGCCAGGTCGATGAAGAGCGCGAAGAGGATGGCGGCGCCCCAGCCGCTCTCACCCCACAGCCGGTCCATCGCCGCGAAGAAGGCGCGGCTCACCGGGGCCGTGCGCAGCACGCCGAACCGGCGCTCCAGGGCCGCCGCCGCCGCCGTGGCCCCCCGGTACACGGGCCGCACGAGCACGGACAGCAGCAGCACGCTCAGCCCCACCCGTACCAGCGGATCCACCGCCGCCCGGATGTAATAGGGCTGGTGGTAGGCGTGGATCTCAGCGAGCTGTTCGGGGGTGAAGAGCGGGTCCATGGGCGGTGGACCGCGAGGCTACGCCCGGCGAGGGCCCCGTGCCCAGCGCAGGGGCCCGTCAGGGGGTCAGGGCTGGGGCGGGCCCGCGTTGGAGGCCGGCATGGTCACGGAAGGCCCGTCCGTCTCCGCGTCCGCGTCCGCGAGCAGCAGCGACTTCACCTTCTCCAGGCTCTCACGCGTGCGGTCCACGAAGGCGTTCTGCGAACCGATGCGTTCGGCCGCTTCCAGGGTGCGCTCGTAGATGTTGATGGACTTGGTGAGCAGCACGCGGATCTTCTTGCGCAGCTCCTGGCGGTAGACGCCCGCCTCCTCGGCGTTGAGCTCCGGGGGCGTGGGCGAGTTCACCATGTGCTCGTAGAGGTTCTCGTAGAGGGCGCCAATCTGCGCGCCCGCGGCGGTGGCCCAGTAGCCGTTGCCCACGCGGATGGAGCGCAGGTAGTGGCCCTGCGCGGACAGGAGCAGCTCCGCCTTGTAGTTGAGGTCCTGCGCCAGCCCGTCGCTGCCCCGGCTGGCCTCCAGCTTCACCGCCTCGTAGTGCAGCCGGTAGATCTCCCCGACGAAGAAGTGCGCCTGCGCGGGGAAGTAGTCCTCCACCTCCGCCTTGTCCGGCAGGGCGTCATAGGCGGTCAGCGCCTTGCGCAGCGTGGCCTCCGCGTCGTCGGTCTTGCCGGACTCCACCAGGCAGATGCCCTGCTGCACCTGGGCCTCGATGCGGCGGCCCGCGCTCAGGTCCTCGCGCGCCACGAGCGTGGCCAGCATCGCGGTGGCCTCGTCGTAGCGCTCCAGGTGGTAGAGCGTCTCCGCCACGCGGAAGGACGCGTCCAGCGCGTCGCCCTGGCCCTTCGCCGGCTCCGCCAGCTCCACGAAGCGCCCGTAGGCGTCATCCCACTCCTTGAGGCGCTGGTGCGCGAGCCCCGCGTTGTAGAGCGCCTGCCGGCGGTGCGGGCTCTGCGGGTGGAAGTCCACGAGCCGGCCGAAGTAGCGCGCCGCCTGCTTGAAGTCGTTGGCCGCGAAGGCGGAGGTGCCGCCCGCGAAGAGCTCCTCGTCGTTGAGGCGGTCCAGCTCCAGGTCCGCCGTCACCGTGACGGGGTCGAACTCCACCACCTGCTTGTTCGGCGTCCCGTCCGGCTTGCCCGCCGTGCCCGTCGTGCGGCAGCCCGTGAGCCCCAGCCCCAGGCCGAGCACGCCCACCCACAGCCACCGCCGGGCGCCTCCGGTTGCATCCATCCGCTTGCTGCCGTCCATGCGCCTGCTCCCGTCCGGAACCCTGTCACCCCGGTACCACCCCGGCCCTTCGACATCCCGGAGACCCGTTGGGTTCCCCGGGCTCGCCGGCCCGCCTTCGCGATGGGCCAGTCTAATGCGGGGTGGGGCCCCGCGCCCTGTCACGCGGAGTGGGAGGGGGCGCTCAGGCGAGGGCGTCGTCGCCCATGAGGTAGCGGCCGGTGTTCCACAGGGCGGTGAGGTCGTGCACGTCCAGCCCGAAGCGGGGCACCTGGATGAGGGGCGTTCCGGGGCACGCCGCGCGCAGCTGCGCCATGCCCTCCAGGTCCTGCTGTGCCAGCACCTGCTGCTCGCGCAGCGTCTCCTCCACCTTCGCGCGGCGCGTGGGCGTCAGCGTGGCCGCGTCCTGCCACAGCTCTGGCGTGGGCACCGGGTGCACGCGGTTCACCACGATGGCCGTCATCGCCATGCGGTTCTGCTTGAGCAGGTTGTGGAAGTGGATGGCCTCGTCCAGGCGCTCCGGGTTGGGGCTCGTCACCAGCACGAACCCCGTCGTCGGGTCCTCCAGCAACTCGCGCACGCCGCGCGCGCGCTCGCGGAAGCCCTCGTTCATGGAGGAGAGCGTCACCATGAAGCTGGACAGCTCCTGGAGCATCTCCGTGCCGGTGAAGCGCGACAGCGCGCGCGTCACGTAGCTGCCGCCCAGGTTGAAGAGGGACAGGCCCACCTTGCCCGCCCTCAGCGCGGGCGTGAGGAGCCACTTGGCCGCTTCGTTGTCCAGGAAGTCCAGCACCCGGTTGGGCGCGTCCAGGAAGTCCAGCGCGTGCGCGGTGGGCGGCGTGTCCAGCACCACCAACTGGTAGTCGCTGCGCCGGCGCAGGTCCCAGACCTTCTCCATGGCGATGTATTCCTGGCTGCCCGCCAGGGCCGTGGAGAGGGACTGGTAGAAGCGGTTGGCGAAGATGCGCTCGCGTTGATCCGGCGGGGCCACGCGGGTGATGAGGTCATCCCAGGTGGCCTTCATGTCCAGCATCATCGCGTGCAGCGCCGCCTTGGGGTGCACGCCCAGGGGCTCCAGCACGGACGCGGGCACTTCGGCTTCCGTGTTGCCCAGGCCCGACAGGCCCAGCGAGTTGGCCAGGCGCTTCGCCGGGTCGATGGTGCACACGATGCTGGGGCGTCCATCCACCGCCGCGCGCAGCGCGAGCGTCGCCGCCACCGTCGTCTTGCCCACGCCTCCAGAGCCCACGCAGATGAGCACGCGCTTGTCCGCGAGCGCCGTTTGCAGCGCCGTCATGCTCCCGCGCCTCCCTTCACCAACGCATCCAGATGGCCCAGCACCGTCTCCACCGCGTCCCGTCCGAAGCGCGGCACGAACAGCCGCGGCACCGTGTACACCGGCGCGTGGAGGTTGCGCTCCAGCTTCGTGCCCGCGAGCACCGCCTGCGACGCCCGGTCATGGTGCGCCTGCGCCACCTTGCGCAGCTCCGGCCGGTCCGCGAGCGCCTCCAGGTCCGCCTCCGTGAAGCGCTGGGGGAAGGCCTGGTTGAGCACCGCCGCGTGCGTGCGGATGTGCACCCGGTCGCGCAGCGCGCTGTGCAGCTCCAGCGCTTCGTTCACCGGCATCTCCTCCGGCAGCGCCACCAGCACCGCGGCCGTGACGGTGGGGTCCACCAGCAGGTCGCGCATCTTGAGGGCCTCGCGCGTCATGGGCCCGGGGGGCACCGTCTGCAGGAGCACCTGCGGCACGCTCAGGAAGGAGATGGCGTGGCCGGTGGCGGGCGCGTCCAGCACCAGCGTCTCGTACTTCCAGCGGCCGTCCGGCAGCTTCTCCTGGAGGTGGAAGAGGATCTTCCCCAGCAGCACCAGCTCCTGCAGCGACGGGATGAAGCGCAGGAAGTAGCGCACCAGCCGGTTCTCGAAGACCGTCTTGTAGAGGGTCTCGAAGCGCAGGACCATGAGGCCGTACTCGCGCATGGCCTCATGCGGGCGCACGTTCACCGCCCAGAGGTTCTCCTCCAGCTTCTTCACCTCCGGGCCGGCCTCGGGCAGCTCCAGGAAGCGGCTGACGCGCTCCTGCGTGTTCACTTCACACACCAGCGTGCGGCGCCCCGCACGCACCGACGCGAGGGCCAGCGCGGCGGCGACGGTGGTCTTCCCCACGCCCCCCTTGCCGGAGACGATCCAGAGACGTTTGTCGAGCAGTCCGGGCATAAGGGCGCGCGAACCGTAGGGATGGCCCCCCGGAGAGTCAACGAGAGTCCACAGGGGGAAACCGCCATTGTTCCCCTGCTTGACACGTCGCGTTGGCCCCTCCCAGAGTGCGGCGTCTCTTTCCGGACTTCCCGCCCCCTGCGGCCGTGGTGGCAGGCGGGCCCGCACCTGAACGGTTCCCATCCATGCTCAAGAACAACCCGATGATGAAGAAGCTCGTGGAGACGGGCGAGGAGCGCGTCGGCAAGCTGGCGCAGCAGCTGCTCTCCAACGAGAAGTTCGTGGCGGCGGTGCAGTCGCTGGTGTCGCGCTCGCTCGCGGCCAAGGGGACGCTGGACGCCGCGCTGCGCACGGCGCTGTCCGCCATGAACCTGCCGTCCACCGCGGACCTGGAGCAGCTGCGCTCGAAGGTGGATGACCTGGAGCGGCTGCTGGCCTCCGTCGAGGGCAAGGTGGACACGCTCGTGGCGAGCGCGACCGCGGCGCCGACCTCGAAGAAGAAGTAGCACCCGGGCCCCTCCCCATGGCCATGCGGCGCATCGCGTTCATCAACGAGAAGGGCGGCACCTGCAAGACGACGCTGGCGGTGAACACCGCCGCGTGGCTCGCGCTCGAGAAGGGGTGCCGCGTGTTGCTGGTGGACCTGGACACGCAGGGCCACGCGGGCAAGTCCCTGGGGCTGGACGTGCGCAAGCTGCCGCGCAACGTCTTCCACCTGCTCACGGAGGCGGACGTGTCGCTTGCGTCCGTGGTGCAGCCCACGGGCGTGCCCGGGCTGGACGTGGTGCCCGCGTACAAGGAGATGGCGGACTTCCCGGTGGTGGTGGCGCAGGACCCTCGGCGCGCGCACCGGCTGGCGGACCGGATGCGGGAGGCGGAGGCGGCGGGCTACGACGTCGTCCTGTTCGACGCGCCACCGTCCATGGGGCTCACCACGCGCAACATCCTGGTGGCGGCCACGGAGGTGGTGGTGCCGGTGGCGCTGACGTACCTGGCGCTGGACGGGTGCGCGGAGCTGGCGGACACGGTGCGCCAGGTGGGCGAGTCCGAGGGGCGCGCGGACCTGCGTGTCACCCGGGTGGTGCCCACGCTGTACCGCAAGACGGCGCTGGCGACGGCCATCCTGGAGCGCCTGCGGGCGTACTTCCCGGACTCGCTCGCGGCCACGCCGCTGGGTTACAGCGTCAAGGTGGACGAGGCCCAGAGTCACGGAAAGACCATCTGGGAGTACGCGCCGAAGAGCCCGGGCGCGCGAATGCTCGCGGCCATCGCGGCGGAGATCCACGGCGGGCCCGCTCCGACGAAGCGGAAGCGGGCCCTGCCGAAGGTGGCCTGAAGCAACGCCCGGCGCGGAAGGGGGGCGCGGGCGTCAGGCTTCACCTTCAGGTTTCACCAGGGCTTCAGGAAGCGCTGGTGTCCTTCTTGTCGCCCTTCTCCACGGCGTCGAGCTTCTTCTCCAGCTCTTCCAGCCGCTGGGTGAGCGCCTGCATGTCGCGGCCCAGGGCGGGGAGGTTGCCGGTGAGGTTCTCCACGACGTGCTTCACGCGCTCGTCCATGCGGCGCTGGAAGTCCTCGAAGGCGCGCTGGCTGGCCTTGAGCAGCTCCGCCGGGTTGAGGCTCGCGGCGCCGGCGTCGGGCGTGGCCGCCGTGACGGCGGGGGCCTCCGGCGCGGTCTCGGGAGAGCCGTCCTCGCGGCGCAGCAGCTTGTCCAGCCGCTGCTCGGCTTCCTCGCGGATGGAGGCCACGCGCGGCGTGACTTCCTTCTGGATGAACCCGGAGATGGACTCGCCAGGGTGGCGGATGATCTCCCGCAGCACCGACAGCGGCATCTGGTTCTTCTTCTTCTCCTCTTCGAAGATGATCTGCGCCAGGGTGACCGAGGTCAGGTCTTCCTTCGTGCGGTTGTCGACAATCCGCACTTCGGTTCCCTCCTTGATCATCGCGGCGATTTCATCAAGGGTGACGTACCGGCTCTCCACGGTGTCGTAGAGTTTCCGGTTCGTGTAGCGCTTGATGATCTTCGGCTCCTTGCTGCTGGGAGCGCCTGCTTGCTCGGCCTCGCTCATGTCTGTCGTCTCCGACCCCGGCTGCGCCTTGGCATTTACTGGTTTACTGCTTGAGTTCCAAAGGGGCGAACCTCGTATCAAAGGGGTCAGAAGCGAGCAAGTTGCCCGGGCCCGACTCGCCGTGTCCGCCCGCTGGGCCTATGCTCCGACTCCCCCCGGCCCGACCTCATGATCGTCCAGTGCGAACAGTGCCAGACGCGGTTCAAGATCCCCGACGAGAAGGTGACGGAAAAAGGGGTCAAGGTCCGCTGTACCAAATGTCAGAACACCTTCCGGGTCGCGCGTGAACCCGCGCCGGCCGCGGCCGTTCCCCTGCCTGCCCCTGCCGCGGGCGAGCAGGTGGACCCGTTCCAGGCGTTTGGTGCTGCTCCCGAGCCCGTCGGAGAGGTCACCCGTCCGGGCCCGGCCTACTACGCACCCGGTGGCCCCGGTGCTCCTGGAGCGAAGCCGTCTCCCGCCAGGTCCTGGGGCGACGTGGATGTGGACATCGACGTGGACGACGCGCCGACGGCTCCCGTCCGGGCCCCGGTCACGCCCCCTGGGGGTAGGGGACCGCTGACGCCGTTTGATGCGCCCGTGCCTCCCCCCGGGGTCGCCGCCCGCCGTCCGGCGGCACCGCCGCCCCCGCCTGTGGACCTGAGCGGGGTGGACATGGCGGACCCGTTCGCGGACTTCATGTCCGATGCTGGACCTTTGCCCGCGCCGACCGCCCCCGTGCCTTCCCCGGCGGCTCCCCGGCCCGTGGCTCCGCCTCCGAAGCCCGTGGCCGCGCCGCCCAGGGCCTCCGTCACCGGGCTCAGGGCCGTGCCTCCCGGCGCCTTCGCGCCGCCCGCGCCCCGGCCCGCTCCTCCGGGGGCGTTCGCGGCAGGGCCTCCGGGCGCGCTTCGTCCCGGCCCCACGGCGGGAGCTCCGGGCCCCGCTGGCTTCGCGGGGGGACCGTCCTCCGCGCCTCCAGCGAGGGGTGCCTTCGCGGGCGGACCTTCCTCCGCACCCGTGGGGCCCGAGGCCTTCGCGGGGGATTTCTCTCCGGCGCCTTCGGGCCCCGGCGCGTTCGCGGCGGGCGCTGGTTCGCCACCTTCGGGCCCCGGTGCGTTCGCGGCGCCTTCGTCCGCTCCTGGCGCGTTCGCGGCCGGACCTCCCGCTCCTTCCCGCTCCGCGCCTCCACCGGCCGCTCGCCGTCCCGCGCCTGGTGCCGTCGCGCCCGCGGTGCCCGGCGCCATCTCCGACACGCTCTTCGACTTCCCCCACGACGCGCCTTCCGCTCCGGGCCCCGCGTCGCCGCGCAACGCCGCCGTCCGGATGGAGCCCCCACCGGCGCCCGCCGCGCCGTCGCCGTCCTACGAGGCCGAGGATCCGTTCGCGTCCATCGACATGGTCGCGCCGTCCGCGGACCTGTCCGCGCCCACCCCCGAAGAGGCGCCGCAGTCCGCGCCGGGCTCGGATTCGATGGGGGACCTGTTCGACTTCTCCGGCGGAGGCGCCTCGGGAGAGGAGGGGATGGTTCCCACCGACACCGGCCGCGCCGCGCTCCTGGGCGACGTGCCCGCGCAGTCGGATCCGGAGGCGGACGCAGGAGGCATCTCGCTGCTGAAGGACGTGCCGGCGTTCGACGACGCGGACCCCTTCAAGATCACCACGCCCCGCCGCGAGGTGGTGGACCTGGCCTCCATGCGCGGAGGGCCCGCCGTCACGGTGGCGAAGCCGTCGGCCCGGCCGGAGGACGTGGGCATGCCCCAGCGCCGGCTGCCCGGCCGCGCGCGGAAGCTCACGGGGTTCGTCGTCAACCTCGCCGTCGCCACCGTGCTGGTGGTGGCCCTGGGCGCGCTGGGCGCCGTGTACCTGCGGGACGGGAAGGTGGACGCGTCCACCCTGTCCCCGGACCGGCTGCGCGCGCTGGTGATGCCGCCGCCCCAGCCGTTCATCGCGAGCGACGTGTCCAACGGCCTGTACGCGACGCGTGACGGCCAGATGCTCTTCGTCGTGCGCGGGGAGGCGGAGAACCGCACCGGCACCGCCGCGCCCGTGCGCGTGCGCGCCGCCCTCTTCGACGGCGACCAGCGGGTGCGCTCCTCCGAGGGGCTCGCGGGCGCGCTGGCCACGCCGGAGGACCTCCACGCCGTCACGAACCGCGAGGCCGCCACCGCGCTGCGCCAGCGCCTGGACGCAGCCGCCCTGCCGGTGCCTCCGGGCGGCAAGGTGCCCTTCCTCCTGGTGTTCCAGGAGTTTCCCGCGGACCTCGCCGGCTTCCGACTGGAGGTGACGCTGGAGCCCGCGCCCTCCGCGCCCACGGCGGACCGCACCACGGGAGGGTGAGCCGTCATGCCCACGCTGGATGAGGCCCGCGCGCTCGCGCGCAACCTTCACGCCCTGGGCGGAGGCGCCACGGTGCGCCGCAAGGCCGCCGCGCGCGAGCTGGCCCGGCGCGAGCCGTTCGACACGAACGAGCTCATCGGCCACCTGCTGTCCCTGGCCCGGGCCGGCGAGGCCCCCGCCACCTGCGTGCTGTCGGACTTCATGGCGGCGCTGGATCAGGAATCCGAGCACATCCCCCACCTGGACGCGCTCCGGCGCATGGCCCACGTGCAGTCACTGGAGGCGGTGGCGGACCTCTTCGCGCAAGGCCCCGCGCGCAAGGAGCTGGACGCGGACGCCGCGGCCCGCGCGGACGCGCTCGCGGCCAACCAGTCCCTGGGCCACCTCAAGCAGCAGGCCCGCCTGACGCGCGACCCGGACGTGCTGTCGCGCCTGGCCACCGTCAGCAACCCGGCCGTGCTGCGCAACGTGCTGCTCAACCCCCGCCTCACCGAAGCGCTGGTGGTCCGCATCGCCGCGCGCCGGCCCGCCCGTCCGGAGCCGCTCGTCGAAATCTGGAAGACGCCGCGCTGGTCCGTGCGCCATGCGGTGCGCCGCGCGCTCGTCTTCAACCCGTATCTGCCGCCGGAGGTGGGCGCCAAGATTGTCCCGCTGCTCAACGCGTCGGACCTGCGGGAGCTGGTGGCGGACACGGGGCTCCTGCCGGCGCTGAGGCAGCAGGCCGCGCGCCTGCTCCTGGCGCCCGCGCCCGGCAGCCCGCCCGGTCCGCTCGTCCTCCCGGGAGGGGAGGAGGTCTAGGAGCGGCGGTCCTTCGGAGGTTCGGTGAAGTCCGCGTCCGTGCTGCCCCGGCGGGACTGGGGCAGGCTCTTCACGTCGACCAGGTCCTGGCCGCGCGACGCCTTGCGGAACGAGTAGACGAACTTGCCCACGGCGTTGCCAAGCTGCCCCATCCGCGCGGCCGAGAAGACCACCAGCAGGATGAAGCCGAGGACGATGTATTCTCCGAGGCCCAGCATGCGGCGGACACTGCAATAAACCCTCCCGGGAGGCAAGCCGGGCGGCGTCCACCCCCCAACGCCCGGCCGCCCGTGACGCTGCCCCGGGGCCCCCTTCCGTCGCAGACTGCGCCCCCATGCTCCTGCTCGCTCACCGTGGTGCCAGCGCCGATGCCCCCGAGAACACCCTGGAGGCCTTCACGGAGGCCGTGCGCCAGGGCGCCGACGGCGTGGAGCTGGACGCCATGGCGTGCGGCTCCGGCGAGGTGGTGGTGTGCCACGACGAGCGCCTGGAGCGCCTGGCCGGACAGCCCTGGGAGGTGCGCACCACGCCGTGGTGGAAGCTCGCCCGCGCGGACGTGGGCTCGTCCCTGGGCTTCGCCCCCGCGCGCATCCCGCTGCTGGAGGACGTGCTGGACGCGCTGCCCGCGCACTTCCTGATCAACATCGAGCTCAAGTGCGACCGCGTCGACGACGGAGGGCTCGTCGCGAGCGTGGCCCGCATCGTGAGGGAGCGGGACCTGGCCGGGCGGGTGGTGGTGTCCAGCTTCAACCCGCTGTGCCTCTTCCGGCTGGCGGCGCTGGCCCCCACGCTGCGCCGGGGCTTCCTCATCGACCCGGACAAGGCCTGGGCGCCGCAGGCGTACGTGGTGAGCCCGCTGGTGTCCTCGCACTCGGTGCACCCCTTCCACGAGGCGTGCACGCCGGAGCGGGTGGCCGCGTGGCACGAGGCGGGGCTGCGCGTGGCGGCGTGGACGGTGGATGACCCCCGTCGCGCCCGGGCCCTGCGCGAGCTGGGGGTGTCCTACCTCATCACCAACCGTCCGGGACGCGTGCGCGAGGCCCTGCGCGACGCTGCCCCGGAGGCCGGGCCGCCGGGAATGACGGCGGCCTAGAAGAGACCTAGAAGTCCAGGCCCAGCGTGGTGTTGAAGGCGACGACGGAGGGCAGGTCGCGGCTCTCCGCGCCCGTCACGTCGAAGCTGCCCAGGTTGGTGATGGAGACCTCCGCGCCCAGCTGCAGCGCGCCGCCGATGAAGCGCCCGCCCGCGTAGAAGCGAGGGGTGAGGTTGTCGCCCGCGGACACCCGGGCGTACGCGCCCGTGTTGATCAGCGCGTCCCGCGACTGGTTGCCCTGCGAGTCCTCCAGCGAGCGGGTGGGGTCGAAGTCCAGCGTGCGCGACGCGGCGCTGACGAAGTTGAGGTCCAGGCCGCCGTAGGGCGTGAGCGTCACCATGCCGCCCAGGGGGAACTGCTTGCCCACGCCGATGTCCAGGCCCGTGGTGGTGAGGTCCAGGTTGTGCGCGCCGAAGAGCTTCGTCACGTGCAGGCGCAGCCCCACGTCCGGCAGGTACGTGAAGCCCTCGTTGACGGCCCACTTCAGCTCGCCCGTGGCCGTCACCATGCTGCTCTTCTCCACCCAGCCCACGCGCCCGCCCAACTCCAGCGAGAAGGGCAGGCCCTTGCGCACGTGGAGGGAGGGCAGCAGCAGCGAGCCCGGCTGCGCGCGCTCCGTAGGCAGCGTCACGCTCTCTGGCAGCGACACCACGGACAGCTCCGCGTTGAACGCGTAGCCCGAGTGGCCCGTCGTGCGCGGGGGCATCAGGTTCGCGGACGTCATCACCGCGCCGAACGTGCGCGCGAACGCGCGGAAGTCCGCGCTCGCCTGCGCCAGCTGCTCCGAGGTGATGACGCCGGTACCACCGCGCCGCTCGATGCCGAACCGGGCAATCGACAGGTCGTTGTCATCCGCGTGGGCAGCAGCCCCGCACAGCGCCGTCGCGAGGACCAGCCACCGACTGAACGTCCGCATTGGGGATTCACGCCTCCGGGACGCATGCCGGTCAAGCGGGCGCCCACCTGCGCGGACCCTAAATCGGCCTTCGGTGAAGCGTCAACAAAACGGGCGGCCCCCCTCCAAGAAGGCTCCCTTCCGGTGGGGAAGGGAGTCCTTGGAAGCAGGCCGCCCGGGTTCAGGCGTCAGGCGCGGTGTAGCGCCTGGGACTCAGGGACTACTGCTGGCGCGGCTTCACCGGCGTGGTGGCCGCGGCGGCGGGCGTCGTCACCTTCTGCGCCACCTCCGCCGGACGGCGGCGGATGACCAGGGTGCGGCGGCTGGCGAACTCGGTGCTCTCGCGGGCCACCACCAGCACGTTGTTGTTGCCTTCCTTCAGCGTGAAGTCCGCGGTGAACTTCAGCGCGTTGGGCTCGCCGCCCTTGGGGTCCACGGCCTTGAAGTAGACCTTCTGGTCGTTGACCAGCACGTAGACGTCCAGCAGGCCGTTGGGGTCCTTCACCGCGCCGGAGAGGGTGAACTTGTCGCCGTTCACCACCACGCCGCCGTGCGAGGGGTCCACGTCCAGCTTGATGTCCGGCGGCTGGTGCGTGGTGTTCCACGCCACCGTCTTGGGCGCCACGGCCTTGCCGGACTTCACCTCGCGCGCGTCCTGCGTGCGCACGAAGGCGAAGCGGTCCTTCTCCAGCGTGACCTTGTAGAAGCCCTTGGTGGTGCCCTCCACCGCCAGCGTCGCGCCCTGGGGCAGCTTCGCCACCGGGCGGGCGTCAGCGACGGGCGAGCTGAACAGCTCCGCCTTGTCCGTCAGCTTCACCAGGCCCTTCTTCGCCTCCACCGTCGCGACGGGGCCGTCCTTCACGGGCAGTTGGAGCTTCTCCAGGACGAACTCCTCCAGGGGCTCGTCGAGGATGGCCAGCTTCAGCGGGAAGGTGTCGCCCTTGTAGCCCTTCTTGAGCGCCACCTGGAAGCGCGCCGTCTTCGTCTCGCCGGGCTTGATCTCCCCCAGCTTGAAGCGGCCCTTCTCGATGAAGACGTTCGCGTCGCCGCCGTTCTTGATCTGCGCGAACGAGTCCAGCGCCGCGCCCGCGCCCGTGTTGGTGACGTCCATCACCACGCTGACGCTCTCACCGCGCTGCACGACGCCGTCGCCGTTGCACTCGGCGCAGTCATCCACCACCTGCCAGTTGAAGGCGAAGGTGGGGCGGGGCAGCTCCACGAAGGACAGCTCCGACACGAGCGTCTCGCGCAGGGCGCCGTTGTCGTCGAACAGCTTCACCTTCACGTCGTCGCGGCGGCTGGTGAGGTCCTTGGGCAGGCGCACCTGCACCTTCCAGGACTTCTTCTCCCCCGGCCCGATGGCGCCGAAGAGGAACTCGCGGCGGTCGAGGAACGCGTTGTCGCTCTCCGTCCAACCGCGCACGCGCTTGAGGGGCTCCGTGCCCTTGTTCTCCACGTGGATGACCATGTCCAGCGCTTCACCGGCGGCGATCTTCGCGTCGTTGCCCGGCGCGAAGCTGGCGTCCAGCTGCACGTTCTTCGGCGTCGGACCCGGGCTCCAGTCCACCCCCAGCGCCGCGATGGCGTTGTTGATGCGCTGCTCCTCCTCGTTGCGCTTCTGCTCCACGAAGGCCTTGCCCTGCTTGAGCTGCTCGGTGCGCTTCAGCGCCGGCACGCGCAGGACGAAGTCGCGGGCGAACTGCACCTCGAAGTCCTCCTTGATCTCCTCCTGGGACTCCGCGTCCAGCTGGTCGTCCAGGTCCTCGCCCTGGCCGGCCACGTCCACGTCGAGCAGCGGATCATTCTCCCCGTGCTCCTTCTTCTCCTTGCCCGTGGCCTTGGCGGCGACCTTCTCCTTGGGGTCTTCCTTCTTGGCGGCGGCCTGCGCGGCCTTCTCGTCCACCTTCAGGTACTTGAGGCTGGTGCCCGGCTTCTCACGGTCCAGCACCTCTTCGCGCTTCTTGGCGACGGTGGTGGAGTCCGGGTTGCCGAAGTGCTGATCCAGGTCCGCCTCGCCCATGGACTTCCTGGGCGCGAACACGTCCACCCGCTCAGACGTGACGCGCGTGGGGACCAGCTGGATGTCCGGGACGATGCCGACCTCCTGGATGGAGAGGTCGCCGGGCGTGAGGTACTTGGCGATGGTCAGCTTGAGCGCGCTGTCGTCCGGGAAGTCGTAGAGCACCTGCACGCTGCCCTTGCCGAAGGTCTGCCGCCCGATGATGACCGCGCGGTCCAGGTTCTTGAGCGCGCCCGCGACGATTTCGGACGCGGAGGCGCTGCCGGCGTTGACGAGCACCGCGATGGGGTAGGACTCCTCGCCCTCGGTGGGACGCGCGCGCTTCTCCTCGCGCAGCTTGTCGGACAGGCCCACCGTCGCGACGAGGGTGCCCTTGGACAGGAACGTGTCCGACACCTGGATGGCCTGCTCCAGCAGGCCGCCCGGGTTGCCGCGCAGGTCCAGCACCAGGCCCTTGAAGCCGCCCTTGGCGTCCGCCTGCTTGCGCATCTCCGTCAGCGCGGACTCCAGGTCGCGCGTGGTGTTGCCCTGGAAGTTCTTCAGGCGCACGTAGCCCACGCCGCCCGCGAGCAGCTTGTGCTGCACGCTCTCAATGGAGATCATCGCGCGCGCGACCGTCATCGGGCGGGGCTTCTCCCAGCCGTCGCGCTCCACGGTGATGGTGATGCGGCTGTCCACCGCGCCGCGCAGCTTGGACACGGCCTCGTTGAGGTCCATGTTGACGGTGGACTCCTCGCCAATCTTCTTGATGCGGTCGTCCTTCTGGATGCCGGCGCGCGCCGCGGGCGTCTTGGGCAGCACCTTCACCACGGTGAGGTTGCCCTCCTTCATCTGGATGACGAAGCCCAGGCCGCCGAACTCACCCTTGGTGGACAGCTTCATCTCCCGGTACAGCTCCGGGCGCAGCAGCACCGAGTGCGGATCCAACGTGGAGAGCATGCCGTTGACGGCCGCGTACTCGATGTCGCGCGTCTCCTCGATGGGGCGCATGTTCTTTGACAGGAAGTCGAAGACGTCCTTGAGCGCGAAGGACATCTTCCACAGGGAGTCGACGTGGGAGATGTCGAACTCCTTCTGCTTGCCGTTCACGTTCACGTTGAGGCGGCCCGTCTCCGGGTTGCCGTCCACGAGCACGTCCGGGACGCTCTTCTCCACGTACTCCAGGGAGGCGATCATCATCTCCTTGGGCTTCACCCGCTTGGGGTCGACGTAGTTCTCCTTCACGTAGAGGATGACCTTCGTCAGCACGCGCAGGCTGTTGAGGTCGTGCGGGGCCTTCTCGCTCTTGCTGGCGGACGGCAGGGCCCCGTCCCAGGTGTCCTGCCCCGCCTCCGCCGCTCCGAGGGTGAGCGGGAGGGGCGCGCGGTCGCTGCCGGCGAAGGCCCAGGCTCCCAACAGAACGGCGACGGCGGTGATGCGGCGGAAGATACGCGGCATGCGGTTCATCCAAGCTGGGGCACGAGGGGTGCCCCGGGGTGAAGCGTGAAAAGCCCTGTGAATCCGAACGGTTCGACGCGAGCCAGGGTCCTGGTAGCGGCCGGGCAAGCCTAATCACGGCTTCCAGGTGCTTCAAGGCGTGGCCTTGTCACTAGCGTCCGAGAACGTCTGCCGCAGGCAATGCGTTCCCGGCTCCCCCTGGCGGTACGGACAGCCGGCGGCCCGGTTTATTTCGAGCCGCCTGGCGTCCCCCCCATTCCCGGGCCCGCGATCGCGTCAGGAGGCGGGGGCAGGTTCCCCACGGCGCGCAGGCCCCGGTAGAGCAGGGTACCCCCGATGATGGCGACCGGGAGGAAGAAGGTGTTGAGGATGGGGATCCAGAGCAGCACGTAGACGCCCGCTCCGAAGCCCAGGCAGAGGGCCCGGCGCTCGCGCAAGATGCGACGCACCTCCGAAAAGGGGTAGAGGTGCCGGGTCATGGGGGCGGCCAGGTGTTCCGCGGCCATCCAGAGCATGGTCCACAGGCTGGCCAGCACGGTGAAGAGCACGCTGCCGATGCCGGGCACCACGTTGAGGGGCAGGAGCACCGCCAGCCCCAGCAGCAGCAGGGCCAGCCGGGCGAGCGTGTGCAACAGCCCTGTCGTCAGCCCGCGCAGGAACGAGGCGGCGGACGTGGTGTTCGCGCCGTCACACTCGGCTTCGGTGGCCTCCGACAGGGGATCCTGCAGCGGCGCCACGAGCAGGGGCGGCACCACGTTGGCGCCCACCACCCAGGCGACCAGGCCCGCGAGGATGAGCGCCACGTACCAGCCGACGCGGCCGTACCAGGACACCGGCCGGGGCCAGAGGGATTCCAGCAGGCCGGGGGCGTAGCGATAGAGCAGGACGCCCAGGCCCACCAGGGCGACGGCCGTGAGGACCGCGCACAGGCTGGACAGCAGGAAGAGGCGGCGGGAGCCGAACAGCAGCCGGAAGGCGCGGCCGAGCATCCCCACGCCCTGGAAGAAATCCGACAGACGGGGCTGGGCAGACAGGACGGGGACGGGGGACGCAGGGCGCATGGCGGTGGGTCGTTCAATTGAGGGCAAGGGCGACAAGCCCCGTTATATAGGGCGCCCTCATGTCCCTCGACCTCAAGCGCGTGGCCTCCGAGCCCCTCACGTCCTCTGCCCCGCTCGTAGAAGGCCTCCGGGCGGCCGGGAAGCCCCGGACCGAGCACCGGCTCGGGCTGGAGCACGAGAAGTTCATCTACCCGGTGGGGTCCGCCCAACCCGTGCCCTACGAGGGACCGAACGGGGTGGGGGCGCTCCTGGAGATGCTGGCGCCGGGGGGCTACGTGCCCTTCCGTGAGACGCCCCAGTCGCCGGTCATCGCGTTGCAGCGGGGCATCGAGGCCATCTCCCTGGAGCCGGGCGGGCAGTTCGAATTGTCCGGCAGCCCCTTCACCACGGCGCGCGAGGCGCACGCGGAGAACCTGGCGCACCTGAAGGACACGAAGGCGGCGGCGTCCCAGCTGGGCCTGCGGCTCGTGGCGCTGGGGTACCGGCCGGTGGGCACGACCGCGCAGATGCCGTGGATGCCCAAGACGCGCTACCAGGTGATGCGCCGCACGCTGCCGGAGCGCGGCCGGCTGGCGCTGAACATGATGCTGATGACGTCCACCGGGCAGGTGTCGCTGGACTGGGCGGACGAAGCGGACTGCGTGCAGAAGACGGTGACGGTGGCGCGCCTGTCGCCGCTGCTGGTGGCGCTGTACGCCAACAGCCCGCTCGTGGAAGGCAAGCCGTCCGGCTACATGTCCTTCCGCAGCCGCGTCTGGGAAGAGGTGGACCCCACGCGGTGCGGCTACCTGCCGTCCTGGTTCGACGGCTCCTTCTCCTATCAGGCGTACGTGGACTGGGCGCTGGACGCGCCGCTCTTGTTCCTGCGCCGCGAGGGCGAGTACCGCCACCCGAAGCTCACCTTCCGCCAGCTGATGAAGGAGGGCTACGAGGGCAGGCCGCCGGACATGGGGGACTGGACGGACCACCTGTCCACGCTGTTCCCCGAGGTGCGGCTGAAGAAGGTGCTGGAGGTGCGCGGCGCGGACTGCGCGAGCGCGGCGATGACGGGGGCCCTGGGCGCCCTGTGGCGCGGCATCCTCTATGACAAGCAGGCGCTGGATGAGGCCGGGCTGCTGCTGCCCCGGCTGAACTACACCGAGCACCTGTCGTTCCACGACACCGCGCGCCGCGAGGGGCTCGCCGGGAAGCTGGGGCCGCACGAGCTGCACCGGCTGGCCGGCGAGATGGTGGCCATCGCGAAGCGCGGGCTCCAGCGGTTGGATCCGCTGGATGCGCCGCTGTTGGCCCCGCTGGAGGCGGTGGCTGCTTCGGGGCGTTCGCCCGCGCAGGCGGTGCTGGATGCGTGGGCGCAGGACCCGCGTCCGGAGACGCTGATGACGCGCTTCGAGCTGTGATGCCTAGAAGCGGCCACCCACGGTGATGTTGCCGTTGAAGAGGCTGCCCTTGGCGTCTTCGTCGGTGCCGGGGACGGTGACGATCTCCTCACCCCCGACGAGCCGGTAGGTGGCGCGCGCGCCGGCGAAGAGGTTGCCGAAGCGGTAGTCCAGGCCCGCCGCGATCGGAAGCTCCGTCTGCCAGTCGTTGTCGTAGACGCCCTCCGCGCCGTCGGAGGGGTTGAGGTAGCTCAACCCCAGCCCCACGCCGACGAAGGGGCGCCACTTCTGGTTGACCACGGGGCCCAGCTTGCCCAGCAACGTCCCGTTGTTGCGCCAGACGCCCTCGCCGTCGCCCACGCGCCCATCGTCGATGGGCACGCGCTGGCCCTCGTAGCCGGCCTCCACGCCGATGAGGGGGTAGGGCTGGGCGTTGGCGTTGATGCCGAACAGCGGGCCCACGCCCGTCTCGTCGCCCAGCTCTCCGGTGAAGCCGCCCAGGCCCAGGCGCACGTCCAGGCCGCCTTCGACGGTCGCCTCGTTGTACCCAGACCTGCGCCCCACCTGGGTCGCGTCCACCGCGAAGGCGGGCCCGGCGATGCACACGCCGGCCGCCACCCATCCTGCCGTCATTGAAAACCGTCTCATGTCCAGGCTCCTCCCGATTGAACTGCGACATCTGGGATGGAAGCTGGGAATGGAGAGCCAGACGCCACACCTGCCCCGGGGGTGGAGGCAGGAGGCCGAGGGCCCTAGCGGCGGCCGAAGAGCTTCTTGAGGCCGGACAGCAGGCCGCTCGGGCGGGCCTCGGGGCCGGTGAGGAAGGGCGAGCGGGCGATGAGGGCCTCGCGTGCGGCGTCGTCCAGGTCTTCCGTCGCGAGCGCCACGGGCTGACGCTTGCCGCCGGGCAGGGTGGCGCCGAAGGTCAGGGTTCCGTCGCTGGACAGCTCCAGGTGGACCTCCACCTCGCCGGGGCGCTCCACGGTGAGGTTCAGGGCGCCGAGCCACTCGTTGTCCACGGACTGTGGCGCGGTGCCCTGGAAGAAGGCGAGCGCCAGTGGGCCGGGGGCGGTGACGGGGAGCACCAGCGTCTTGGAGGTGGGCAGGCGGGTGTTGCGCTCCAGCACGCGGCGGAAGGCGCCGGTGTGTTCAGCGACGCCGATGGGGGCGGTGAGCACCTCGGAGACGCTGGCGGAGGGCTTGCCCGTCTCCGCGAGCAGCAACGCGTGGCCGAGCAGCGCGGCGCCGCGCACCACCGCGCTCCGTGCGTCCACGTCGTCGCGCACGGGTACACCCAGGCTCTCCTCCAGGCGGCGGCGCACGAGGGGCGCGCGGCTCTGACCGCCCACGAGCAGCACGGCGTCCAGGCCCTGCGGGGACAGGGCGTTGGACTCCAGCACCTCGCGGGTGACGGCGACGACGCGCTGGGCGAGGTCGGCGGTGAGCGCCTCCATGCGCTCGCGGTCCACCGTGGGGCCCTTGCCCGTGGGCAGGGTGACGTCCACGGCGTCGCGGGTGGAGAGGGCCTCCTTGGTGGACTCGGCGATGGCGCGCAGGGGGCCCCAGTCGAGCAGGTGTTCGGGGCGCGGGTGGCCCTTTTCGGAGAGGTCGCTGACGAGCAGCTCCGCGATGCGGGCGTCGAAGTCCATGCCACCCAGGGTGGGGTCGCCGCCGGTGGTGATGACCTCCAGGTCGTCGCCCGTCACCTGCACGACGCAGACCTCCAGGCCTCCGCCGCCCAGGTCCACGACGAGGACGCGCTTTCTGGCCATGCCTCGGCCGTGGGCGTACGCGAGCGCCGCGGCGGCGCTGTTGGTGAGCACGCGCGGCACGTCCAGCCCGGCCTGGGCCGCGGCCTCGCGCAGGGTGGCGCGCTGGCGTTCGGTGAAGTGCGAGGGGGCGCAGAGGACGGCGCGCGTCACCTTGCGACCGAGGAAAGTGGTGGCCGCCTGGTGCAACTCGCGCAGGAGCAGGGTGGTGAAGAGGGCGGGGCTCACGACGCGCCCGCCCAGGTCCACGCCCGCGTCGCCGCGAAGGTCGGTGGCGACGGGGAAGGGGAGCTGCGGGCCCAGCCAGCGCAGGTGCGGGGAGCGGGCGCGCAGGCCGAGCAGGCGCTTCAGTCCGGTGGTGGCGTTCCGGGGAGCGCGGGCGGCTTCGACGACGGCGGCGGTGCCGATGCGCGGCTCACCGCTCGCGTCGATGGCGATGACGGAGGGCATGCCCAGCCCGTCGGTGCCGGGGATGGGGATGAGCGTGGCGACGCCGTCGATGCAGACCGCGACGCGCGCGTGCGAGGTGCCCACGTCGATGCCGAGCACGACCTCCGCTGCCGCGGGCGTGGAGACGGGGACGGTGATGGGGAGGTCGAGGCGGGTGCGGCGGCGGTTGCGCGCGGCGGCGGCGTCCGGGGTGGCGGGCAGCGGAGCGGTTTCGGCGTG
>NZ_RAWG01000172.1 GCF_003611735.1 Corallococcus sicarius | reverse complement strand
CCGCCCCCCGCCCGGCCCTCCGAGGCCCCCGCCGACGAAGGCGCCGTGTCCGCCTTCTCCGCGGACGCCGCGGACGTCGGAGACGACGAAGGGTTCGACGACGATGACGACACCGAGGACGCCGGCCCGGCCGACCCCGAGGTGAGCGACGAAATCCGGCGTGCCACCGAGGCCCTGAAGGCCGCGGAGGCCGAGGACGCCCAGGCCGCCGCCGAAGCCGGTGACGAGGCGGAGGAGCCCGAGGCCGTCATCCTGGAGCCGGAGCCGGAGCCCGCGGCGAACGAGCCGGAGCTGCAGGCGCCCACCACCACGCGCACCGGCGAGCCCGCCGAAATCGACCCGGACGAGATGGACCCGGACGCGCTCAAGGTGGTGCTGCGGCTGCACCAGCACGGGCACCAGGCGTACCTGGTGGGCGGCTGCGTGCGCGACCTGCTCCTGGGCAAGAAGCCCAAGGACTTCGACGTCGCGACGAGCGCCCACCCGGGCGAGGTGCGCGCCGTCTTCCGCAACTGCCGGCTGATTGGACGGCGCTTCCGGCTGGCGCACGTCTACTTCAAGGGCGGGAAGATCGTGGAGGTGTCCACCTTCCGCGCGAACCCGTCGGAGCTGGAGCCGCCCCCGGGCGCGTCCACGGAGGAGCCGTCCGGCGAGGACCTGCTCATCACGCACGACAACGTCTTCGGCACCGCGCAGCAGGACGCGCGCCGCCGCGACTTCACCATCAACGGCCTGTTCTACGACGCCGCGGAAGGTCGGGTCATCGACTACGTGCGCGGCCGGCGTGACCTGGACGAGCGGTTCATCCGGACCATTGGCGACCCGGAGATCCGCATGCGCGAGGACCCGGTGCGCATCCTGCGCGCGGTGCGCTTCGCGGCGAAGCTGGACCTGGACATCGAGTCGCGCACCTACGCGGCGATGGAGGGCGCGGTGGAGGACCTGCCGCGCTGCGCGCCCGCGCGCCTGCTGGAGGAGACCTTCCGGCTCATCCGCACCGGCAGGTCCGCCCCGGCGCTGAAGCTGCTCGCGGCGCTGGACGCGCTGAAGCTGCTGCTGCCCCCGGTGGACGCGTACCTGCGGGAGAACGGCAAGGAAGGGGAGAAGACCTTCTATGCCTTCGCCGAAGCGCTGGACAAGCGCGTGTCCGCGGGCGAGGTGCTGGACGACGCCATCCTGCTGGCGACGCTGCTCGTGCCCATTGGCCGCACGGAGCCGGCGGAGGAGTCCCAGGACGAGTCGCGCGCGTCCGTCGCGCACGTCATCGAGGACCTGCTCGCGGGCTTCGTGGAGGCCGCCCGGCTGCCGCGCCGCATCGCCGAGCGCTGCCGCATGCTGCTGATGATGCAGCGCACGCTGTCCGGAGAGCGCCGCAAGAAGGCCGGTGCCTTCCGCCGCCACCCGCTCTTCAACGAGGCGCTGGCCGTCTTCGCGATGACGGTGGAGGCCACGGGTGAGGGCCGCGAGGCGCTGGAGGCCTGGCAGGCCGGAGAGGTGCCCCCGGCGCGCGCGAGCGCGAATGGCGGCGGGGACACGGATGGGCCCCGCAAGAAGCGCCGTCGCCGTCGTCGCCGTCGCACCGGCGGTGGCAGCAGCGAGGGCAGCGGTTCGGGCGCCGAGCGTCCGGCATCGTCCTCCGGCTCCGACGCGGGCGAGGGGTAGTCCTTCGGGACGCAGGGCCGGAGTGCTTCAGCGCTTCGGCTTCTCCACGGGCTTCAGCCGCTCCACCGGACGCTCGGAGCGCGGGTCGTCATCGTCCGGCGCCTCCGCCCCCACGATGTCCGCCATGGTGATGGCCTTGCTGCCGAAGCGGGCCGCGATGCGGTCCATCGCCTCGTTCAGCTTCGAGGCCCGGGGCGCCGCCGCGGGGAACAGCCCGAGCTGCGCCTCGTCCTCGTCCAGTTGCACGCTGACGCCCGTGAGCCGCAGCGCCTTGCCCTCGTGCGCGCGCTCCAGCAGCTCCAGCGCCGCGCGGTAGAGCACCTGCCCGTCATCCGTCGGCTCGCGCAGCGTGGTGCGCCGGGTGATGAGCGTGAAGTCCGCGAACTTCAGCTTGAGCTGCACCACGCGGCCCTTGAGCGACGCCCTGCGCAGCCGCCGCGCCACCCGCAGCGCCTGCGCGTGCACGTGTGGCTTGAGCGTCTCCAGGCCCGTCAGGTCCTCCTCGAACGTGTCCTCCGCGCCCACGCTCTTGGCGGCCCGGTCCGGCACCACGTCCCGCGCGTCGATGCCGTGCGACAGCTCCCACAGGTGCCTGCCGCTGGAGCCGAAGCGCTCCTCCAGCCACCCCAGCTCCCGCGCCGCCACGTCCCCGATGGTCGTGAGCCCCGCGCGCTTCATCGCCTCTTCCGTCTTGGGCCCCACGCCCCACAGCCGCGACACCGGCAGCCCCGCGAGAAAGGCCACCGTCTCCTCGGGCCGCACCTCGCGCTGGCCGTTGGGCTTGGCCAGGTCGGACGCAATCTTCGCCACGAACTTCGCCGTGGCGATGCCCGCGGACGCCGGCAGGTTCAGCTCGTGGGCAATCTCCTTGCGGATCCGCCGCGCGATGTCCGCCGCCGCGCCGAACAGCCCCACCGACGCCGTCACGTCCAGGAACGCCTCGTCCAGCGACAGCGGCTCGATCAGCGGTGTGTAGCGCTCGAAGATGGCGAACACCTGTTCGCTCGCCTCCGCGTAGGCGGAGAAGCGGGGCTTCACCACCAGCGCGTGCGGCGCCTGCTTCATGGCCCGCGCCATGGGCATCGCGCTCTTCACCCCGAAGGGCCGCACTTCGTAGGACGCGGCCACCACCACGCCGCGCTGTGCATGCCCGCCAACGATGACGGGCTTGCCCCTGAGGGACGGGTTGTCGCGCTGTTCGACGGACGCGTAGAACGCGTCCATGTCCACGTGGAGGATGGCTCGCATGGCGTGAGTCACTCTAGTGGCCCCCTCTGACAGTGCGGCCCATGAAGACCCTCACCGAATACCTCTGGTTCGAGACGAAGTCCCGGCGTGAGCTGGTGCGCCTCACCGACACCGTGGCGGCGCTCCTGAAGAAGAGCGGCATCCAGGAGGGCATGGTGCTGGTGTCCGCCATGCACATCACCGCGGGCGTCTTCGTCAACGACGACGAGCCCGGCCTCCACGAGGACATCTGGGAGTGGCTCCAGCACCTCGCACCCTCCGGGCCCGACTACCGCCACCACCGCACCGGCGAGGACAACGGGGACGCGCACTTGAAGTCCATGCTCGTCCACCACCAGGTCCTGATTCCCGTCACCGCCGGCAAGCTGGACCTGGGCCCCTGGCAGCAGGTGTTCTACGCGGAGTTCGACGGCCAGCGCCGCAAGCGCGTCATCGTCAAGGTGATGGGCCAGTAGCTCCGGACGCCGCCCCGGGCGCCGCTCCGAGTGCCGCACCCTCCGGCGCCGTCTCCGGCAGCGTCAGGCCGTGCCGCCCAAGCTCCGCCACCAGGTCCTGGGGCAGCGGGCTCTGCACGCGCACGGGCTCCTTCGTGACGGGGTGGGGCAGGGTGAGCGAGCGGGCGTGCAGGAAGAAGCGGCCCAGCTCCGGCGCCTCGCGGCCTCCGTAGAGCGCGTCCCCCACGAGCGGCGCACCCACGCCGGCCAGGTGCGCGCGCACCTGGTGCAGCACGCCAGTGAGGATGCGCACCTCCACGAGGCTGTAGTCCTGCGCACGCGCGAGCACGCGGAAGTGGGACACCGCCTCGCGGGCGTCCTCGGCGCCATGGGGCGCGGGCTCCACGCGGTCCGGGTGGCGCGGGTGGTGGCGCAGGGGCACGTCCACCTCGCCCTCGTCCGCGAGCGGTCCCGTCACCAGGGCGATGTAGCGCTTGTCCACGGCGCGGCCGCTGAAGGCCTCGCGCACGGAGGTCCAGGCCTCGCGCGTGCGGGCCGCGGCCAGCACCCCGGACGTCTCCACGTCCAGGCGGTGGCACAGGCCGCCCTCGCGCGGGTCCTGGGACGCCTGCGCGCACTCGGGGTAGCGCGCCACCAGGGCGTTGGCCACCGTGCCCGTCTCACCCGGCTGCAGCGGGTGCGAGGGCCGGCCGGCGGGCTTGTCCACGAAGATGAGCGAGGCGTCCTCGTGGAGGATGACGAGCGGGAAGTCCGCGTCGGGCACGGCCTCGCGCGTCGTCTCCTCCACCGTCACGGAGATCTGCTGGCCTCCGGCCACCATCAGGCCCTTCTTCGCGGGGCGGCCATTCACGCGCACCTGTCCCTCGTCGAAGAGGCGCTTCATGCGCGCGCGGGACAGGCCCAGGGCCTCTCCCACGAACAGGTCCACGCGCTGGCCCGCCTTGTCGGCGGCCACGGTGAGGGTGTGCGTCGTCGCGGTGCTCACTCGGAGAGGGCCTCGTAGACTTCCTCGGCCGTCTGGAACCGGTCGTCCGGCTCCTTGCGGATGAGGCGATGGGCCACCCGTGCGAGCTGCGGGTCGCCATGCAGGTTGAGCGCGAGCAGTGGCGGTGCCTCCGTCTCCAGCACCTGGCGCCACAGCTCGTGCGGCGTTTTCGCGTCGAACGGCGGACGCCCGCTCATCAGCTCGTACAGGATGACGCCCAGGCTGTACAGGTCCGAGCGCCCATCCAGCGGCTCTCCCAGAATCTGCTCCGGGGCCATGTAGCGGTACGTGCCCACGAGCTTGCCGTCCCCGGTGATGCCCTCGTCGTCGGCGAGGAACTTCGCCAGCCCGAAGTCCATCAGCCGCACCTGCCGGTCGTCGTCCACCATGATGTTGGACGGCTTCAGGTCGCGGTGCACCAGCCCGTGGCCGTGGATGTACGCCAGCGCCTCGCACACCTGGAGCAGCGCGTCCTTCAGCCGGCCCATGCGCTCCGGGCGGTTCAGGTCCGCCAGACGCGGCGGCGCGGTGGGGTGCGCCGTGGCGGACGCCTTGCGCGCGGGCTCGCGGCGCGGATCCAACGGCACGTCGTCCGAATCCGAGTCGTCACCCGCGCCGCCATGGAAGCTGGCCAGGTCCTCGCTGGGGGCCTCCTCCGCGAAGGCGTTGAGGCCGAACGTCCCGTCGTCGTCATCGTCCACGGCCGAGTCGTCGTACGGGTCCTCGTCCGGGCCGTCCACGCTGCCGAAGTCGTCGTCCTCGGTGCGGCGGATGGACAGGGGGCCGCGCGGCGGGGGCGTGGGAGGGCCGCCGCCGAGGCTCACGTCGAGGTAGTGGCGCAGGGTGAGCCCTTCGATGAACTCCATGGCCAGGTACGGCCAGCCCTCGTGGACGCCGGCCTCGAAGACCTTCACCACGTTGGGGTGGGACAGGTCCGCCAGGGTCTCGAATTCGCGCACGAGTCTGCGGGCCGCGCGGTCGTCCAGCGACGGACCCGTCGACAGGAGCTTCAGCGCGACCTCGTCGTTGGTGCGGCGGTCCAGGGCCCGATACACGGTCCCGGCCCCGCCACTGCCGAGCGTCTCCAACACGCGGTAGGGACCAATGGCCTTGGGGGGCATGGGGACGCGGATCCTACGGAGCACGTCACGTCACGGTCAAACAGGTGGTGACACCTTGCGCACCGGCGAACGCTCGACCCTCAAGGTCGTTTCACTTTTCCGGAAAACCGTGGGAAAGCTCCCACTCAATGCAACTGGGGAAGTACCAGCTCGTTCGGAAGCTCGCCTCGGGGGGGATGGCGGAGGTGTTCCTGGTGAAGGCCGCCGGGCCCCGGGGCTTCGAGAAGACGCTCGTACTCAAGCGCATCCTGCCGCACCTGGCGGAGGACGAGGCGTTCGTGGAGATGTTCCTGGGCGAGGCGAAGCTGGCCGCCCAGCTGGACCACCCGAACGTGGTGCAGATCTTCGACTTCGGCGAGGCCGACGGCAGCTACTTCCTGGCGATGGAGTACATCGACGGGCCCACGCTGCGCCGGCTCATCAAGCAGTCGGTCGCGCAGCAGGCCCCGTTGCCGGTGGCCGTGTGCGCGAAGCTGGTGGCCTCGGCGGCGGAGGGGCTGGCGTTCGCGCACGAGCTGACGGACCCGGAGACGGGGGCGCTGCTGGGGCTCATCCACCGGGACATCAGCCCGGAGAACATCCTGGTGTCCCGGCAGGGCGCGGTGAAGGTGGTGGACTTCGGCATCGCGAAGGTGGCGGGGCAGAGCCACCGCACACAGACGGGCGTGGTGAAGGGCAAGGTGGCGTACATGCCACCGGAGCAGCTCCAGGCGAAGGCCATGGATGCGCGCGTGGACGTGTACGCGCTGGGGATGGTGCTCTACGAGCTGCTCACCGGCCGGCGGCCCTTCGAGGCGACGACGGACGTGAGCATGATGCAGGCCATCCTCTTCGAGCCCTTCGTGCCCGCGGTGGAGCGCCGGGCCGACCTGCCGGTGGCGATGCAGCGCATCCTGGAGAAGGCGCTCGCGAAGGACCGGGAGCAGCGCTATCCGGACTGCCGCGCGTTCCAGTCGGACCTGGAGCGGTTCGTGCTGTCGCTGGGCGAACCGGTGGGCGCGTATCAGATTGCCCGGCTGGTGGCGCAGGTGGCCGAAGGCGGCGCGGTGGTGCCCACGCCCGTGCGCGTGGAGTCGAAGGGCCGGGAGCCGGCGGCGCCGGTCGTGGAGGAGAAGGCGCCGTCCCGTCCAGTGGAGCCGCGAGCCGTGGAGCGCCTGACGACGCCCGTTCGTGGGGGCGCTGCGGCGCGACAGGGCCCGGAGGACGGGCGCTCCATGGCGGCTCCGGCGCAGACGGCGTCGGGGGCGGATGAGGTGCCATCGGGCATGCTCGACGCGGCGACGGATCCCGCCACGCCTTCCGCGGGCAGCCTCCTGGCCGAGGCCCTCGCGTCGCCGCGACCCGTGCGGAAGTCGCCAGCGCCGGTCTCGCCCGCGCCCGTGCCGGTGGCGCCCGTGCAGGAGCAGGGGCGCGGCTCACGTCGAGGGGTGGTGGTGGCTTCGGTCGTGGCCCTGGGCGTGCTTGCGTCCGTGGGGGGATGGATGTTCCTGGGGCGCGGCGAGCAGGCCGTGACGCCCGAGGTCCCGTCCTCTCCCGTGGTCACGAAGAACACTGTTCCCGCGAAGCCGCCGGAACCGCCTGCCCCTGAGGTGCGCCCGGCGTCAGTGGTGGCGGTGCCCGTCGTGGCGCAAGCGGTGGACGCGGGCACGCGGGCCGTGGTCGTGGCCGAGCCCGGTCCCGTGCCTGCGGTCACCGGTGCGCCGGTCGATGCGGGCGTGGCCACGGTGGCCGCTGGACCCGCACAGACCAAGGTCCCTCCGCGTCGCCCGCCGGTCTCGACCTCGCGTCGCAACGACCTGCCCAAGGGCAAGCTGGAGTTCCGGATCCGCCCGTACGCGAGCGTGTACCTGGATGGGAAGAGCCTCGGGCAGACACCCTTCGCGGCTGTGGAGGCCACGGAGGGTTCGCATCAGGTGCGGGTCGTGAACAAGGACCTGGGCAAGGACGTGACGCGCACCTTCGTGGTGAAGGCGGGGCAGGACAACGTCTTCAAGCTAAACCTGCTGACGGAGTGACAGTGCGAGCGGAGGTGCTCCCCAGCGCCCGCAGGCACTGGGGAGGGCCCCCCTCTGACATCAAGGTCCGGTGCAGACCCTGGCGCTTCCGCACACCAGCTCGCGGTCACAGTCCTGGTTGCCGACGCACTCAGCGCCTTGCGGACAGTCGTAACCGCCGCCGCCCTTCATCCCATTCACCTTGAAGTACACATCCGCGACCGTCTCCGTCATGGCCTGGTTGCCGATGGAGCCCTTCAGCTTATGCGTGAGGTCCACGATGCTCGCCCCCGAGAGGACCGAGGCCTGGATCTCGAACGGAGCCGGCACCGCGTTGATGGCGGTCTGGATGACCAGGGCAATCTGCGCCTGGGTTCCGTTCGAGACGAAGACCGGCCGGTGGGCGGGGTTCTTGAGGCCGCCATTCTTGTCGATCTCGAAGGTGACGGGCGGGTTGATGCCGTCGCTGAGGGTGAAGGTCTCCTCGTCCTTTAGACCCGAGCCTACCGGGGGCGTGATGGTGCCCGTGGCCTCCTTGAGCGTCAGCAACTTGCAATCGGCGCTGCAGGAGCCGCAGGCCAGGCTGTTGCCGTCGTCGCAGGCTTCGTTCGCCGGGTTTGGATCCTTGATGCCATCCCCGCAGACGTTGCCCTGGAGGTCGAGGACGGTCTGGCAGTCGCTACTGCACCTCTGGCAGCTCGCGGTGCCGTAGGGGCACGTAACCTCGGTGACGGTGTTGCCGTCATCGCAGGCCTCGTAGGCCAGGTCCCTCACGCCATCCCCGCAGAAGTTGCCCTGGAGTGACAGGACCGCCTGGCAGTCGGCACGGCATGCCTGGCAGTTCGAGGTGCCGTAGGCGCACGACACTTCCGTGGTGGTGTTGCCGTCGTCGCAGGTCTCGGTTGCGGCGTCCCTCCTGCTATCCCCGCAGTAGCTGCCCTGGAGTTCGAGGACGGCCTTGCAGTCGCTGCTGCACCTCTGGCAGTTCGCGGTGCCGTAGGCGCAGGACACTTCCGTGGTGGTGTTGCCGTCGTCACAGACTTCGTTCGCCGGGTTCGGGTCCACCTTGGTGTCGCCGCAGACGTTGCCAAAGCGCGTCAGGCTCTCCTTGCAGTCGAACCGGCACACCCTGCAACTCGAGGTGCCGTAGGGGCAGGTGTCTTCGGTGGTGGTGTTGCCGTCGTCACAGAACTCGTTGGTGGTGTCCAGCCGGGTGTCGCCGCAAAAGCTGCCCTGGAGGTTGAGGACGACCTTGCAGTCGTTGCTGCACTGCTGGCAGCTCGCGGTGCCGTAGGGGCACGTGACCTCGGTGACGGTGTTGCCGTCATCGCAGGACTCGTTCGCCGGATTGGAGTCCTTCGCGCCATCTCCGCAGACGTTGCCTGGGACTGTCAGGACCGCCTTGCAATCGGCCTGGCACACCTGGCAATCCGCAGGGCCGGAGGGGCACACGGTCTCGTTACGGGTGTTGCCGTCGTCGCAGACTTCTCCCTTGGAGGGGTCGGTGACGAAGTTGCCGCACGTCTCATCGGACTTGCAGTCCGCGCTACAGCCGTCGCCGCTCACGGTGTTGCCGTCGTCGCAGCGCTCCTCTCGGGTGGAGTCGGTGTAGCCATCGCCACACACCTCGCGGGAGAGGCAGTCCGCGCTACAGCCGTCGTTGCTCGCGGTGTTGCCGTCGTCGCACTTCTCGCCCACTTCCTCGTCCACGGTACCGTTGCCGCACACCTCGCTGGACAGGCAGTCGCCGCTGCACTTGTCCCCGGTGACGGTGTTGCCGTCGTCGCACTTCTCGCCTCGGGCGATGTCCACGATGCGGTTGCCGCACACCTCGCTGGAGTCGCAGGCGCGGCTGCAGCCATCGCCGTCGACGATGTTTCCGTCGTCGCAGGCCTCGCTGGACTGGACGATGCTGTCGCCACAGTCCTTCTCGATGCAGACATCCTGGTTCGCGGCGCACTTCCATCCCTCGGGGCAGTTGAGGTCCCGTCCCTTGCAAAGCCGCTCCAGCAAGACCTGCTCGTTGCTCGGGACGGTGCACCCCACGCCCAGCCCGAGGACCAGCACCACCGCGACCCACGCCCTCACGGCGTCCCCTCCGCCACCTTGGACTCACCGTTCAGGAAGTACGCGGTGACCGCGCCCGCCGCCGCGGCGACCGCCGTGCCAATCAGCACGTTCGCCACCCGCGCCTGGCCGCGCGCGTCTTCCAGGTGCCCGTTCACGTCGGACGACAGCTCCGCCTCCCGCGCGGAGCTCACGTTGCCGCGTGACTGGAGCCCGAACACGGTCCCCACGCCGCCCGCCGCCACGCCCGTGCCCAGGAGCACCCACGACAGGGTCGGCACCTTGCGCGACGACTCCCGCACCCCCGCCTTCAGGTCCACCCCGGGCGCAGGCTCCGGCGCCGTCGCGACCACCGTCGGCGGCGTCAGCGCGGGCGGCGCCTCCACCGTCGGTTGCACCGGCGCATCCTTCGGCGCCGGACGCGCGAGGGCGGGACGGTCGCGCTGCACCGCCTGGCGCACCGACTCGAAGTCGCTCTCCACCTTGGGCGAAACCTTCACCGGCAGCGGCGCGTCAGGCGTCCGCATCAGGCCCGCCCGGAAGGAGGCCAGCGCCTCCTCGCGCCTGCCCAGGTCCGCCAGCACGATGCCTTCGAAGATGGCCGCCGACGCCCGCTCCCCGTCCTCACGCGCCAGCCGCTTCGCCCGGGTCACCGCCGCCAGGGCCTGCTCGTACTCCAGGTCGTCATAGAGCCGGGCCGTCTCCGCCATCGCCGCCTGGAAGTAGCTCCCGTGGGTGACGGAGGACTTCGCCGCCCCAGGCCCGCCCGCCTGCCCGAACGCCGGCCCCGCCCCCATCAGACACAGGCTCAGCAGCCCACCGAGCGTCCGGAAGGAGGGGAAGACAAGGAGAGTTTTCATGGAAGGCCACTCTATCCGGGCTCTGTCCCTTCATGAACCGTTCAACCCGGGCAGGCGACCGGCCAGCGGGGGAGGGGGACCGGCCGGCCACGCGCCCGTGGACGCGACGCGGCGCCACCGCTAGGGTGCGCGGCTTCATGGATCGCCCCACCGTGCTGCCCACTCCCCTCGAGGTCCAGGTCAAGGCCCGGCCACTCCCGCGCCACGTGGGCATCATCATGGATGGCAACGGGCGGTGGGCCGAACTGCGGGGCCAGCCGCGCCTGGAGGGCCACCGCGAGGGCAGTGTGAGTGTCCGCGAGGTGACGCGCACCGCCCGCCGGGTGGGCGTACAGGCCCTCACCCTCTACGCCTTCTCCTCCCAGAACTGGGCCCGCCCCGCCGAAGAGGTCGCCGGGCTGATGGACCTGCTGCGCGAATATCTGGAGTCCGAGCGCGCGGAGATCCTGGACAACGGCATCCGCCTCAACGCCATTGGCGAGGTGGAGAAGCTGCCCCGCTTCGTGAAGGAGCCGCTGGAGCGGCTGATGGCCGACTCCGCCCACAACACCGGGATGGTCCTCACCCTGGCCCTGTCCTACGGCGGCCGCGAGGAGCTGCTGCGCGCCGCGCGCTCCCTCGCCGAGTCCGTGGCCCGGGGAGAGCTGGACCCCGCGCGCCTGGAGGCACACGACCTGGAGTCGCGGCTGTGGACCTTCGGGCTGCCCCCGGTGGACCTGGTGGTGCGCACCAGCGGCGAGCTGCGGATCTCCAACTTCCTGCTCTGGCAACTGGCGTACGCCGAGCTGTGCTTCACCGACGCCCTGTGGCCCGACTTCCGCACCGAAGAGTTCCTGCGCTGCCTGTCGCAGTTCCAGGGCCGTGAGCGCCGCTTCGGTCTGACGTCCGCCCAGGTGAACCGGGACGACACACCCCAGCGGGCCAAGGCGTGAACGAGAAGAACAAGAACCTCCTCATCCGGATTGTCACCGGCCTCACCCTGCTCCCGCTGGTGCTCCTGCTGCTGTTCCTGGGCGGGTGGTACAGCGCGGTGCTGCTCGGCGCCGCCGCGGCCGTCTGCACCGGCGAGTACTACCTCATCACGCAGAAGCGCCTGGGCGCCGCCGCCTGGGTGGGCATGGCCGCCGCCTTCCTCATGCCGCTCATGCCCCTGCGGGACGCCGCGCGCACGGGCGAGACGGCCTTCTGGGTGACGTCCGTCTTCTTCTTCTTCGCGTGGATCTACAACCTGTTCCGGGGCTCGCTCGCGGAGGCGCCGACCCGTGCCGCGCACCTCGTCACGGGCTTCCTCTACGGCGCCATCGGCCTCACCGCGCTGTCCGCGCTGCGGCTGCTGCCCGACCACGGCCTCGCGTGGGTCATCTGCGCGCTCACCATCACGTGGGCCAACGACACGCTGGCGTACTTCGCGGGGCGCTTCCTCGGGAAGCACAAGCTCTACCCCACGGTGAGCCCGAACAAGACGTGGGAGGGCTTCTTCGGCGGCATGGTCGGCTCGGTGCTGGGCATGTTCGTCGCCCGGGCCTTCTTCTTCCCCGTCTTCACCGTGTGGGACTGTGTGCTGCTGGGCCTCTTCGGCGGTGTGATGGGGCCGGTGGGCGACCTGTGCGAGTCCATGCTCAAGCGCGCCAACGGCGTGAAGGACTCCGGAAAGCTCATTCCCGGACACGGCGGCATCCTGGATCGCATCGACGCGCTCGTGTTCAACGCGCCGCTGGTGTTCGTCTATGTGCAGTTCGTGAGGCACCTGCTGCCGTAAGTGCCCGTTTTCGCGCCTGCCCGTCTGCCGCGCAACCGCTGTTGCGCGTTGTCCGTGCCGGGGGCCGCGATTACTGTTGGGCCCATGCTCCAGAACCTCGGGTTCTTCATCCTCCTGCTGGGCGTGCTCGTCACGGTGCACGAGCTCGGCCACTTCCTCGTGGCCAAGGCCTGTGGGGTGAAGGTCCTCAAGTTCTCCATCGGCTTCGGGCCGAAGATCATCGGCTTCACCAAGGGCGAGACGGAGTACCAGGTGGCCCTGCTGCCCCTGGGCGGCTACGTGAAGATGGCCGGCGACCTGCCCCATGAGGAACTGGCGCCGGAAGAGGCCTCGCGCGGCTTCCTCGCGCAGCCCCCCTGGAAGCGCGGCCTCATCGTGCTGGCGGGGCCGGCCTTCAACCTGGTGTTCCCCATCTTCGTGTACTTCTTCGTCTTCCTGGGCCCCCAGGAGACGCTGTCCACGCGCGTGGGCATGGTGTCGCCGGACATGGCCGCCGCCGCCGCGGGCATCCGCCCCGGAGATCGCATCCTCTCCGTGGAGGGGGAGCCCGTCCGCACCTTCGACGACATGCGCGACGCCTTCGTCGGCAAGTTCGAGCGCCCCGTGGCCGTCACCCTGGAGCGCGACGGCCAGCAGCGCGTGGTGCAGGTGACGCCGGAGCGCAGCTCGGAGGTGTCCCCGGTGGACACCGTCGAGCGCGGGATGATTGGCGTGAGCCCCTATCCGCAGCCCCCCGTGGTGGGCGTGCTCGCGGACTCGGCCGCGGCGAACGCGGGCCTCAAGAGCTTTGACCGGGTGCTGTCCGTCAACGGCGTGCACGTGCAGGACGAGGCGGCCCTCTACCGCGAGGTGGGCAAGGTGCCGGAGGGCTCCCCGCTGGCGCTGAAGGTCGCGCGGCTGGCGCCCATGTCGGTGGGCGTCGTGTCCGGCCGGATGCCGGAGGTGGTGGAGGTGTCGCTGCCGCGTCAGGCCGGTGAGGGCCCGGCGGCGCTGGGCGCGGAGCCGGTGGACCTCTATGTGGCGTCGGTGGCGTCCGGCAGCGTGGCGGAGGGCGCGGGCCTCAAGCCGGGCGACCGCATCGTGGCCATCAACGGCACGCCGCTGAAGTCCTTCAACAAGCTGATGACGGTGCTCAACGGCCTGCAGGCCCAGCCCTTCACGCTGACGTGGCGGGGCGAGCAGGGCGAGCGCACGGAGAAGCTGGCGCAGGCGCCGCTCAAGATGCGCGACGACTACGGTCAGACGAGCTCGCCGCTGGTGTTCGGCGTGCGCGCCTGGAACTTCAGCGGCGCGGACGTGCCGCCGGTGGAGAAGGTGACCATCGACCTGGGCCCGGTGGCCGCCTTCAAGGAGGCCGCGCTCATCGTCCCCAAGATTGTCGGGCAGATGGTGCAGGTGCTGGGCGGGCTGTTGGTGGGCAAGGTGTCACCCAGCACGATTGGCGGCCCCATCATGATGTACCAGCTCGCCGCGAAGACCGCCGAGCAGGGCATGGACAGCTTCCTCAACCTGATGGCCGTCATCTCCATCAACCTGGGCGTGATGAACCTGCTGCCCATCCCGGTGCTGGATGGCTTCCACCTGCTGTCCGCGGCGTGGGAGGGCATCCGCCGCCGCCCCATCCCCGTGCGCGTGCGCGAGGTGGCGAACATGGTGGGCCTGGCGCTGCTCATCCTGCTCATGCTGCTGGCCGTGACGAACGACGTGACCCGCTAGAGAGAGGTGATGATGCGAGGACGGAGCGCACTCCTGCTGTTGGGCCTGGGCATGTTCGCCGGCTGCGCGTCACGCGCGGCGAAGCCCCAGCCTCCGGAGACGAAGCCGGGCGCGGCGAAGGACGAGCCGAAGGTGACCCGCCGGGACAAGATGCCGCGCGCGTACCTGGGCGAGGGCCTGGCGTCCTTCTACGGCCCGGGCCTGCACGGCCGGCCCACCGCGAGCGGGGAGAAGTTCAACCAGAACGCGCTCACCGCCGCGCACCGCACGGAGCGCTTCGGCACCTGCGTGAAGGTGCTGAACATGGAGAACGGCCTCCAGGTGGAGGTGCGCGTCAACGACCGCGGCCCCTTCGTGGACGGTCGCATCATCGACCTGTCGAAGGCCGCCGCGAAGACGCTGGGCATGCTGGACAAGGGCCTGGCGCGCGTGCGGCTCTACCGGTGCGGCGTGCGCGTGTCGGAAGTGCCGCTGGACCCCTGGGCCGTTCCGGCCTGATTCGGCTCGCTGCGAGCCCGACGAAGAAGAAGGGATGTCATCCGTGCTGCTCGCGCTGGACACCTCCACGCTGACGCTGTCGCTCGCCCTGGTGGAACGCCAGGGCGGCGACGTGCGCGCGGTGGAGCACATGGTGGTGCTGCCGCCCCAGAAGCAGAGCGAGGCCCTGCCCGGCGTCGTGGGGGAGCTGCTCGCGCGCCATGGCCTGAAGCTCACCGACCTGGAGGGGCTGGCCGTGGGGCTGGGGCCAGGGTCCTTCACGGGCCTGCGCATCGGGCTCGCCACGGTGAAGGCGCTCGCGTACGCCACCGGCCTGAAGGTGGCCGGCGCGTCGTCGCTGGCGGCGGTGGCGCTGGAGGGGCCGGAGGGCGTGCCGCTGTTCTGCCTCGCCGTCGCGCGCCGGGATGACCTGTACCTGGGGGCCTACCGCCGCACGGGCCACACCGTGGAGGCGCTCGCGCCGGAGACGGCGATGTCGCCGGAAGAAGTCGCCCAACGCATGGCCGCCGAACCCGAGGCCGTCGCGCTGGGGCCCGCCCTGACGGACTACCGGCAGGCGCTGGAGAAGCACGGCGTCGCGCCCCACCGGCTCCTGTCCGGGCCTGCCTACCCGTCCGCGGTGGAGGTGGGCCGGCTGGCGAAGCTTCCGGACGCATACTCCATGCAGGCGCTGTTCGCGCTGGAGCCGCACTACGTCCGGGCCTCGGAGCCGGAGCGCAACCCCAAGTTCCCGCCGCTGCCGGGCCCCGTGCCCACGTCGCGGCTCAAGGAAGACTGACTGCTCGCGCTCGTGGGGGCGGTGGCGTAAAGGACTCGTCATGAGAGAGAACCTTCGGATTGGCGTGGTGGGCGCCACGGGCGTGGTGGGCCGCGAGGTGCTGGCCGCGCTGTACGCGCGCGACGTGCCGATGGAGCAGGTGCAGGCCTTCGGCTCGGAGCGCTCCAAGGGCCTGGAGGTGGAGTACGGCGAGGACACGCTGGAGGTGGAGCTGGCGACGGCGGACGCCTTCAAGGGCCTCCACGTCGTGCTGCTGGCCACGCCGGCGGAGGCCTCCCGCACGCTGGCCCCGGCCGCGCAGGCCGCGGGCGCCTGGGTGGTGGACGCGAGCAACGCCTTCCGGAGCGACGGCAACGTGCCCCTCATCCTGCCGGGCTTCAACACCGAGGCGCTGGGGCCGGGCTTCTCCTTCAAGGGCCGGGTGGTGAGCCTGCCGGGCATCGTCACCAGCGCCACCGTGCACCTGGTGGAGCCGCTGCGCCGCGCGTTCGGCGTGGTGCGCGCGCAGGTGACGGCGCTGATGGGAGCCTCCAGCGCGGGCGTGCGCGGCATCTCCGAATTGGAGAAGCAGACCGCGGACCTGCTGTCCGGCCGCGAGCCGGAGCCGCAGGCCTTCCCCCACCGCGTGGGCTTCAACCTCGTGCCCCAGGTGGGCGGCTTCATGGTGAACTCCCCCTGGACGGAGGAGGAGGGCGGCTGGACGCTGGAGGCCGCGCGCTTGTTCGCCGCCCTGGGCGAGGTGCCCGTGCTGGCCGGCACCGCCGTGCAGGTGCCCACCTTCCACGGCCATGGCCTCAGCGTGAACGTGCAGCTCAAGAAGCCCGCCCCGGTGGAGCAGGTGCGTGCCGCCTTGAAGACGTCCCCCGCCCTCAAGGTGCTGGATGCCCCCGGCGAGCGCATCTACCCCATGCCCATGCTGGTGATGAGCGACCCGGCCGTCCACGTGGGCCGGGTGCGCGCCTTCCCCCAGGCCCCGGAGTGGGTGACCCTCTTCGCCTCGGTGGACAACGCCGGTCGGGCCGCCTCCCACCTGGTGGACGCCGGCCTCAAGCTCTCCGAGCGCCCCTCCTGACAATTTGGCAGAGCCCCTGGGGGCGCCGTGTCTGTTTGGCGCGCGAACCCGGGGGTTTTCCCGCTGAACGGGCCATCCGGCCGGGGCTTGTCGGTGGCCCCGCCCTTGCTAGCCTTCCGCACCATCCATGCGCCTCCCCCTTGCCGCCCTCCTGCTGTTCGCCTCCACGGCCGTGGCCCAGACGACAGGGACCGCGGTGACGTTCACGACGACGTCCACCACCTCGGGAACGACCGTGCTCACGTCCAAGGCGGACTGCGCTACGCCGGTGCGCTTCTCCTGGACCCGCACGGGGAACCTGTGCAGCGGAGGAAGCCTCTTCCTGTTTGTTTCCAGGTCCAGCTGCGGGGCGGAGCCCGGGGTGACGGACCTGAAGCTCGCGACCATCACGGACACGACGGCCTCGGGCACGGTGACCTTCACCGCGCAGGACGTGCTCACGTTGCTGGCGACCCCGACGAACTGCGCGACGCAGGCCAGTGAGATCAGCTTCAACCTGTGCGCGTCCGCGAAGACGTTCGCGAGCGTCTACGACGCGTCCTGCTCGTCGACCTTTTCCAGCGTGGGGACCCCCGCCTTCGTGGTGAAGTACGACCCCCAGGCGCCCACGAAGCCGTCCATCGGGAAGGTCATCGCCAGGGACTCGGCGTTGTCGGTCCAGGTGGACGGCGTGGAGGCGAAGTCCACCGTCGTCGTGGAGGTCACGCCACTGACGACGGCGGACGGTGGGACGCTTGAGGACGCGGGCGCGGATGCCGGTGAGGACGCGGGCGACGTCGACGCGGGCGACGTCGACGCGGGCGACGTCGACGCGGGCGACGTCGACGCGGGTCTGGCGGACGCGGGCACGGTGGTCCCGGCGCCGGTGGGCCCCACGCTCCGCTTCCGCAAGGCGGCCGGGGAGGGGAACGTGGTGGCGGACGGGCTGATCAACGGGGTGACCTACCGGGTCCAGGCCCGGGTCATCGACGAAGCGGGCAACGAAGGTGATTTGTCCGACGCGGCGGAAGGCACGCCCGTCAAGAGCAATGGCTTGTTCGATGCGTATGTGGATGCCGGCGGCCAGGAGCGCGGAGGCTGTGCCGCGACCGGCGGAGGCATCGCAGGCGGCGCGGTGCTTGCCGCGCTGGGCATCTGGTTGTCGTCTCGGAGGAAGGTGTCATGAGCAGCACGGCAGTGGGCCTGGGAGTCGCGGCGCTTCTCTTGACGGTTCCGGCGGTGGCGCAGGAGGTGACCATCCCCACGCGCACCCCGCGCAGTGGCGCGATCATCTTCCGGGGGGGCGGCTACAAGCCGCGCATCGACACGGAGAAGGCCCTCGAGGGCCGGACTCCGTACAAGGACACGTTCGGGGACGCGTCGCTGCTCCTCATCGAGCTGGAGTTCCAGCGCTTCTTCTACCAGGGCATCGGGACGGCGGGCCTGGGCCTGTCGGCCGGCTACGCGGAGAAGTACGGCAACGCGCTGCTGGAGGACGGGACGCAGGCGGCGGACAAGGCGGCGCTGAAGGTGCTGCCCCTGCAGCTCAACGGCTTCTACAAGTTCGACTACGCCGCCTTCAAGTGGGGCGTGCCGCTGGTGCCGTACGGCAAGCTGGGGCTCGTCTATTCGCCGTGGTGGATGACCAAGGGCAGCGCCACCGAGGTGGTGGAGGGCTCCAAGGCCAGCGGCGGCAAGTGGGGCTACGCGGCCACCGCCGGCGTGTCGTTCCTCCTGGACGTGCTGGAGCCGCGCTTCGCGCGCGACTTCGACTCCGACCTGGGCGTGAACCACTCGTACCTCTTCGCCGAGTACACCTACGCGGAAGTGAACAACTTCGGCGGCAACGGCCTGAACCTGGGCAGCCGGCGCTGGATGTTCGGTCTGGCGTTGGATTACTAACGGCAGCGCCCATGGCGTCCCGTCCCCGCGCGCTCCCGTCCTCCCTGCCGCTCCTCCTGCTGACGGTCGCCCTGGCGTGGGGGGCGGCCGGCTGTCACGGCGTGCGGCCCGACCTGGGCCCGGAGCGCACGGTGGAGGCCGGCGTGCCGGAGGCGTTCGGCTCCACGTCCCCGAAGGCTCCTGCCGTCACCTGGGACTTCGGGGACCAGACGCCGCCGCAGACGGCGCCGGGCGTGCGCCACGCGTGGGCCACGGCGGGCCGCTACACGGTGCGCGCGCTGGACGGGGAGAAGGAGCTGGCCCGGGTGGTGCTCACCGTGGTGCCGCGCCCGGTGCTGCGCGCGGTGCCGGCGGATGCGCAGACGGTGCTGTGGGTGCCCCGCCTCCGCGGCAACGTGGAGGGGCTGGTGGACTTCTACGAGCGGCTGGTGGGCGCGCGGAACGCCCGGAGCACGCTGCAGGACGCGCCGCTCGTGCCGCTGCTCCTGCGCAGCCTCACCGGGGGCCCCACGGAGGTGGACCCCGAGGAGGGCTTCGGCTTCTTCCTCGTGCCGGACTTCGACGGCGTGGTGGCGCTCCTGGGCGTGACGGACGCGCGCGCGGCGCTGGCGGCCGTGGCGCGCGAGCTGCGGGTCGCGGGCCACCGGGTGCTGCCCCAGGAGGACGGCAGCGCGCGCGTGGAGCCGGTGGACGGAGGCCTCCCGATGCTGCTGTTCGCGGACCGGGGCTACGTGTACCTCGCGGTGCCGGACTCGCCGGAGGCGCCGGAGCCCGGGGTGCCGGTGAAGGCGCTGGCGGTGGAGTCGCCGGACGTGAACCTCGTGCGCCGCAAGGTGGAGGCCCAGTCGGGGCCGGGCGTGTCGGAGCACGCGGTGCTGTCGGAGCTGCGCGGCAAGGTGCGCGACGGCAGCGTGTTCCTCTTCTCGGCGCCTCCGGCGCTGGAGGCGGACGCGGACCCGGAGGACATGCCGGTGCGGGGCTTCTTCGGCGCGCTGGCGGTGCAGGCGGACCAGGTGGAACTGGACGGCTTCCTGTCGTCCTCGCGGCCGCTGCTGGGCGCGACGCGGGGCCCGGGCTCCGCGCTGCTCGGGCGCGCGGCGGCGGGGCCGGTGGCGGCGGCGCAGCTCTCCGTGCCTCCGGAGGAATTGGCGCGGCTGGTGTTCGGCTCGCCGGGTTCGCCCCGGCGGCAGAAGACGCTGGAGCGCTGGCGCACGCAGGGGCTGGACGCGGAGGCCCTGCTGAAGGCGCTGCGCGGCGACGTGGCGATGCTCGTGTACTTCGACGCGGCGGCCTTCTTCCAGAGCTTCATCCGCGACCAGCGGCCGGCGCCCAAGGGCACGGTGGTGATGGAGGCGGGGCTCACGTCGGTGGCGCCGGTGCTGCAGCTCGTCCAGAAGCAGCTCCAGGACAACGCGCTCGTCTTCCAGAAGGAGGCGCAGGGGAACACCACGCGCTTCCGCACGCGGCTGCTGGAGCAGCCGGTGTCGCTCACGCTCACCCCCGAGCGCGCGACGCTGGAGGCGGGCGAGGTGCTCTCCGGCCGTGAGACGGGCGACGTGGGCGCGACGCTGCGCACGCGCTTCGGCGCCGAGGCGTTCGGGCCGGGGCACCTGTCGCTGATGGTGGACCTGGGCCGGCTGCGCGCGGACCTCGCGAACGCCCGCTCGGTGCCGGGCGTGGGGCAGGGCCAGCTCCTGGCGAGCCAGGTCTTCATCGGGGCGCTGCTGGAGCAGCTCACGCCATTGGAGTACGGCTTCCTCGACTTCGCTCCGGCCGAGGGCGGCGGGCGCCTCCAGGGCCGCGTCGTGCTGCGCGAGCGCTAGGCATCAGAAGGGAAGGGCACCCAGACCATGGCCGTCACCGTGCTGTACTTCGCCGCGGCCCGTGAGCGCGCGGGTGTGTCGCGGGAGTCCCTGGAAGTGCCCGAGGGCGCGCGCGTGTCGGACGTGCTGGCGCTGCTCTCCGCGCGGCACCCGTCCCTGACGCCGCTCCTGCCGCACCTGCGCGTGGCGGTGCAGCAGCAGTTCGTGGGGCTGGACGCGCCGGTGCCGCAGGACGCGGAGGTGGCGCTGATTCCGCCCGTGGCCGGGGGCTCGCCGGGGCTGTTCTCCGTCGTGGACCGGCCGCTCGTGTTGTCGCAGGTGGTGGACGCGGTGGCGGGGGA
>NZ_RAWG01000171.1 GCF_003611735.1 Corallococcus sicarius | reverse complement strand
GTACGGCGCTGGACGCGCGGCCACCGGCGGCGCGGGCGGTGCCATGGGCGGCGTCGGCCGTGGGGGAATGGGGGAACCACTCAGGGGCAGCGGCGCTGGCGGCAGCGCGCCGCTCATGTCCAGCCGGGGCGGCGCTGCGACTGCCGCGGGCACCGCGCCCGTCAGGACCAGCGTCTCCGCCTCGCGGATCCGCCGCGAGAGGAAGTCGAAGATCTCCACGGAGATCTTCCGCAGCTCCGGGTGCAGGTCCGGGGCCAGATGGTCCGGCGAGAAGCGCTTCGCCATGCGGAAGAAGGCGGAGCGGAACTCGTCGAGCGACGCCTGCGGCTTGAGCCCGAAGACCTCGTGCGGCGGCAGGTGCAGCAGGCCGCGCAGCTGGGTGCGCAGGCGCTCGGCCTGCTGCAGCTCCACGGAGGGGCTGGTGGCCGGAGGGGCGGCGAACAGGTCGCGCACCTCCGGCAGCTCCTGGAGCGGGACCCAGTTGGTTCCATCGCGCGAGGCGCGCACGGCCGTCTTCAGACGGCCGGAGGCGATGAGCTCGCGGAAGGCTTGCAGTTGGAGCGGGCCCAGCACGCGGCCGAGCGAATCTCCGACCCAGTAACCGACAACAGATGACGACACAGAAACCTCGGAATCAGGACGCGAGCGCCTCGCGCATGGCCGACGCGATCTCCAGCGGATGGAAGGGCTTGCCCACGAAGCCCACGGCCCCCGCGGCGATGGCCTGCTCCACCACCGGCTCGGCGTCCATGCTGCTGATGACGAGCACGCGCGTTCCCGGCGACACGCTCTTGATGGCCCCCAGCACCTCCAGCCCGCTCTTCTTCGGCATGAACAGGTCCAGGAACATCACCGCGGGCTGCTCCTTCGCGGCCAGCGCCAGTCCTTCCTCACCATCAGCTGCTTCCAGCAGTCTCAGGGCGATGCCCGTCTCCGCGATGACATCTTTGAGGATGCGACGCACGAAGCTGTCGTCATCCACCAGCAGCAGGGTTGGCAGTCCAGACATGGACGGCAGGATACATGGGCCGCGCGTTTTTCGGCGCGACCGTCGTACGGCGCCTGCCCGCCTTTTGGGTTAAGGGGTGGGCATGTCCATCGACCAGGCGCTGTCCCATTTCGAGGCCCAGAAAGCCGCGTACCTGGAGGACCTCAAGGCCCTCGTACGCATTCCCAGTGTGTCTTTTCCCGGCTTCGACGCCGGCCTCGTGCGCAAGAGCGCGGAAGCAACCGCCGCGCTGTTGAAAGACCGTGGGTTTGAAAACGTCCAGCTCTTGGAAATCGAGGGAGCCCACCCGTATGTCTATGGCGAGGTGCTCAAGGCGCCGGGCCGGCCCACGCTCCTCCTCTACGCGCACCACGACGTGCAGCCCGCCGGTGACGAGGCCGCGTGGAAGAGCCCGCCCTTCGAGCCCCAGCTGCGCGACGGTCGCCTGTACGGCCGGGGTGCGGCGGACGACAAGGCGGGCATCGTCGTGCACACCTCCGCGGTGGACGCGTGGCTCAAGAGCACCGGCCAGCTCCCACTCAACGTGAAGGTCGTCATCGAGGGCGAGGAGGAGGCGGGCAGTGACCACCTGGGTGCATTTCTCCAGAAGCACGCGAAGTTGGTGGCGGCGGACGCCATCGTGCTGACGGACACGTCGAACTTCGACACCGGCCTGCCGTCCATCACCACGGCGCTGCGCGGGCTGGTGACGGTGGACGTGGAGGTGCGGGGCCTGAAGCAGGCGGTGCACTCGGGCATGTGGGGCGGGCCGGTGCCGGATCCCGCGATGGCGCTGTGCCGGATGCTCGCGTCGCTGACGCACGCGGATGGCTCCATCGCCATCGAAGGGGTGATGGAGCAGGTGAAGCCCCTGACGGACGCGGAGCGACAGAGCATCCAGTCGCTGCCCGGTGACGAGGCCACCTTCCGGGAGCAGGCGGGCATCCGCGACGGCGTGACGCTGCTGGGTGGGGGACGGCACCCGTGGGAGATGAACTGGCGGCAGCCGAGCCTGGCCATCAACGCCATCCAGGCCAGCAGCCGCAAGGACGCGCGCAACATCATCGTGGAGTCGGCGTGGGCGCGCGTGGGCATCCGCGTGGTGCCGGACATGGATCCGGAGGACGTGCAGCGCCGGCTGGTGGCGCACCTGCGCAAGGTGTGCCCATGGGGCCTGGAGCTGGAGATCCGCGAGGACCAGGCGTCCGGCTGGTGGTACACGGACTCGTCGCACCCGGCCTTCCAGGCGGCGTTCCGCGCGCTGGAGAAGGGCTACGCGAAGAAGCCCGTCACCATCGGCTGCGGTGGGTCCATCCCCTTCGTGGAGCCGTTCGCGAAGGAGCTGGGCGGCGTGCCCGCGCTGCTCATCGGCGTGGAGGACCCGTACACGTACGCCCACTCGGAGAACGAGAGCCTGCACCTGGGCGACTGGGAGAAGTCCATCCGCTCCGCCATCCACCTCTATGAGGAGCTGGCGAAGTCGCTGACGCCCGCGCGGTAGGCTCGGCGGGCCTCAGGGGTGGGGGCGGAAGCGGTCCGTCGCCTCCACCAGCGCGGACGTGTTGCCGGGCTCGTTGGCGGAGTGGCCGGCGTCCGGGACGATGACGAGCTGCGCCTCCGGCCACGCGCGGTGCAGCGCCCACGCGCTCTCCGGAGGGCAGACGACGTCGTAGCGGCCCTGCACGATGACGGCGGGGATGTGGCGGATGCGGTGCACGTCGTCCAGGAGCTGGGTGTCGCTGCGCAGCCAGCCCTTGTTGACGAAGTAGTGGCACTCGATGCGCGCGAAGGCGATGGCGAAGTCGTCTCCGGCGTTGCGCGCGATGAGCTCCGGGTTGGGGTACAGGCAGCTCGTGCGCCCCTCCCACACGCTCCACGCCTTCGCGGCCTCCTGCTGCGCGTGGCGGTCCGTGCCCATCAGCCGCTTCGCGTACGCCTGGAGCAGGTCCCCGCGCTCCGCCTCCGGGATGGGTGCGAGGAACTGCTCCCACGCGTCCGGGAACATCGCGTCCGCGCCGCGCTGGTAGAACCAGTCGATCTCCTGCTTGCGCAAGAGGAAGATGCCGCGCAGCACCAGCTCCGTGACGCGCTCCGGGTGCTGCTCCGCGTACGCGAGCGCCAGGGTGCTGCCCCACGAGCCGCCGAAGAGCTGCCAGCGCTCCAGGCCCAGGTGTTCGCGCAGCCGCTCCATGTCCGCCACCAGGTCCCAGGTGGTGTTCATCTCCAGGCTGGCGTGCGGGGTGCTGCGACCGCAGCCGCGCTGGTCGAAGAGGATGATGCGGTACGCGCTGGGGTCGAAGAAGCGGCGCTGCTTGGCGTCGGTGCCACCGCCGGGCCCACCGTGCACGAACACCACGGGCTTGCCGTCGGGGTTGCCGCACTCCTCGAAGTACAGGGAGTGATCACCCGGGACGTTCAGCCGGCCGGTGCGGAAGGGCTCGATGGGGGGATAGAGCGTGCGCAGCGGAGTGGGGGCAGGCACGGCGTTCCTTTGGTGCGAGGGGAGGGTGCGCGCACCCTACCAGTTCAATCCGCGGTGGCAGCCGTTTCAGGAGTACCACGTCAACCCGAGAACGAGCGTCCACGGCCCGCCCTCCACGGTGGTGCTGCGCTGGTGCTCCGGGCGCTCCTGCCTCAGGGCTTCACGGGCGGCACCGGCGCTGCTGGCGCCGCCGGGGCCTGGGCCGGAGCTTCGGGGGCCTTCGGTGGGCCCGGGGGCACGCCGCGTCCGGCCTGCGCCACCATGCGCACCTCGGCGGTCTCCCCGAGCGCGAAGCCGTCCCCCTTCGTCTCCAGGTCGGTGACTTCGATGACGTCACCGCGCTGGAGGTGGAAGAAGCGCTCGTTCTTCTCCGCGCGGTGGCGCTCCTGCATCGCCAGGCCCACGCGGCCCTCGGGCCCGCAGCCGATGTAGCGCTGGCGGCCCTTGCCCTCCAGCGATTCGCTGACGATGCGGAACACCTTGCCCGGCGGCGGCTCCGGCCACGCCTCGCCCTTGGGCGCCACCACGAGGTAGCTCATCTTCAGCGATTCCTTGTGGAACCCGGCCGTGCGCGCCAGCTCCTCCACCACGCGAGGCATGGGCCACGCGCGCTCGGCGTGGCACCAGTCCGTCTCCTTCACCAGCGCGGGGCAGGCGCCCCGGTACATGCACGGCGCGCGGATGCCATAGCCGCGCTCCACCAGCAGGTCGCGCACCTTGAGCAGGTTGCGGCTCGTCTCGCGCAGCGCGGGCTCCATCACCAGCAGGCTGCCGCCCTTCTTCACCTTCGTCAGCACGGCCTCCAGCAGCGCCGCGCGCGGCTTGAGCGCCTCGTCCGTCGCGCCGTACAGCTCGTTGACGACGTGCCCCATCGTGATGAGGTCGAACTGCCCGTCCGGGAGCTGGGCGTTCTTCTTCAGCGGATCCCACTCGCGCGTGGCCAGGGCCTCGCCCGCCTCCGTCGCGAGCTTGAGCGCCAGCGCGAGCGCCGGCTTGCTGCGGTCCGCCGCGGTGACTTCACTGGCGCCCGCGTCCATCGCCGCGAAGGCCACCGGGCCCGGGCCGCTGCCCAGGTCGAGCACGTGGCGGGGGCGGTTGGGCAGCTCGCCCAGCACCTGCCGCGCCTGGGCGTAGGACACCGGCCAGTAGAAGAGCAGGTAGGCGCCCAGCAGGCGCGGGTCGTCCATGTAGCGGGCGCCCGCGAGCTGGCGCTCCCGGGTGAGGCCGAGCGACAGCTGCTTCACGCCCGCGCCCACCTCCTTCACTTCCTGGGGCGTGAGGCGTCCCTCGGGGCCGTCGCCCTTGCCACGTGAGGCGCGCCACACGGCAATGAGCCGCGGCAGCCACCGCTCCAAGTCCTTGCTGTATGCGTTGCTCATCGGTGCCTTCACTTCTGGGGTCGCCACCTGGGGGCGACCGCGTTAAACCCGTCCGGCCATGATTTCCGTCCGTGGATTGCGCAAGCACTATCAGGTTCACAAGCGCCCGCCTGGTCTGAAGGCGGCCCTGCGCTCGCTCGTCCACCGCAGCTACACGTCCGTCAAGGCCGTGGACGGTATCTCCTTTGACATCAAGCCCGGCGAGCGGGTGGGCTTCCTGGGCCCCAATGGTGCGGGCAAGACGACGACGCTCAAGGTGCTCGCCGGCCTGCTCCACCCCTCCGAGGGTGAAGTCCACGTGGATGGCCACGTGCCCCGGCTGCGCGAGGAGGCGTTCCTCAAGAAGATCATGCTCGTGATGGGGCAGAAGCAGCAGCTTTTGTGGGACCTGCCGCCGGCGGAGACGTTCGAACTCAACCGGGCCATCTACGACGTGCCCCGCCCCCAGTACAAGCAGACGCTGGAGGAGCTGGTGTCGCTGCTGGAGCTGGAGGACCTCATCACCAAGCCCACGCGCCAGCTGAGCCTGGGCGAGCGGATGAAGTGCGAGCTGGCGGCGGCCCTCATCCACCGCCCCCGGGTGCTGTTCCTGGACGAGCCCACCATCGGCCTGGACGTGTCCATGCAGGTGACGATGCGCGCCTTCATCAAGGCGTACAACGAGAAGACGGGCGCCACGCTCATCCTGACCAGCCACTACATGGACGACGTGGCGGCGCTGTGTCCGCGGGTCATCGTCATCGACAAGGGGCAGCTGTCCTACGACGGCACGCTGGATGCGCTGGTGCAGCGCGTGCGGCCGGAGAAGCGCGTGGTGCTGCGGCTGGCGCGGCCGGTGGACGCGGCCCTGCTGGAAAGCCTGGGGCGGGTGGTGTCGCACGAGCCGGGCTCGGCGGTGCTCCAGGTGCAGCAGGACGCGGTGAACGCCACGGTGGGGCGCGCGCTGTCGACGCTGCCGGTGACGGACCTGACGGTGGAGAACGCGCCGCTGGAAGAGGTGATGAGCGAGCTGTTCCAGGAGGGCAAGGCGCGCCGCGCGGAGGCCGCCCGGGAGGCGGTGCCCGCGTGAGCCTGCGCACGTCGCTCAAGGCGCTGCCCACCATGCTGCGCATCGGCTTCTCCGAAGCGGTGGCCTACCGCGCGGAGATGATCATCTGGGTGCTGGCCACCACGATGCCGCTCATCATGCTGGCGCTGTGGTCGGCGGTGGCGCGCACGGGGGCGGTGGGGAGGTTCGGTCAGGCGGAGTTCGTGGGCTACTTCCTCGCGGCCTTCTGCGTGCGCCAGCTCACCAGCTCCTGGGTGGCGTGGCTGCTCAGCTACGAGGTGAAGCAGGGCACGCTGGCGATGCGGCTGTTGCGGCCCATCTCCCCGCTGCTCGCGTACGCGACGGAGGTGCTGGCGGGCATCCCGCTGCGGCTCCTGGTGGTGGCGCCCGTGGTGGCCATCAGCCTGTGGGTGGTGGGCGCTGGAGCGGTGCCCGCGTCGCTGGGGGGCTGGGGGCTGTTCGGGCTGTCGCTCGTGGGGGCGTGGCTGGTGACGTTCTATCTGAACGTGCTGTTGGGGACGCTGAGCCTGTACCTGGAGAGCAGCCAGAAGCTGATGGACATCTACATGGTGCTCTACTTCGTCTGCTCCGGTTACATGTTCCCGGTGGAGTTCTTTCCGCCAGGGGTGCGCATGGTCATCGACGTGCTGCCGTTCCGCTACCAGATGGGGCTGCCGGTGGAGCTGATGACGGGGGCGCACGCGACGGGGCCGGCGCTGGTGTTGCTGGCGAAGCAGTGGGGCTGGGTGGTGGGCCTGGGCGTGGTGGCGACGCTCGTGTGGCGGCGGGGCCTGGCGCGCTTCGCGGCGTTCGGAGGGTAGGGTGCTGATTCCAAGGCGATACCTGCGCCTGCTGGGCGTGCAGCTGAAGGCCTCGGGCCTGCTGGCGTTGCAGTACCGCGCGGACTTCCTGGCGGAGGGGCTGACGTCGCTGGCGTGGACGTTCACGGCGCTGGCGCCGCTGTTCGTCGTCTTCGGCACGAGGCCGTCCATTGAAGGGTGGACCTTCCACGAGTCGCTGCTGGTGGTGGGGTGGTTCACGCTGTTGCAGGGCGTGTTGGAGGGGGCCATCAGCCCCAGCCTCACGGGCGTGGTGGAGCACATCCGCAAGGGCACGCTGGACTTCGTGTTGCTCAAGCCGGCGGACGCGCAGTTCCTGGTGTCCACGCAGCGCTTCCTGCCGTGGCGCGCGGTGAACGTGCTGTCCGGCGTGGGGCTGTTCGTCTACGCGTTCGTGTCGTTGGGGCGCTGGCCGTCGTTCCCGGGCGTGCTGGCGTCGCTGGTGTTGTTGGGGACGAGCGTGCTGTTGCTGTATTCGCTGTGGATATTGGTGGTGAGCGCGGCGTTCTTCGTGGTGAAGGTGGACAACCTCACGTACCTGTTCACGTCCATCTTCGACGCGGCGAGGTGGCCGTCCTCCGTGTTCCGGGGTGTGCTGGCCGTGGTGTTCACGTTCATCATCCCGCTGGCCCTGATGACCACGTTCCCCGCGCTCGCGATGCTGGGGCGTCTGCCGTGGACGTGGCTGGTGGGCGCGGTGGTGGGTTCGGTTGTCTTTGCGTGGGTCGCGCGCCGGGTGTGGTTGATGTCCATCCGGCACTACACGTCCGCGAGCAGTTAATTCGGGGGCTCGGGCGGGAGTGAGTGGAGGCCCGCTCTCAACGAAAACGCCCAGAGTTCGGCCATCGCTGTCTGGGCTTCAAGTCTACTGTTCGAGCGTGTCAGGGGTATTAGGGGCTCAATGAGGTCGAGGTCTCTCAAGTCTTTCAGCGTGAGAATCGCACTGAGCCGTGTTGTTTCGTTGGGGTCCTTCAACATGTCGACCAAGGTGGTCGGTGGTTCATCCTGCTTGGACGCTCTGAGTGCAAGTACGCTGTCGTGGATTGTGGAGGCTGCTCTTGACCAGAGAGGATACTCAGATCCCTCACACCGCTTCAGCACGGCTTCCGTCAATTTTGACTTTGCTCTCCCTTGTGCGAGATCGGAGTCAAGACTGGCTGCAAAAATCATTGTTTGGATGGCAGCTTGATTGCCGTCCTCTTGAATGATGTCCAAGGTGCTGTCAATTTCATTAGGGAAACGGGAGAAAATAGCGAATGCGGCACTGGTGTTGAGGGAGCGGGTTTTGTTCGTGAGCAGGTTTTTGAGGGTCGCAAGTGAGTCTGGAATAATGTTTTGAGCCAGAATGGCTGTCGCGACTTCCCGAATCTCAGCCTCTGGGGCTTCAAGAGTTAAAGCCACAATTCGTGCGGCTTCTTCTGGCTTGAGTACACAAATGTAAAGCAAGGCATTTGCCCGGATATGAGGTTTCCCGCTGGTAGATAGGCCCTCCAAGAAGGCAGGGATCCGTAAGGCAAATTCCGAGAGGTGGATTTCCTTGAGAATTCCTTCTCCGATGGCTCGCGGCATGGTGCAGAGCCAGTGGCTGAATTCTTCGGCAATCTTGGACTGAAGAGCGTTGGGAAGTGCCTCGCCTGCTTCCGCCGCGAACAGGGCAGCCATCGGGATCTGCTTCCGAAGTGTGTCGGTCAAGAGCTGACGGATGCCACTTTCCCGGTGATTCATGATCTGCTGAATGAATCGCCGAGTGGCCTCAGGCCGTTTCTGCACGAGCGCCATGTACCCTACGCCCAATCGTAGGACCTCCTCCCAGCGCGGGTCGAACAGGTGGACCATTGCCTCCTCAGCAAAGGACTCGCTGGCATGTAAGCCGACGGCGGCGAAGAACTCCTGGAAGGTCAGGTGCAGGAAGCCCCATCTCCCAGGACCCCGCTCCATGAGGATCTGGACGTCCTTCCCTGCCCGATGGAGGAATTCCCGTGCGGAGCGCACGGCTTCTTCGCGGGAGATGCCGTCGCGCTCTTGGAGGGCTGTCGCCAGGGTTTCAATGACGAAGCCTTCCGGCGCGACGCCATTGGGCCACTGACGGTGCATCTCCAGCGCGAGTCGCCCGAGGATGGGGACCGCTTCCTCCTCGTAGCGGATCTGGGCTTCCTCACCCTCGGACGCAACGAGCCTCCGCGCCTGTCCCCAAGTCTCGCAAAGGGTTCTTGAGAAGATCTCGTAGGCCTGCACACGGTGACGGGGAAGCTGGCCTTCCGCACGGTGGATGAGGGCCATTGAGGCCAGGATGAAGGGATTCCGCGACAGCTCGTGGAGCCGCTGGTTGGCAAACAGCGCCGTCAGCAGTCGCTCTGATTCACGGTCCGCCGTGGCGTCATCAGGATGCCCTTCCTCCCATTGTCGGTAGGCCCGATGGAAGGACCGGACATAGCGGCGCACCTGCTCGTCCTCGAACGCCCCCAGCTCGACCTCCACGGCGCCGGGAAGCGCCAACCCGACGTAGCCGACCTGCCGTGCGGAGGCGATAAAGCGGTTCTGGGGATATCGGGCTGCGAAGTCCTCCAACCACCGCATGAGGTCCGCGCGGGCTTCGCTTCGCACCTCGTCGAGCCCGTCCAGGAGGACGAGACAGTCACCTTGTTGGAGATGCACCTCCAGGAAACTTCGAAGACTGGCCTCGTCTCGCGCAATGCCTCTTGAATGGAAGAGGTGCGCGAGCGCCTCGACCACGGAGGTGCTTGCTCCCAACATCGCGCGAACCTGGGCCAAATGCCCGACGCTGGCGAGTAGGGGCAGCGGAGGCGCTGTGCTTCCCAGGGCCGCATGCATGGCCAGCGGCCCTCCCGCGCCCACCACCGCGAGCCAGCGCAGCAAGGTGGTCTTTCCCGAGCCCGGGTCTCCCAGCACCACCAGCGAGTGATGACGCTGGAAGGCCTGCTCGAAGGCCATGCGTTGGGCTGGCAGGTACGTGGTCGCCTGCTGCAGGGACTCCGTCAATTGGCCGATTGGAGCGTCGAGTCCGCCGTCCCTCAAGAGGTCGGACGACAGTTCGACAGAGTGCGTGGGCCTCCTCCGGACCTCGACGGACGGCATGACGAAGACGTCGAAGATGTCGAGGCTGGGCGGCTCCTTCTTCTGAAGCCGGAAGCCGACGTAGTGAAGCCGCCGCACTGCTGGGCTGGTCAGGTCTCGCAGCAGCTCTTCCCACAGGTTCTCCCCGTGAGCGGACGGCTGCGGAGGAAACTGCGCAGCCAGTACCTCATCCCCAGCCAGATGTGCCGGTGGCGAGAGCGTTCGCCGCACGTCGTCCTCGAGTACCCGGTACACGTCAGGGGATACGGCGATGGCGTTCTCGGGGACCTCTGCTTGAAGCCGCTCACAGAGATTCAGCGTCTGTTCCCGCCGCGAATCATCGTCCCCGGTCACCGCCGCATGCACCGCGATGTGGGAGGGCAGGCTCAGGTCCACGAGGATGCGTTCGCGCACCATCTTCGCCGCATCGAAGGCCTTCCTTGCCAGGTCGGGACCGTTCGCACCCCTCAGTGACAGGCTCCAATTCCCTGCGTCCATCTGGCGCAGGTCCGCTTCCTCGAACTGCTGAGCGATGTAGTGGATGCCAGCATAGAGACGGGCTCTGAGGACCATGGACGTCACTTCGTCCTGCGTCAGGACCGCTCGCACCCGAATCACCGCGAGCACGGGGGCAGGGCTTCTTGGGATGTCCGTGCCATCGTGGGTCATGCCGTCGCTCGCGTCGTCCAGAGCACCAGCTTGAAGTGGCCCGCCATGATTTCGATGGTGGGCTCCTTGAAGCCCTTCTCGCGCAGCGCCTGCACCATGTCGGGTACTCCAAAGCCCAGGTTCTCCCGTCGCTGGGCCTTGGCCAGGAGTGAAGCCAGGATGGGATTCCGTTTCTGGCTGATGCCGCCCTGCCGGATGTTCTCCAGCGTCAGGTGGTTCAGGAGGTCACCCGGATTCGTGATCTCGACCCGGTCGTCGAAGATGCTGATCCGGATCTGCGACGCCGGCCTGTAGTCACGGTGAGTCACCGCGTTGAGGACCGCTTCCCGGATGACTTCCACGGGCAATCCATCCTCGACGCGCACCATGCCCTGGACATGGGAGGGCGCCGCGATGTTGCGTTGGATGAAGGCACTGGCCTGATCGATCTGGTCAAGCAGCCGTCCCTCCATCTCCTTCCGGTCCAGGAACTTGCTCGACACGGTTGTGCCCTGGACACGGACCGCGGAGATCCGCGCATCCAGCAACCATCGCGTGGGCTCCCTTCCGAACATCAGGATGCCGGCCACGGTAGGAACCCCCGTTCGCTCCAGGCACTTGAGCGCCGTCAGGTGCGGCACGATGTTCTGCTCGGGGACCTGTCGCGGAGAAGCAGTCGTGAAGAACGCGCGCACCGCCTCTGTATCGAGGTCTTCCACGGTGGCCCCGGTCATCTCCTGTTCGTCGAAGTAGGCGTCCGTGGATTGGAGCATGCGGACAAGCTCTTCCCGCTTTGCTTCCCGCGAGAGGTTGCCGTCCCGGACGTAGTACTTGCCCGCGCGGTGAGGACGACTTGGACTGAACGCGGGAACCTCCACCTGGAGGAGGGTCTGTCCCTGGTACTCCCGTTTCTGGGTCGTGCAGATGAGGGGCGGCTCGATGCGGTCCTGGCAGAGCTGGCTCACCTGCATCATGAGCGTGTCGGTCTGCTTCCGGTCTCCGGTACCACTCACCGTTCCGTCATCCTCGACGCCGATGAGCACCAGCCCGCCCTTGGTGTTCGCCATCGCGACAATGGCCTTCGCGATGTCCTCCGCATCGAACTTGAAGCCCTTCTGCACGACGCTCTTGAACTCGGTCAACGAGTCCTCGCCCAGGCGCAGCAGTTGCTCCAGCATCTCGTCGGTCTTCGGTGCCACGGTGAACCTCAAGGTTCGGACGACAGTCCTCCTCCGAAGGTAACACCGGGGCCGCTACCGCACAGGACGGACTACGGGGGCGCGGGGGCAGGGGGCTGCGGCGCTGGCCGGGGCGCCTGACGGGCCCACTCGCCGCGCACCAGCGCGGGCAGCAGCTCCGGGTAGCGGTGGCCGGGATAACGCCGGGTCACCTTCTCCGTCACCGTCCGCAGCGGGTCGCTGCTGGGCTGGGCCGCGTGCCGCTCCGCGCGAACTTCCTCCACCACCGCCTGGAGGTACTCCGTCTGCGCGTCCAGCAGCTCCGGCCCTCCAGGGAGCCCCCGGCCCGGGTGGATCCACTTCGGCTTCAGGGCGCGCAGCTCGTCCAGCCGCTGGAGCCATTCGTCCACGCGGCCTCCCTCGAACCAGGGGTGCGTGGCCCTCGCCACGAGGTCCCCCGTGAACAGGTGCCCCTCCCATTCAATGACCACATGGGCCTGGCTGCTCCCCGCGCCCAGGACGTGCACCTTGAACGTAAGGCCCGCCGCGCTCAGCTCTCGCGTGCTGTCACCGAAGCCGTCCGCGAGCACCAGCTCCCGGGGGTAGCTGCCGTTCCAGTACCGCTTGAAGAGCGTCGGCGCCCACTTGTCGTGGACCGCGGGGATGCGCGCGCGGACCTGCTCGGAGGTGAGGACCGGGACGCCCAGTTCCTTGAGCAGCGCCGTGCCGTTGAAGCGGTCCGGGGTCGGGTGGAGGATGAGCGCCAGCTTCACCTCCTTGCCCGTGACCTCCTTCGCGAACGCCAGCTGCTTGCGCAGCGCGGAAGGCAGCAGCTGCGTGTCGATGAAGACGAGCCCCTCGGGCCCTTCAATCCAGTAGGAGGCCGTCTCCAAGGACCATTGGGACGAAATGTATTCGCCCACCCGGGGGTCCCCCTGCTCCTGGACGGAGTGGGAGCGGTAGTGTGTCGGGATGACGGGCTGGGCCGCGCCACAGCCCACCAGCAGGAGCCCCAACGATGCGACGAGGGCTGCTTTGATTGTCATGGGCATCAATTCTACTCACCCGGAAATGGACTGAAAGGGATTCGCCGGTGGTGTCTTCCTTTGAAGTGGGTTAATGGGCCGCCCCCCCACGGCGGCAAGCCGTTCCCCCGAGCAGTAAAGGACGTCCCCCTGATGATCCGTCTTCGTTCCCACGGCCTGCTGGCCGCGCTCGCGCTCGCGTGCGCAGCCGCCTGTTCGCCCGATGAGCCGTCGTTCGCAACCGCCTCCGCCGCGCTCGCCGATGCGGCCGATACGTCGGCGTGGACCCCCGCCGGCACCATGGCCACGGCGCGCGTGGACCCCACCGCCACCCTGCTGCGCAACGGCTATGTGCTCGTCACCGGCGGGGGGACCTCCGCCGCGGAGCTGTACGACCCCCGCACCGGCCGCTGGTTCCCCCTGGGCGCGATGGCCACGGCCCGTCAGCGCCACACCGCGACCCTGCTGCCTTCCGGCAAGGTGCTGGTGGTGGGCGGAGGCACCTCCGCGCAGGGCGCCGCGGGCTCCGAGGTGTTCGACCCGGACACCAACACCTGGACCGGCCTGAACGGCCTGGACCTGCCCCGCTCGCAGCACACCGCGACGCTGCTGCCTTCCGGACAGGTGCTCATCGTGGGCGGCGACAGCAGCTTCGGGAACGCGCTCGCCACCGCGCTCCTGTACGAGCCCATGAAGAACGCCTGGGCGACCACCTCGCCCATGGCCGCGGCCCGGCTGGGCCACACCGCCACGCTGCTCCCCAACGGCCAGGTGCTCGTCACCGGCGGGCGTGACAGCGCCAACGGCGAGGTGCTGTCGTCCGCGGAGCTCTATGATCCGCCGTCCGGGACGTGGTCTCCGGCCATCCGCATGGGCACCCAGCGCACGGGCCACACCGCGACGCTGCTGCTGTCCGGTCAGGTGCTGATCGCCGGCGGCTTCGCGGGCAGCCTCGCCATCGCCACCTCGGAGCTGTACGACCCGGCCACCGGCACCTGGACGGTGTTGGGGAACCTGCCGTCGCTCTGGGTGTTCCACACCGCCACGCTCCTCACCTCCGGCCAGGTGCTCATCACCGGCGGCTCCAACGGAGGCCAGCCCTACCTGGACCGCGCCGCGCTGTATGACCCGAACACCGGCACCTGGAGCGAGACGGCCCCGCTGACCTCGCGCCGCATCAGCCACGCGGCCGCGCTCCTGCCCTCGGGCGAGGTGCTCGCCCTGGGCGGTGTCGCCGAGGCCGGCTCGCGCAACGCCTCCGCTGAACGCTACCGGCCCTCCTTCCTGCCGTGGCGCCCGGCCAAGAGCCTCGCCACCGCGCGCGCGCAGCTCACCGCCAACCGGCTCCCCTCCGGCGGCGTGCTCGTGGCGGGCGGCTCCGCCACCGGCGGCGGCGCGCTCTCGAGCGCCCTCGTGTACGACGAGACGACGGACGCCTGGAGTGACACCGCCGCGCTGGGCACCGCGCGCTTCCTGCACACCGCGACGACGCTGGGCAATGGCCGGGTGCTCGTCACCGGGGGGCAGAAGGATGCGTCCACGTGGCTGGCCTCCACGGAGGTGTACGCGCCGGAGACCGGCACCTGGACGCAGGTGGCGGAGTTGGGCACGCGAAGGGCCCGTCACACCGCGACGCTGCTCGCCGGTTCGGGCCAGGTGCTGGTGACGGGCGGCGCCACCGGCTCGGCCGCGGCGTCCAGCCTCGCGAGCGCGGAGCTGTTCAACGCGAGCACCGGCACCTGGAGCCCCACGGGCCCCATGGGGCGCGCGCGTGCGTACCACGCCGCGGTGCCGCTGCCCTCGGGCGAGGTGCTGGTGATGGGCGGCCTCTCCACCGGCACCGAGTCCATCACCCCGAGCGCGGAGCTGTACAACCCGGCCACCGGCACCTGGCGGCCCACCGCGCCGCTGACGACGGCCCGCTATGGCCACGTCGCCGTGCTGCTGGGGGATGGCCGTCGCGTGCTCGTGGTGGGCGGCTGGGGGACGGACGGCGCGCTGCGCTCCGCGGAGGTCTACGACGTGGGGCGCGGCACCTGGAAGAGCGTGGCGTCGCTGAACACGCCGCGCTACCTGCCGCACGCCGCGGTGCTGCCCACCGGCCGCGTGCTGGTGGTGACGGGGGAGGGCGGCTCAGGACTGGGCGTCCTCGACTCCGCGGAGGTCTACGACGCTGGCACGGACATGTGGACCCCGGCGGGCACCCTGTCCATGCGCAACACGCACCACGCCCTGGCGGTGCTGCCCTCCGGGCGCGTGCTCGTCGCGGGTGGCAGCAACAGCAGCGGGGCGCGCGCGGGCGCGGACGTGTACACGCCCGTGCGCTGAAGCCGGGCCGCCGTCGGGGCCTCAGGCGGGCCTCAGGCGCCCGCGTGCGGTGCTTCAGGCTCCGCCCTGCCCTGGCCATGGTAGTGCGCGAGGCACTCCGACTCGCGCCCCCGCACCACGCGCCGCCCATCCAGGGGGCCGCCGTGGGCCGTCACCACGGTGCACTGGCCTTCGACGTCGTCCTGGTCGAAGTAGAGGACCACCCAGTCGTGGGTGGTCTTCTGCTGGTGCGCGAGCGCGGTGTTGGAGAACAGGGCCCGCAGGTTCCAGCCCTCCACCTGCTCGCGCAGCACCGGCAGCCAGGCCTCGCCCGACGGGTTGAAGCGCTTGGGCGCGATGAGCCGCAGCTCGCCGGCCTCGGCCCTGCGCCGGTAGTCCGCGTCCACCCGCAGCAGCAGCGCCACCGAGGGGCGCGGCCCGTCCTCGGGCCCGTGGGTCCGCACCCGCTCGCGCTCGCGCCGGTTGCGCCCCAGCCGCGCCGCCAGCACCTCGCGCACCTGTTCCGCGCGCCGGGGGCCGAAGCCCTCCACCCGCTCCAGCCGCCCGTCGTGCGCGGCCAGCTCCAGCGCCTCCAGCGTGGTGATGCCCAGCTCCGCGTGAATGCGCTTCGCCAGCTCCGGGCCGATGCCGGGCACGCTGGCGAGCAGGCCCTCGGGGGACACCTCACCCTCCAGCCGCTCCAGCAGCTCCATCCGTCCGGTGCGCACGAACTCCGCGACCGACGAGGCGATGCTCTTGCCCACCCCCGGCAGCTTGCGCACCCCGGGTTCCCCCTGGGTGGCGAGCAGCTCCGCGACGGACTCCGGCTGCTGCGCGATGGTGGCCGCCGCCTTGCGGTAGGCCGCCACCCGGAAGGGCATCGCGTCCTGCGTGTCCAGCAGGTCCGCGACGCGCTCCAGCGCATCCGCGATGTCGATGTTGCTCTTCCATTCGACGCCCATGGTACCTGGAAGGTAGGGCCTCCCACGCAGGACGACCACCCCGGCGCCCGCACCGGCGCCCACATCCCCCCAGGCACGGAAAAATTCCCCGCCCGCAACCACCGCGCCCGGACCGGGTTGGAGAGGACAGCAGGCAGTCACGCGAACCTTTCGACCTGGAGATGACGATGCGCTGGAACAAGACGTTGGCGGTGGGTGCGGCCCTGGTGCTCTCGACGGCGTGCGGCGGGGTGGATGATCAGGAGGCCGTGGAGTCGCTGCCGGACTTCGCGGGCACGTCGCTGGAAATCAACGCGGAGGCCCCCGCGCAGGATGGCGCGGCGCTCATCGCGCAGGACCTCCGGGAGACGGAGGCCGCGCTCGACGGCGAGGGCGCCGCGATGCTGGAGGGCGCCCGCATGCAGGTGAAGGCGCTCAACGACGCGCTGAGGCAGGCGCTCGTGCCCGTCGCGGACCTGGTGAAGAAGTCCGCGGACGCGAAGCCCGGCGACGTGCTCGTGTACGGCCCGCAGGACCGCGCCAACGCCACCTTCAAGCTCACCGTGCGCAAGGGCGTCGCGAAGCGCTACCAGTGGAAGCTGGAGGCCCGGCCGCTGGGCAGCACGGATGACACCGCCTACAAGCTGGTGGCCGCGGGCGCGCTCAAGCGCGACGGCGAAGCGCACCGGGGCCGGGGCACGCTGGCCATCTCCCTGGACAACCTCAAGGCGGTGGCGCCGTCCTTCACGGGGCAGGGCCGGCTGATGATGTCCTTCGCGCACCACGGTCAGGGCAGCAAGTCGCTGGCGTACCGGCTGGCGAACTTCACCCCGAACCCCACCGCGCACGAGGCCGTCACCGGCGCCTTCGTGGGCCACAAGCTCCAGCCCTCCGGCATCACCCGCGCGCGCGTGCTGGGCGCGTACAACCTGCCCCACACCGCCACCGCCGCGAAGGAGAAGGTGCTCACCTCCGTGCGCCACATCCCGCAGCTGGGCGGCCGCGCGGACCTGCGCGCCTGGGGCGGCGACATCCCGGCGAACACCTTCTACGTCGGCAGCGCGTGCTGGGATGTGCAGGAGAAGGAGGTCTTCCGCGTCCTCTTCCAGTGCACCGACGGCAGCCGCCTGGAGTCCTGCACGGAGGTGGCTGGCAGCCGCGTGGGCGCCGTCCAGGACTGCCGCGGGCCGGAGCTGCGCGGCGACGTGACGCCCCCCGTGGGCACCGGCGACGACGCGTCCCCGGAGCCCGGCAACCCCGGCGCGCCGGACGAAGCGCCCACGGACGTCACGGCGGAGTTCTGAGGCGTCGGTCGCCTCAGCGGCTTCAACTCATGGCGGACGCCACCACGGCGTCCGCTTCGATCTCCACCAGCATCCGCGGGTCGATGAGCGCCTTCACCTCCACCATCGACGTGGCGGGGCGGATGGCCGCGAAGCATTCCCCGTGCGCGCGGCCAATGTCCTCCCAGCGCGCGATGTCGGTGACGTACATGCGCGTACGCACCACGTCCTCCATCCGCGCGCCCACGGCCTCCAGGGCCGCGCGGATGTTGGCGAGCGCCTGGGCTGCCTGCCGGTAGGCATCTCCCTCGCCCACCAGCGCCCCACCAGCGTCCGTGGCCGTGGTCCCGGAGACGGAGACGAAGGGGCCCACGCGCACCGCGCGCGAGTAGCCCACCCGGGGCTCCCACGGGGTGCCGGTGGCGTGGAGGGTGCGCTGCGACATGGAGTGCTCCCGGAGGGGCGGGAAGGGGGCTTCCCGGAGGGCCGGAGCCCGGCCGGACCTCCAGGCGCTGCTTGCAAAGCTGCAAGGAACGACCGCCCGTGATAGTTGGCCTCGGATCATGGCCAACGAGCTAGAGCGGGAGGTCGCACGGCGACGTACCTTCGCCATCATCTCCCACCCCGACGCGGGAAAGACAACCCTGACGGAGAAGCTGCTGCTCTACGGCGGCGCCATCCACCTGGCCGGCAGCGTCAAGGCCAAGCGGGCCCGGCGTCACGCGACCAGTGACTGGATGGAGCTGGAGAAGGAGCGAGGCATCTCCGTCACGTCGTCGGTGCTCCAGTTCAACTACCGCGACCACGCGGTGAACCTGCTGGACACCCCGGGCCACCAGGACTTCTCCGAGGACACCTATCGCACGCTGAGCGCGGCGGACGCGGCGGTGATGCTCATCGACGCGGCGAAGGGCGTGGAGCCGCAGACGAAGAAGCTCTTCAAGGTCTGCCGCCTGCGCAACATCCCCATCTTCACCTTCGTCAACAAGCTGGACCGCTACGGCCGCGAACCGCTGGAGCTGATGAACGAGCTGGAGCAGGTGCTGGGCATCCGCTCCTACCCGATGAACTGGCCCATTGGCATGGGGCCGGAGTTCCGCGGCGTCTACGACCGGCAGGCGCGCGTGGTGCACCTGTTCTCCGCGGAGGGCTCGCACGGCGAGTCGGAGGTCTCGGAGCGCTCGGTGTCCATCGACGCGCCGGAGATCCGCGAGGTCCTCACCGCGTCGGAGCTGGAGAAGCTCAACGAGGACATCGAGCTGCTCGACATTGGCGGGGATGCCTTCACCCGCGAGAAGTCGGACTCCGGGCAGCTGACGCCCATGTTCTTCGGCAGCGCGATGACGAACTTCGGCGTGCGGCCCTTCCTGGACGCGTTCCTGGACCTGGCGCCCGCGCCCACGTCTCGCCCCACCACGCAGGGCCCGCGCGAGCCGACGAACCCCAAGTTCGCGGGCTTCGTCTTCAAGATCCAGGCGAACATGGACCCCGCGCACCGCGACCGCATCGCGTTCATGCGCGTGGTGAGCGGCCGCTACGTCAAGGGCATGAACGCGTTCCACTCGCGGCTGGGCAAGGAGGTGCGGCTCGCCAAGCCCAGCCAGTTCATGGCCGCCGAGCGCACGTCCATTGAAGACGCGTGGCCGGGGGACGTCATCGGCCTGTTCGACCCGGGGCAGTACCGCATCGGCGACACGCTGGCGGAGGGCGCCACGGACGTGGCCTTCGAGGGCGTGCCGCGCTTCAGCCCGGAGTTCTTCGCGGTGGTGCGCTCGCGCGACCCGCTGCGCCGCAAGCAGATGGAGAAGGGGCTGGAGCAGCTGTCCGAAGAGGGCACGGTGCAGATCTTCCAGCAGCCCAGCATGGGCATGAAGGACCCCATCGTCGGCGTGGTGGGCGCGCTCCAGTTCGAGGTGCTGCAGTACCGGCTGGAGCACGAGTACGGCGCGCGCATCGCGCTGGACCGGCTGCCCTTCAGCCACGCGCGCTGGGTGGTGGGGCAGAACTTCGACCCGCGCTCGTTCGACTGGGAGGGCAACCGTCAGACGGTGCAGGACCGCGACGGGCTGCCCCTGGTCCTCTTCCGCGACGACTGGGCGCTCCAGCACGCCGAGGAGAAGCATCCGGAATTGAAGTTCGTGTCCGAGGCCCCGATGATCCGCGCGGCGACGCCGGTCGCCACGGGCAGCTGAACCAAGGACGGAGACCGGCATGGTCGTGCAAGCCTCAGCGGCTCCGTCCCCCGCGTCCTCCGGGGCCGGCACTCCGTCCTCCTCCGCCCATGAGACCGGGCCCGCTTCCGGGCGCGCCCGGCGGGCACCTTCGTCCTGGCTCGCGGGGGTGGCGCTGGTGGCCATGCTCGCGCTGTGGCCGCTGTTCAAGTCCCAGCTGGGGCCCGCGAACGAGCTGCGGGTGCGCTTCCCCCAGGTGGGCCAGGCCCTGCAGGGCCGGGTCGCTTACGGCGTGGGGGAGCAAGCCCCCGAGCAGCGCGCGCTGACCCCGGCGGACCTGACGCAGGTGCTGGGGGACGGCATCCCGGAGGGCCTCCAGGAGGTGCGCATCCCGCTGCCCCGGGAAGCGACCTGGGCGGAGGTGACGCTGTTCGAGTTCGAGGAGCGCTCGGTGGAGCAGGTGACGTGGGTCCCGCTCCGGGGGCCCGTGTCGAGTGGTCCCGGGGTGCGCCCGCTGCCCTTCGAGCTGCGTGACAACGAAGACGGCTCGCGAACCCTTCGCGTGGCGCGGCTGCGGCCGGGCCTCTGGAACGTGGACCTGGCGGACGTGTTCTTCGGCGTGGCGACGTGGGCCTTCTTCTGGCTGCTGCTGGAGGCGCGCTGGGGCCGGGGCCGGGTGGCCGCGTTCGCCCGGCGCCAGGCCGGCTGGGCCCCGTACGCGCTGCCGCCGCTCCTGGCGTGGGGCGCGTGGTGGCTGGTGTTCTTCCCGGGGATCATCTCCTACGACCCGCTGGTGCAGTGGGAGCAGCTGCAGTCGGGACAGCTGGAGGACTGGCACCCCGCGTTCCACAGCGGGTGGCTGTGGCTGCTGGGCGGGCCCTTCGGGTCGCTGGCCCCGGTGGGCGCGGTGCAGGCGGTGCTCTTCGCGGTCGTGCTGGGCAAGGTGCTGGAGGAGCTGGGGCGGCGTGCCGTCATGGGCGCGGTGGGGGGT
>NZ_RAWG01000170.1 GCF_003611735.1 Corallococcus sicarius | reverse complement strand
GCAAGGGGGAGGCGCCCGAGGGGATCGCATGCTGAAGCCGGCGAAGACGAAGCTCTGGGCGCTGGCGCTGGCCATCCCCCTGGTGGCGGCGGGAGTCGCGGCGCTGAAGCCCGCGGCCGCTCCACCCCCGTTGACGGACAACTTCTGGGTGGAGCGCCGGGCCGCGGCCCGCATCGAGGCCCGCCTCACGCACCCGGAAGCAGACCGCTACCGCTCACGCGCCCCCGCTGGCGGCTGTCCCGTGCCCGCCGAGCCGATGCCCCTGGGCCCGCTCGCCCGCATGGAGGCCCGGGAGGACTGGGGCAGCATCGCGTCCGCCTATGCCCTGGAGGGCGAGTGGAACCAGGCCGCCTCCTTCCTGGAGCGCCTGCCGGCCTCGCCGGAGCGCGACAGCGACCTGGCGGCGGTGGCGCTCGCGCGCGGTGACTTCGAAAAGGCGCTGCGCCTGCTGGACGGCGCCATCGAGGCGAAGCCCACCCTGGCGCAGGCCCTGTGGAACCGCGCGCTGGTGTTCCGGGAGATGGGGCTGACGCTGCGCGCGTCGGAGCTCTTCGAGCAGGTGGCGAAGCTGGGAGAGCAGGGCTGGGGCCGCGAGGCGCACGCCCAGGCGTTGTCCCTGCGCGAGAGCACGCTGGAGCGCGAGCGTCAGTGGACCGCGGCGCGCGCCGCGACGCTGGCCCTGTTGGAGGACGCGAAGGCGCCGCTTCCGTTGGACGCCGCCCGCCAGTTGCCGGGCACGGTGCGCGGCATCTTCTATGACGTGGTGCGCACCGCGTCGTCGAAGGAGCGCGCGCTGGAGTTGATGCCGCTGGCGAAGGAGCTGGACCGGCTGCAGGGCGGCCGCACGCTCACGGACTACGTGCAGCGCGTGGCGAAGCGCGACTTCAAGCGCCGCGGGGAGCTGGCGCGCCAGTACGCGGAGGCGATGCGCGCGGGCGGCCCGATGCCGGAGGGGCTGGTGGACCGGGCGCGCCTGTCCGGCGACGAGGACATCTACCTGGGGGCCCTGCTGCGCACCCGCGAAGGGACGCTCCCCCGGCTGAAGGACACGGTGGAGCGCATCCATCGGATGGAGGACCCCTGGTTCACGTACGTCGCGGACCGGGACCAGGCGCGACAGGAGGTCGCGGAGGGGGCCTGGTGGAAGGCCGAGCAGCGCCTCTTCACCGCGCTCCAGCGCTGCCGCGAGGGCTCGCTGTCGGTGCGCTGTCTGGAGCTGGAGCGCCGGGTGACCATCTTCTACACCGACCTGCAGCGCCTCACGGAGGCGGAGCAGCACGCGCGCGTGCTGTGGGCGGGCGCCCGGCAGCTGCGCGAGTGGGAGATGGAGTTCAGCGTCCTGGAGATCCTGAGCCACGTCGCGCGCTCGCGCAACGACCTGGGCAGCGCCCGCGCCTATCTGGAGGAGTGGTCCGCGCGCGGTGTCAAACGCAGATGCTCCTGGCCCCACGTGCAGCTGGCGCACCTGAACTACCTGGACCAGCGGCCGGACGCCGCGCGACGGGAGCTGGAGCTGGCGTCCGCGTGCGCGGACAACCCCATGGAGCTCGTCTTCGGCGCGACGGTCGCGGAGCTGGCGCGCTTCAACCCCGGCCCCCGGCCCCAGGACGCGCAGTGGCTGAAGACGGTCCTCACCCAGGCGGGGGAGGGGACCGCCATCCCGGCGAGCGACCGCGTCTACATGCACTATCTGGAAGGCCGCTTCCTCCTGGACCAGGACCGGGCCCGGGGTGAGGCGCTGCTCAAGCGCGCCATCGCGGACGCGGACGCCCTGCCGCGCGGCGATGCGCTGGGGCGCGAGTCCTGGGCGCTCAGCTACTCGTCGCTCGCCAACGACGCGGGCCGCGCCGGCGAGTTCCCCAAGGTGGTGGCCCTGATGGCCGCGCAGCTGGGCACGCCCGTGCCGGCCCGGTGCGCGCTGGCCGCCAGCCTCCATGCCGAGCGCACCACGCTGGTGGCGCTGGGCCCCAAGGGTGAGGTGAAGGGCCACTACGACGGCGCGCGCCGCGAGGCCTTCGCCCGGACGGACTCGTCCCGGCTGGTGCCGGAGACGCTGCGGCAGACGCTCTCCGGCTGCGAGCGCGTGGACGTGCTCGCGTGGGCGCCCCTCTTCGGGCGCACGGACCTGCTGCCGCCGGAGATGGCCTGGAGCTTCCGCCTGGGCCGCGCCACGGGCCCGCGCCCGGCGCCCGGCGCCACGCCCACGCGCCGCCTGGTGGTGGCCGGCGTGGAGGCGCCGTCGCTCCTGCAGCTGCCCCGGCTCCCCGCGTGGACGCCGGACGCGGAGCCGGGGGCCGCGCCGCCGGACGTGCTGTCCGGTTCGGACGCCACGCCCTCGCGCGTGCTGGCGAGCATGGCGGACGCCACGGAGATTGAGATCCACGCGCACGGCATCACCGACCCCAGCATCTCCGGCGCGTCGCTGGTGGTGCTGTCCCCGGAGGTGAACGGCCGCTACGCGCTCACCGCGGACGTGGTGCGCGAGCAGCGCCTCACCGGGTCACCCACCGTGTTCCTGGCCGCGTGCAGCGCGGGACGCACCACGTCCCTGCAGAGCACGGAGCCCTTCAGCCTGCCGGCGGCCTTCATCGACTCGGGGGCGCGCGCGGTGCTGGCCTCCACCGTGGACATCCCGGACGCGGCGGGCCGCTTCTTCGACGGGGTGCGCCGGCGCATCCACGCCGGCTCCCCCGCGGCCACCGCGCTGCGCGACGAGCGCCAGGCGTGGCTGTCACGCGACGCCCGCGCCGGGTGGACGCGCTCCGTGCTGCTGGTGGAGAAGGCGGACTGAGCTTTCCGTCAGAAGGGGGCTTCCAGGTGCGTGTTGCCGCCGGGGACGAGGAAGTGGTGGAAGGTGACGCTGGCGCTCACGTCCAGCGCCTTCACCCAGTGCCACCAGCCCACGGGCAGGAACACCATGTCCCCGGGCTCCAGCACCGCCTCCAGCACCGTGGCCTCCGCGAAGAGCGGGTGGGCCACCAGGTCCGGCTTCCCCGCGTCCACGTGGCTGAAGGTGCCCCGGTGCGGGTACACCCGGTGGCGCTCGAAGGACGGCACCAGCCGCACGTGCTTGCGGCCCAGCACCTGCCCCAACAGGATGTTCATGTTGTCGTGGTGCAGCGGCGTGACGGTGCCCGCGGGCCCCAGGAGCAGCGTCATCATGTCCGGCAGCAGGGCCGGGTCGATGATTCCCCGGGGCGCCCGCAGGTCCTCGCGCAGGGGCGACAGGCCGTCGCGCCGCCAGTTGTCGTTGCGCGGCACCATGTAGAAGTCGTTCGTCTGCTCCGCCGCCTCCACCCGGTCGAGGAAGGCCGCGAAGGGCATCCGCGCCCGGTGCCGGTCCTGCATGGCCGCGTGCTCCGGGTTGGCGTCGCGCCCCACCATCACCTCCACCTCCACCGCGCCAAAGCGCTCGCGGAAGTAGGGCAGCGACCAGCGCGTCAGGGCCGGCCAGTCCGCCATCATCCCGCGCAGCACCACCGGCCGGTGGCCGAAGTAGTAGCGGTGGAAGAACTCCTCGGGGGCAATCCCCTCGCGCACCTCCAGCTCCCGGCCCCCGTCCTGGGCGCGCAGGTCGCTGTAGACGTCCATCAGCGACTCCAGCCACCCGAAGTGCCGGGCCACCTGGAGGCACGCCTTGAAGTACGGGTGCCCCTCCACCGCCGCCACCTCCGCGCGCGCCAGCGCCGGGTCCACTCCCGCCGACACCAGCACCTGGTGTACGTCTTCCTGCTCCACGCCCAGGGCCAGGTTCTCCGCCAGCCACTGCCGCCACTCCGGCCGCAGAGGAGACTTGTCCTCGTTCATTCTCGGAACTCCTTGTAATCCTTGAAGGATTGGCCCTGGGGGCCACTCCTGCCGGTGCGCCGGGGCGTGCTATGGACTCCCGGCCTGTCTTTTTCCACCCATCCCCGGCTTACGCCGGACTTCCCCCGTACCAGGAGAAGCGACCCATGATCGCAGGAGACCTGTCCTCCCCCGCCGGTGCCTTCGAGCCGGACCACAGCGCCCCGCATGTGAAGAACTCCTACGTCAACTGCCAGGAGCGGGCTCCCCGGCGCCGCCGCCCGCTGCCGCCGCCCTCGGTTCCGCCCCTGCTGGAAGGGTTGGAAGCCGCTCGCTGAGCGGCCTTGCCGACCGGCTTGTCTGCCCTTTCAGGCATTTTTCTCTCAAGAAACAAGGCGCTCGGCGTCTTTAGTCAGGAAGCCCACCAGTCACTCCGGGTCCTTGCGTCATGGCCAACCTCTTCAACCGGGAACGGCGCCACTTCGAGGCGTTCATCCAGCGGCACCGGCCGAGTCTGTTGGCCGTCGCCCGCCGGTTGTGCGCACGCGGCATCCTGGACCCGGAAGACCTGGTCCAGGAGGCCTTCGAGCGGGCCCTGCCGGAGTTCGGTCAGCTGAAGGACCGCACGGAAGCGGCGTGCGCGGCGTGGTTGTGCACGACGATGACCAACCGGTTCCTGGACCACTGCCGCCGCCAGCGCACGGAAGTGCGCGGGCTGCCGCACCTGGCGCTGGTGCAGGACCTGCCGGCGACGGGGGACGGGGACCAGGAGAACTGGGAGCTGGTGGGCAACGATGCGTTCCAGGCGGCCATCGAACAGCTCAAGCCGCACCTGCGGGACGCCTACAAGTTGCACGCGGAAGGCCGCCGCTATCAGGCCATTGCCGAACATTTCAACGTTCCCGTGGGCACCGTGGGCAGCTGGCTCACGCTGGCGCGCAGGGACCTGCGGGAACTGCTGCTGCCAAGCGTCGCGGTGGCCCGGGAGCGGGGAGTCCAGTCATGAACGCGCATTGCACCAAGCTGCACCTCTTCATGGACGGTGAGCTGTCCGAGGTGGAGGCCGAGGGTTTCCGGCACCACCTGCCGCGCTGCCCCGCCTGTGAAGGCGGCCTGAGGGATCTGCTCCAGTTGGAGCTGCTGGCGGCGAGGGCCCTGGGCACGGGCGTCTCCGAACAGCCCGCCCCCCAGCCGGCGAACAACGTGGTGACGCTGGGCGCGTGGGTGCGCCGCAACGCCCGCGTGGTGGCGCCGCTGGCCATGGCCGCCAGCCTCTGCGCCGTCATGGTGCCCCGGATGATGCCGGTGGCGGACGTGCCGGCGGTGGTCTTCCTGGAGAACCAGACCACGCGCGAGCTGGAGGCCCGGCTGTCGCATCCGCGCGCGGACCAGTGGCGCCGCTACAGCCCCATGCGCGGCGGCGCCGACGTGGCGGACGCGCAGCAGCCGCTGCCGCTGCGGCCGCTGGCGGAGATGGAGGAGCGCAAGGAGTTCCGCGGCATCGTCGCGGCCTACGTGCTGCACGGCCAGTGGCAGCAGGCGCAGGCGGTGCTGGCGCGCGAGCCCGCGTCGCTGGCGCGCGACAACGACCTGGCGGTGGTGGCGCTGCACGAGGGCCGTCCCCAGGCCGCGCTGGAGCTGCTGGACTCCGTGGTGCGCGCGGAGCCCCGCCATGCGCAGGCCCTGTGGAACCGCGGCCTCGCGCTGCGTGCGCTGAATCAGGACGCGCGCGCGGCCCGCGACTTCGAACAGGTGGCGTCCCTGGGCGAGCCCGGCTGGAGCGACGAAGCGCGCAAGCTGGCGCAGGAGCTTCGCGCCGCGGCGCCCTGATGGACCCGCAGTTCCCTCGCGCGCTGGAGCGTCCACCAATGGGCGCCCCGCGCGGGCTCGCACCGCCGGACGCGGGATGACGTGTCAGGCTCCTGGGGTTGTCGCAACAGACCAGGAGCCTGCCCATGCCCGCGTCCTCTCCCCGCGCCTCCGTTGACTACGCGTCCGCCCGCCGCGACTTCCGGTGGGAGCGGCCGGAGCACTTCAACTTCGCCACCGACGTCATCGACCGGCACGCGGCCGAGCGGCCCCAGGCCCCCGCGCTCCAGTGGTCCGACGAGTCCGGGCGCTCCCAGCGCTTCACCTTCCAGGAGCTGAAGGAGCGCTCGCTGCACGCGGCGCGCTTCCTGGCCGGGCTGGGGCTGAAGCGGGGCGACCGCGCCTTCATCCTGATGCCGCGCGTGCCGGAGTGGTGGTTCCTGGTGCTGGGCTGCATCCGCGCCGGCATCGTCTTCATGCCCGGCACGCCCATGCTCACGGCGAAGGACATCCGCTACCGGCTGGAGGCCTCGCGCGCGAAGGCCGTCCTCACCGACGCCAGCTGCCTGGACCGCTTCGAGGGCGTGCGGGACGCGCCCGGCGTGACGACGTGGGTGTCCACCGGGGATGCGCCCGCGCCGTGGACGCGCTACGTGTCGGAGGCGCTGCCCCAGGCGCAGGCCACGGCCTTCCCGCCGACGCGCGCGGAGGATGCGCTGCTCATCTACTTCACGTCCGGCACCACCGGCATGCCGAAGATGGTGCAGCACACGCAGGCCAGCTACGGCCAGGGCCACCTCATCACCGGCCGCTACTGGCTGGACCTGAAGCCCGATGACAGGCACCTGACGCTCAGCGACACCGGCTGGGCCAAGTGCGCCTGGGGCAAGCTCTTCGGTCCCTGGAGCGAGGGCGCGTGCAATGTCGTCTACGACTTCCGCGGCCGGTTCGACCCGGTGGCCTTCTTGAAGGTGCTGGAGCGCGAGCGCGTCACCACCTTCTGCGCGCCGCCCACCGCGTGGCGCGCGCTGGTGCTCCAGGATTTGAAGGCGGTGGACCTGTCCTCGCTGCGCCACACGGTGAGCGCGGGCGAGCCGCTCAACCCGGAGGTCATCGAGACGTGGAAGGAGGCCACCGGCCTGTTCATCCGCGAGGGCTACGGCCAGACGGAGACGGTGGTCATCGTGGGCATGTTCCCGTCCCTGGAGCCGCGCATGGGCTCCATGGGCAAGCCGTCCCCCGGCTTCACCGTGGGCGTCATCAACGCGCAGGGCGAAGAGGTGGCGGACGGGCAGGAGGGCGACATCGCGGTGCGCGTGAAGCCGGAGCGGCCGGTGGGGCTGTTCCAGGGCTATCTCAACGACGACGCGGCCAACGCCTCCAGCAGCCGAGGCGACTGGTACGTGACCGGCGACCGCGCGGTGCGCGACGCGGACGGCTACCTGTGGTTCGTGGGGCGCTCGGACGACGTCATCAAGACGTCCGGCTACCGCGTGGGCCCCTTTGAAGTGGAGTCCGCGCTGCTGGAGCACCCGGCGGTGGCCGAGTCCGCCGTCATCGGCGTGCCGGACGACAAGATTGGCCAGCGCATCAAGGCGTACGTGCTGCTGACGCCGGGCCACACGGCGTCACCGGCGCTCGCGCAGGAGCTGCAGGACTTCGTGAAGAGGACCACGGCGCCGTACAAGTACCCGCGCGAGATTGAGTTCGTCGCGGAGCTGCCCAAGACGGTGAGCGGGAAGATCCGCCGCGCGGAGCTGCGCGCCACCCAGAAGAAGTAGGGGGCGCGCAGCGCGCGTCGGACGTGCGCGCTACTTCAGCCAGTCGGAGTGCACGAAGCCGGCGTCGGGCTTGTCCCGGCGCTGGTAGGTGTGCGCGCCGAAGGCGTCACGCTGGGCCTGGGTGAGGTTCTGCGGCAGCTCCGGGCTGCGGTAGCTGTCCAGGTACGCCAGGCTGCTGCTGAACACGGGCATCGGGATGCCCGCCCTTATCGCGGTGCCCAGGAACTTGCGCCACGACGGGGCCAGCTTGTCCAGCACTGGCGCGAACGCCTCCGACACCAGGAGGTTGGGCAGCGTGGGCTGCTGCTGGAAGGCCTCGCGCAGCGGCGTGAGCAGCTTCGCGCGGATGATGCAGCCGCCCCGCCAGATGCGCGCCATCTCCGCCAGCGACACGCCCCACTTGTATTCATCCGACGCCGCCTGGATGAGCCGCATGCCCTGCGCGTACGTCACCACGCGCGCCGCGTAGAGCGCGTCATGCGCCCACTGCGCCAGCTCCTTCTGCTCCTCGGAGGAGAGGGAGATGGCGGGGCCGTGGAGCTTCTTGCTCGCGGCCACGCGCTCGTCCTTGCGCGAGGACAGGTTGCGCGCGTCCAGCGCGGAGGCGATGGAGGGCACCGGCACGCCCAGGTCCAGCGCCACCTGCACGGTCCACTTGCCCGTGCCCTTCTGGCCGGCCTTGTCCAGCACCAGGTCCAGCAGCGGCCGGCCCGTCTCCGGGTCGCGCTTGCGCATCACCTTGATGGTGGTCTCCAGGAGGAACGACTCGGCGATGCCCTCGTTCCACTTCGAGAACAGGTCGCCCAGCTGCGCCGTCTCCAGGCCCAGGCCGCGGCGGAGCACGTCGTACGTCTCCGCGAGCAACTGCATGTCCGCGTACTCGATGCCGTTGTGCACCATCTTCACGAAGTGGCCCGCGCCCTCCGGGCCCACGTGGGTGACGCACAGGCCCTCCTCGCTGCGCGCGGCGATGGCCTCCAGCACCGGCTGCACCAGCGCGTACGCGTCCTTGGGGCCGCCCGGCATGATGGACGGGCCGTTGCGCGCGCCCTCCTCGCCGCCGGACACGCCGATGCCCAGGAAGTGGAAGCCCTTCTCCTTGCAGAGGGCCTCGCGGCGCCGGGTGTCCAGGTACCAGGAGTTGCCCGCGTCCATGATGACGTCGCCGGGCGACAGGAGCGGGAACAGCCGCTCCATCATCTGGTCCACCGGCGCTCCGGCGGTGATCATCAGGAGGATGCGGCGCGGGCGCTCCAGGCCGGCGACGAACGCCTCCAGCTCCGGGTAGCCCGCCAGCGCCTGCTTCGGGTTCTCCTGCTGGACCTTGGTGATGCTCTCCGGGTGGCGGTCCCACACCGCGACGCGGAAGCCGTGGTCCGCGATGTTGAGGGCGAGGCTCGCGCCCATGACGCCCATGCCCACCACGCCGAACTGCGCAGGCTTCGTCTGTGTGCCCATGATTCCTCCCGAGCCCCGCCTACCCTCCGGCGGCGGGGTCCAGCATCCACTGCGTGTTCGTCACGTGCGACGCGGGCAGCTGCATATCGCCCTGAAGCACCCGCCGCATGGCGTCCCGCTTGCCCTCACCCGCCACCAGCCCCAGCACCGCCCCCGCGCCCTGGAGCACGGGGAACGTCAGCGTCATCCGCCACGGCGGCGGCTTGGCGCTCTGCTCCACCGCGAGCACCCGCCGCGCGCGCTCCTGGAGGGCAGGGTGGCCGGGCATGAGGCTCGCGGTGTGGCCGTCCTCGCCCACGCCGATGAGCACCACGTCCAGCTTCGCGGGCAGCGTCTTCTCGTAGTCACGCGCGGCGGCGTCGCGGTCCTCGCGCTCGCCCTGCATGCGGAACACCTGCGAGTCCGCGAGCTTCAGCGGCGTGAGGAGCGACTCCTTCACCAGCCGGTAGTTGCTGTCCGCGTGGTCGGGCGGCACGAAGCGCTCGTCCACGAAGTACACGTCCACCCGCTCCCACGGCAGCGTGTGCTCCGCGAGGAGGCTGTACGCGGGGCGCGGCGTGTTGCCGCCCGACAGCGCCAGGCTCACCCGCTGCTTCGTCGCGAGCACCTTCTGGAGTTCGCGCGCCAGCCAGTCGGAGGCCTCCAGGGTCAGCTTGTCCGAAGGGACAACGAGAGGCTTCAGGGTCGGCCTGGTCATAGCCGGGACCACCGGCGGCCGTTCTTCGCGGGCAGCGCGTCCGCGGCCTGGGGGCCGGTGCTGCCCTTCTCGTAGGTGTGCAGCGTGCCGCCGGCCTCCGTCTCCAGCGCGCGCAGGATGGGCGTGATGTAGCCCCACGCCTGCTCCACGCTGTCCTGCCGCGCGAAGAGGGTGGCGTTGCCGCGCATGCAGTCCAGCAGCAGCCGCTCGTACGCCTCCGGCACGGGCTTCTTGAAGCTCTCCGCGTAGTCCATGTCCATGGTGACGCCGCCGATGTTGACGTCCTCGCCGGGCACCTTGGATTCGAACGACAGCGCGATGCCTTCGTGCGGCTGGATGCGCAGCGTGAGCACGTTGGGCTGCAGCCGCTGGCACGTGGCGCCGCCGCCGCTGAACAGGCCGATGGGCACCGACTTGAAGTGGATGGACACCTCCGTCATGCGGCGCTTCAGGTGCTTACCCGCGCGCAGGTAGAAGGGCACGCCCTGCCAGCGCCACGAGTCCACGTTCATCTTCATCGCGACGTACGTGGGCGTGCGCGAGCCCTTCTTCACGCCCTTCTCGTCCTGGTAGCCCTCGTACTGGCCCACGACGACGTGGTCGGGCACGTCATGGCCGTCCACCGGGCGCAGCGCGCGGAAGACCTTGTTCTTCTCATCGCGGATGTCCTCCGCGCCAAAGGACACCGGCGGCTCCATGGCGCACAGGGCGAGCACCTGGAGCAGGTGGTTCTGCACCATGTCGCGCAGCACGCCCGTCTCGTCGTAGAAGCCGCCGCGGCCCTCCACGCCGATCAGCTCCGTCGCGGTGATTTCGACGTGGTCGATGTGCTGGCGGTTCCACAGCGGCTCGAAGATGGCGTTGGCGAAGCGGAAGACGAGGATGTTCTGCACCGTCTCCTTGCCCAGGTAGTGGTCGATGCGGAAGATCTGCTTCTCATCCAGCACCGCGCTCAGCTCCTTGTTGAGCGCGCGGGCGCTCTCCAGGTCATGGCCGAAGGGCTTCTCGATGATGAGCCGCCGCCAGGGCTTCTCCCCGGGCTGCTCCTCGCGCTTCAAGAGCCCCGCGCCGGACAGGCTGTGGAGGATCTGCGGGAAGGTGGAGGCGGGCGTGGCCATGTAATAGAGCTGGTTGCCCTCCGTCCCATGGCGCTTCGACACGTCCTGGAGCTTGGCGCTCAGGCGCTGGAAGCTCTCCGGGTCGTCGTAGCCGCCGGAGACGCATTCAATCTGCTGCTCGAAGCGCTTCCAGGTCGCTTCGTCCACGGGCTGCGTGCGGGCGAACTTCTGGAGCCCCTCCTTCACGTGCGCGCGGAAGCCCGCGTCGTCCAGCTTGGAGCGGCTGAAGGCGACGATGGCGAAGTGCTCCGGGAGCAGGCCGGAGCGGGCGAGTTCGAAGAGGGCGGGGAATAGTTTGCGTTCGGCCAGGTCACCCGTGGCGCCGAAGAGGACCATGGCGCAGGGGTCCGGGCGGCCCGCGCTGAACACCGGTTCGCCCTCCCGGGGATGGGTTTCGATGTGCACTCCCTGCGCGTCCATGCGGTGTCTCCTCCGGTTCGACCGGGGACCTTAAGGCGCTAATCTGGCGGCCCTGCAAGCGCATTGCAGGAGAATGATGCGGGTCCGACGTCTTGCCTGTCCCGGAGGGGCGGCAGTGGGAGGCCGGGCAGGCAGCCGGCCGTGCGCCAGGAGCGGGGGAACATGGTATCCCTTCGGTCCATGACGACTCCTCCCGTGGCGCTCATCACCGGGGGTTCGCGTGGCGTGGGCCGCGCGGTCTCCCTGAGGCTGGCCCGTGCCGGCTACGACATCGTCTCCACCTACCGTCGGGACGCGGAAGCCGCGGCGACGCTGGCGAAGGAGGTGGAGGCGCTGGGCCGCCGCTGTCGCGTCGTGATGGCGGATCAGCTGGAGCCCGCGAGCCTGCACGGCGTGTTCGACGTCATCCAGGAGGAGTTCAAGGGCCTGGACGTGTTCGTCGCCAACGCGGCCTCCACCGTCTTCACGCCGCTGATGCAGACGAAGCTGCACCAGATGGACAAGACCTTCAACGTGACGGTGAAGAGCTTCCTGCTGGGCTCGCAGCGCGCGGTGCCGCTGATGGAGGGGCGCAAGGGGAGAATCGTCGCGGTGTCCGGCATGGACTCGCGCATGCCGCTGCCGTTCCATGGCCTGCTGGGCGCGATGAAGGGCGCCATGGAGATCATGGTGAAGTACCTGGCCGCGGAGCTGACCGGCTCCGGCATCCGCGTCAACGCGGTCAACCCGGGCTACATCGACACGGACTCCAGCCGCTTCTACATGGGCGACGCGTGGGCGGGCCTGGAGGAGAAGGTGAAGGAGCAGGTGCCGGTGGGCCACGTGGCCAGCGTGGATGAGATCGCGCGCCCCATTGAATGGCTGTGTTCGGAAGGCTCCGCGTACGTGAACGGCCAGACGCTCGTCGTGGACGGCGGCCTGGAGGTCAACTACGCGATGAACTTCGCCATGAACATGACGCCTCCGGCGGCGCGCTGAAGTTTCCGTCTTCCATGCGCTACGCCGTCTCGCTGTGGTTCTTCCTGCTGTTCCTCGTCACCGCGCCCATGCTCTTCACGCTGGGCGCGGTGTTGTTCGTGGTGGCGTATCCGCTGGACCCCGACCGGCGCTGGCTGCACGTGCTGGTGTGCCGGTGGTGCTACGGGCTGTGGCTGCACGCGTCGCCCGGCTGGCGCGTGCGCGTGGAGGGACGGGAGCTGTTGCCCAGGGGCCCGTGCGTCTACGTCGTCAACCACCAGTCCTTCGCGGACATCCTCGCGGTGATGGGGCTGTTCACGCCGTACAAGTTCGTGGCGAAGGCGTCGCTGTTCCGCACCCCGCTGGTGGGCTGGATGATGACGCTGCTGGGGTACGTGCCCATCGTGCGCGGCAGTACGAAGTCGATGGAGCAGTTGCTGGGCCCGTGCCGCCGCTGGCTGCGCCGGGGCATCCCGGTGCTCATCTTCCCGGAAGGGACCTATTCCCCGGGGGAGCTGCTGCCGTTCAAGCGCGGTGCGTTCCAGCTGGCGCTGGAGGAGCACGTGCCGGTGGTGCCCGTGCTGGTGCGGGGCACGCGCGAGCTGGTGGATGGGGACGGGCCGTGGATGAGCCCGCGCGCGAACGTCACCGTGCGCGTGCTGCCGGCGCTGCCTCCGGAGAGCTTCGGGCCGGACGCGGTGGAGCTGGCCACGCGCGTGCGCGAGCAGTACGTGGCAGCGCTCGCCGTCGCCGGCTGACGCCTCCGGGCTTCGCGCTTGGGGCTTCGTGCTCCGGGCCCTTCTCAGGCGTGCTCGGAGCCGGGCAGCTCTTCGTCCTGCGGTGCGTCCGCGTGCAGCGCGGCGTCCAGCGCGTGCGACGGGGGCAGGGCGGGCGCCATCGCGGTGACGGTGCGGGCCAGCTCGTGGGGCGCGCGGATCAACGACTCCAGCGCACCGGCGCTCGCGGGGACACCGCGCTGCTCCACCTGGAGCCAGCCGCCCTTGATGCTGACGCGGCGGTGCCCGCGCAGGCCCAGCAGGCGCTTGCGCACGTCGGGATCCAACAGCACCGGGCGCGCCTCCGGGGCCAGGTTCTCCACCTGGAAGGCCGCGTCCAGCTCCGCGTCGCCCAGCACCTCCTCGCGCGGGGTGGCGGCGCCCGGAATCTTGTCCTCGGGGCGCTCATGCTCCAGCAGCAGGTCCGCGGGCAGCGCGCCCTCCAGGTCCAGCCGCAGCACGGTGACGGTGTGGCGCTTCTTGCCACCCACGCCCCGCTTCCCCGTGGCGAGCAGCAGCGGTTGCCCCCGGTAGCGCCCCTGGACCTCCAGCCGCTTCTCCGCGCAGATGAGCCCGTTCGCCTTCGCGAACGCCTCCCACGCGGCGCGCTGCCGGCGCTTGAGCTGGAACAGGGTGAAGAGGACCAGGGCGCCCAGGACGAGCAGGGACGCGAGGATGCCGAGCGGAGAAGAGACACCGGGAAGCATGGCGGCGCATTGTGCACTGGCGCGCGGCGCGCGGACCACCAATCCGAACGCGTTCGCACCGCCGCGTGCCCGGCAGGCTTGCAGTGCCAGGACGCGAACAGGTGGAAGAGAATCCGCGCGGCTGGAACGCGTGCGGAATCCCGCGTGCCTGCATTTCTGCCGCCCGGAGCTTCCGCGCGGCAGGGCGTGACGGATGCGCACGCACCGCGTTGGCGATGCACGCTCGGTGCGATGCGGCGTGCGGGGCGCGCGGAGTCCGGGGCCCTCCTCGCGGGTCGTCCCGGGACTGCCGGGAAGGCGCCGTGGGGCGTGCGCCGGGCAGGGGACGACGCGTTGGGAAGGGCACGGACGCAAGCTCGCGGAATGACACCCTTTTTCGACAATGTCAGAGGGGGCAGGTAAGGGAGCGGGGGCTCGCCGCTTGGAGTCGGGACGTCCACCGGGGGAGTCTGCCCCGCTGGCGCCCGCGGCCGGGCCGTGAGGCATGAGGGAGGACGAACGCCGGATGCGCCTGCTGCACACGTCGGACTGGCACCTGGGCCACACGCTGTATGACGTCTCGCGCGAAGCGGAGCACACCGCGTTCCTGACGTGGCTGCTGGGCACGCTGGAGTCAGAGGAGGTGGACGCGCTCCTCGTGGCCGGAGACATCTTCGACACGGCCAACCCCAGCGCGGAGGCGCAGGCGGCCTGGTACCACTTCGTCGCGCGGGCGCGGCGCACGCTGCCGAAGCTGGACGTGGTGGTGGTGGGCGGCAACCACGACTCGGCGGCGCGGCTGGACGCGCCGGATCCCCTGTTCACCGCGCTGGGCGTGCGCGTGGTGGGCGGGCTGCCGCGTCACCAGGGCGCGCTGGAGATGGAGCGGCTGGTGGTGCCGGTGCACGACTCGCGCGGCCGGGTGGGCGCGTGGGTGGCGGCGGTGCCGTACCTGCGGCCCTCGGACCTGCCGCCGGTGGCGGAGGCGACGGTGGACCGGCTCGTGGAGGGCGTGCGCTCCGTCTACGCGGAGGTGCTGGAGGCGGCGCGCAGGCGGCGGCGCTCCGGGCACGGGCTCGTGACGATGGGCCACTGCTACATGACGGGCTCGGAGCTGTCGGAGCTGAGCGAGCGGAAGATATTGGGCGGCAACCAGCACGCGCTGCCGGTGGACCTGTTCCCGGAGGACGTCACCTACGCGGCGCTGGGACACCTGCACAAGGCGCAGCGGGTGGGCGGCCGCGAGGGTGTGCGCTACAGCGGCTCGCCCCTGCCGCTGTCCCTGTCGGAGGCGCACTACCGGCACCAGGTGCTGCTGGTGGACGTGGAGGACGGGGCGCTCACCCAGGTGCGCCCGCTGACGGTGCCGCGCACGACGGACATGGTGCGGGTGCCCGCGCGGGACGCGGTGTCGCTCGCGGACGTGCTGGACCTGCTCGCGGCGCTGCCCGCGTGCGAGGCGGGGATGCCGGAGTCGATGCGGCCGTACCTGGAGGTCTGCGTGTCGCTGCCCCGGCCAGAGCCGGCGTTGCGCCACAAGGTGGAGAAGGCGCTGGAGGGACGCGCGGCGCGGCTCGTGAAGCTGACGCCCTTCTACACGGGGACGGGCGGGGCGCTGGCGGACGTGCGTCCGGGGCTGTCGCTGCGGGAGCGCACGCCCGAGGACGTGTTCCTCGCCCGGTACGCGCGGGACTTCCAGGAGCCGCCGTCGCCGGTGTTGCTGGAGTCGTTCCACGCGTTGCTCACGCAGGTGCAGGAGGACGCGCCGTGAAGATCCTCGCCATTCGCGGCAGCAACCTGACGAGCTTCGCGGGGGACTTCGCGCTGGAGCTGGACCGCGCGCCGTTGGACCGGCTGGGGCTGTTCGCCATCTCCGGCGCGACGGGCGCGGGCAAGAGCACGCTGCTGGATGCGCTGTGCCTGGCGCTGTTCGACCGCACGCCCCGGCTGGGCGGGCCCAGCAAGGTGCTGGTGGGCCGGGCGGACGAGGACGAGGAGGCGCGGCTGTCCGCGTATGACGTGCGCGGCATGCTCCGGCGCGGGGCGGGCAAGGGCCACGCGGAGGTGGACTTCCTGGGCAAGGACGGCCGGCGCTACCGGGCCCGCTGGAACGTGTGGCGGGCGCGCGAGCGCGCGGAGGGGCGCTTCCGGCCGCAGGAGCTGAGCCTCACGGACGTGGTCTCCGGACAGGTGCACGGCCGCACCAAGGGCGAGGTGCTCCAGGCGATTCAAGAGCGGCTGGGGTTGTCGTTCGACCAGTTCCGCCGCTCGGCGCTGCTGGCGCAGGGGGAGTTCGCGGCGTTCCTGCGCGCGGATGCGAACGAGCGCGCGGAGCTGCTGGAGCGGATGACGGGCACGGAGGTGTACAGCCGGGTGTCCGTCGCGGCGCACGAGAAGAACGCGCGGGAGCAGGAGGAGGTGAAGAAGCTGCTGCACGGGCTCGCCGCCATCACGCTGCTGTCGGACGCGGACCGCGAGGGCGTGCGCCTCCAGTGGGGCGAGGAGGAGGCCGCGCGCGTGCGGGAGGAGGCGCGGCTTCGCGAGGCGGAGGCGGCGCGGTCCTGGTTCGCGCAGCGCGCGGAGTTCGCGGGGCGGGAGCAGGAGGCGGAAGCGGCGCTGACGCGGACGGCGGCGGCGCAGGCGGAGGCGGCGCCTCGCGAGGCCCTGCTGGAGTCGGTGCGCGCGGCGGAGGGTTTCCGGGCGGTCGTGTCCGCGGTGGAGACGGCGGAGCAGCGCTGTGCGAGCGCGGAGGCCGAACAGCTCCACCGTGCGGCCCAGGCGGAGTCGGCGCTCGCGGCGGCGGCGGCGCAGCGCCAGGTGCGGATGCAGGCGGAGGTGGCGCGGGCGGCGGCGCAGGAGGCGGAGGCCGCGGTGCGTCCGGCGCTGGAGGAAGCGGCGAAGCTGGACACGCGGCGCGCGGAGGCCGAGCGCGAGGCCCGCGAGACGGCGGAGCTGGCGAAGCAGGCGCGGGCGGCGGAGGACTCGGCGCGCGAGGCGCTGGCGCTGGTGCAGGCGGCGGAGGCGAAGGCACAGGGGCTGGTGGATGCGGCCCAGGCCTGGCGCGCGTCGCATGCGAGCTGGGAGCCCCTGGCGACGGAGTGGCCCCGCTGGCAGCGCGAGCTGGAGCGCTACGCGGTCGCGCTGAAGGAGGAGCAGGGCGCGGGCGCGGACGTGGACCGGCTGGGCAAGGACGTGGACCGGCTGGGGAGCGAGGCGCAGTCTCGCCGCGAGGAGCACCAGGGCGCGGTCGAGACCGAGGCCCAGGCGCTGGCGTTGGCCACCCACGCGGAGGCGGCGCTGGGCGAGGACGACGGCGCGGCAAGGCGCGCGCTGCGGGAGGCCCTGCTGGCGCGGCAGGACGCGCTGGGGGCGCTGTCGCTCGCGGGCGAGGGCGCGCGGTCCGAAGGGGCGGTGGAGGGCGAAGCGGACGCGGAGGTGAAGGCGCACCGCGAGGTGTCCGCGCGCGCGGCGGAAGAGGCGAAGGAGGCGTCAGCGCGCCGTGCGATGCAGGAGGCGATGCTCCAGGAGGCGCGCCGTGCGCAGTCGCGCGCGGAGGCGACGCAGGGGCTGGCCTCGCACCGGGCCGCGCTGCAGGCGGGAGAGGCGTGCCCGCTGTGCGGCGCGCTCGAACATCCGTATGCCCGGGAGGGCGCGGCGCTGGAGGGCCTGGTCGCGGAGGCCGCGGCGCGGGTGGGTGAGCTGGAGTCGGCGCGGGATGCCGCCGCGAAGCAGGAAGGCGCGGCGAGCGTGCGGCAGGCGACGGCGGGCACGGCCGCGACGCAGGCGGAAGGGCGGCGCGACACGGCGGCCCGCAGGAGGAAGGGACACCAGGAGTCCTGGCGCGCGGCGCGTGCGCGGTGGCTCCAGGCAGTGCTTCCCGGTGCGGATCCGCGGCGTGCGCCGGACGCACTGCCTCCCGAGGACGCGGAGTCCTCCGCCGCTCAAGCCTGGGCGAAGGCCGCGCAGGAAGACGTGCGCGTCCGGCTCGCGACCCTGCGCGAGGAAGAAGCCTCCGCCGAGGTCCGGGCCACCGCGGCCCGCGAAGCCCGGGCGCTGCTCGAAACCCGGCGCGCGCGTCGTGAAGGCGCGGCCGAAGCCCTGCGCAAGGCCGAGGACGCGCTTGCCCGCGCGGTGCAGGCCCACCGCGAGGCGCTGCTGCGGCGTGACGCCGCCCGCGAGGCGCGACAGCGCGCACTCACGGAGGTCTCCCCGCCCTTCGCCAACGAAGTCTCCTGGGAGGAGAAGCTCGCCGCGGATCCCGTGCGCTTCCAGGGCAGGTGCGTGGAGCGGGTGACCAAGTGGCGCGAGCGCATCGCGGAGCTCGAAGCCGCGCAGAAGCGGCTGGATGAAGAGCAGGGCCGCCGTGCCCGGGAAGAGGCCCGCCTCCAGGACCGCCACGAGGACGCGGAGACCGCGTCCGGCCGCGCGAACCTCAAGGACGCCGCCCTCCAGGAAGCCTCGCGGGCCCGCGCGCGGCTGCTCCAGGGACGCCCCACGCAGGAGGTGCGCGCGGAGGTCCATGCGCGGCTCGATGCGGCGGTGGACACCTACGAGCGCGCCCGCGAAGCGGCGGAGTCCCTCCAGCAGGAGGAGAAGGTGGCCACCGCGCGCGCGGAGGACGCGGTGCGCCTGCGCGCCGAGGCCGTCCGTGCGCTCGACGCCGCCCAGGCACACCTCGCCGAGCGACTCGCCGGACGCGGCACCACGCTGGAGGCGCTGAAGGCCCTGCTGTCACGCGACGCCGCCTGGTGCGACGCCGAGGCCCGCGCCCTCAATGCCCTGCGCGAGTCCGTGGCCCAGGCCCGCGCCATCCTGGAGGAGCGCCGCGAGCGGCGGATCCGCCACGAGGCCTCGGGCCTCCCCGCGCTGGCCGAAGCGGACGTCGCCGCCACCTGCGAGACGCTGCGCGCGGACGTGGAGGCCCGCCGCCGCGCGGAGGCCACGCTGCGCGCCCGGCTGGAGGGCGACGACGCGGCCCGCGCGCGACATGGCGCGGAGGCCCGGGCCCTGGAGTTCCGTCAGGGCGAGGCGGAGGTGTGGAAGGCGCTGAGCGACCTCATCGGTTCGCACGACGGCAAGAAGTTCAAGGTGTTCGCCCAGAGCCTCACGCTGGACGCGCTGCTGCTGCACGCCAACGCACACCTGCGCGAGCTGGCGCGCCGCTACCGCCTGGAGCGCGTGCCCGGCCACGACCTGGACCTCCAGGTGGTGGACGGCGACATGGGCGACGAGGTCCGCAGCGTGGCCAGCCTCTCCGGCGGCGAGAGCTTCCTCGTGTCGCTCGCGCTCGCGCTGGGCCTCGCCTCGCTGTCGTCGGAGACGACGCAGGTGGAGACCCTCTTCATCGATGAGGGCTTCGGCACGTTGGATCCGGAGACGCTGGAGGTGGCGCTGGCCACGCTCGACGCGCTCCAGGCCACCGGCCGCCAGGTGGGCATCATCTCCCACGTCAGCGGGCTGGCCGAGCGCATCGGCGTGCAGGTGCGCGTGGTGAAGCAGGGCGGCGGCCGCAGCCGGCTCGTGGTGGAAGGCGACGCGGGCCTCGTCGTCCCTTCGGGACAACAGGTGGCGTGACCCCGGACGGAAGGAGGGCGGAGGGCAACGCCTGCCTTCAGCCCGGCTCCGCGCCCATCAGCCCGCGCACCACCGCCGCCACCGCCAGCGGCGTCGCGACCCGGTCATCACTCAGGGCCGCGAGCGCCCGGGCGAACTGATCCGCGGAGGAGAAGCGCTGCGCCGGACGCGGCGCGAGCGCCCGGTCCAAGACCAGCGCCAGTGGATCCGACACCTCCGGCGCCACCATCCGCACGGGCGTCACCCGTCCGCCCCGGATGGCGGCCTCCACCGCCTCGGCGGTGCCGTCGGGGAAGGGCGACTCCAGGGACAGCAGCTCGTACAGCAGCACCGCCGCCGCCCACAGGTCCACCGCCACGGACACCTCGCCCGCGAGCAGCTCCGGCGACCGGTAGTGCTGCTTGCCCATGCGCCGCGAGTCCACCGCGGCGCCCGCCCGCGAGCGCGCCACGCCGAAGTCCGCCAGCTTCACCTCGCCGCCGCGCGACAGCAGCACGTTGTGCGGCGACACGTCCCCGTGCACCACCGCCAGCGGCCGGCCCTTGGAGTTGGTGGCCGCGTGCGCGTGCGCGAGCGCCTCCAGCACGTGGCGCACCATCATCACCGAGATGTCGATGGGCAGCTCGATGCGCCGGCGCCGGCACTGGGCCAGCACCCGGCCCAGGTCGGTGCCGTCCACCAGCTCCAGCGCCAGGTAGGGCCCGTCCGCCTGCTCGCCGTACTCCCGGAAGCCCACGATGTGCGGGTGGTTCAGGCACCGGGCGAGCTCCGCCTCGTGCAAGAGCAGCTCGCGCGCCTCCGCGTCCCTCGCGCGCTCCGGCCGCACGCGCTTGAGCGCCACCTCCTCGCCCGCCAGCGGCCCCTGCTGCATCCGCGCGCGGAACACCTCCGCGTGGCCGCCACGTCCCAGCCGCGACAGCAGCAGGAAGCGACCGCGGTCGCGCGGCCACGGCTCCTCCGGGCCCACCTCCTGCGTCACGCCTTGTCCCCGACCAGGCTCGCCAGGTAGCCGTCCAGCGTCCCCGCGAAGGTGGCGTCGTCGCTCAGGAAGGCCAGCCCCACGCCCCCCGTGTAGGGCGCGTCCACCACGTGCACCACCAGGGCATCCCCCTGCAGCCGCTGGCCGTTGGGCAGCTTCACGTCCACCGTGACGACGCTGTCCTGGGGCGGCCGGTGCGCCGTACGCACGAAGAGCCCGCCGTTGGAGATGTTCAGCGCGTGCTCGCGCACGAAGTCCAGCTCCGTGCGGAACTCCAGCTCCAGCTTCACCGCGAAGCGGCGGCCCCGGCGCTGCGGCGATTCCAGCGGAGACTCGGGTGATGCGTCGTCCGGCGCGCGGTACGGCTCGCCGCTCCCCCGGGGCGCCGTCGGTAACGCCTCGGGGGCGGGCGTGACG
>NZ_RAWG01000016.1 GCF_003611735.1 Corallococcus sicarius | reverse complement strand
GGCCGAAGCCACCACCGCGAGGCGCGGGCAGCGGTTCAGGTGCCACGGGCCAGAAGTCGGTGGTGCGCCGCGAGCCGCTGGAGAGCACCTTCACCGTCCGGCCGTCGGCGCCAATCCAATAGAAGTTCCCGTAGCGGTCCCTCGCGGCGCCGCGCCGGTCCTCCAGCTTCGGCTGCCGGTCTCCCGTGCCCGCGACGAACTGGTACAGCTCCGCGCGCAGCGACACCTCCGCGCGCACGGCGTCCCAGGACAGGTCCGGCGGCGTGCCGGACACGCCGTCCCAGCCCTTGGCGAGGGGATGCCCGCCGCTGGAGCACCGGCCCCAGTCGTCGCGTCCCAGCAGCAGGTGGAAGCGGGTGCCGTTGGCGTCCATGCTTACCGGCACTCCTCGGGGACGACGGGGACGGAGACGAACGGGCGCTGCGCGCCGGTGGGCACCGGGCCTGTGCCGCGCAGCTCATCCAGCGACGGCGCGTCGCCCACCGCCACGGACACGCCCGCGAGCCTCGGCAGCCAGAGCCCCAGCATCGGCACGCTCTCCTGCTCCGCGCCCGTGGGCAGCCCCAGCTTCACGCCGCGCACCCACGCCACGCCCGGCACGCGGCTGCACACCGCGGACAGCTCCAGCGCCACCACGGCCTTGCGCAGCGGCCAGCCCCGGTTCGAAGGCGAGGCCAGCAGGTCGGTGCCCGGGGGCGGCAGCGGCGAGAGGAAGTCACGCAGCGCCTGCGTCACCGCCTCGCGCACCGCGGCCTGGGACACGCCCGCGACGACGTCCACGCCCACCGTCACCCAGACGGGCTGGTAGGCGGGCCGGCGCACGAACACCTCCGTCGTCACGAGCCGCCGGGGCGCCAGCCAGCACGCGATGGCATCCAGGAAGGTGTCGGGCCCGGCCGCCTCCGGCGGATCCGGCTCGTAGCGGGGAATGGCCACCACCGTCACGGAGCCCGGCGCGTCGCCCGGCTCGTTGGGCGACAGCAGGGGATGGAAGGCCGGCAGCACCTCCACGCGCCCTACGGCAATGCCCGGCGTGCGCAGCGTCACCGCCTCGAAGTCCTGCGCCGTCACCAGCCGGTCGCGGTGCTGGAGGAAGCGCGAGATGTGCTTCTCCCCCTCGCTCACCCCTTCCGCGTCCGCGCCGCCCCAGGTGGGCAGCGCGTTCTCCACCTGCACGCCCGGCGGGAGCGAAGGGCCGCTGGTGATGGCGCCCGGCCCCACGTTGCCCGCGCGCCCCTCGCCGTGGTCGTAGTCCACGCGCAGCGTGGCCTCGAGCGGCGGACGCATGCCGTGCGCACCGTCACCGAAGCGCAGCTCGCCGGCCTCCGCGTCCACGGTGAAGACCTTCACCGGCGCGCGGACCTGCTGCTTCGAGCCCGGCGGCAGGCGCGGATCCGGCACCGCGACCTCCGGCCCCGCGCTCATCAGGTCGTCCGTCTCCGTCCAGTCCGGGTCCACCGTGCCGTTGGCCGCGATGACGGTGAGCCGCACGGAGCCCGGCACCACGGGTACACGCGCGAGCTTCACCACCTGGTCCGGCTCGCCCGTGCCCGTGGGCAGCAGCTCGCCCGTCACCCGCTCGCGCTGCGTCACCGGCGCGGCGTTGATGCCCGTCCACAAGAGCTGCGTGGCCGCGGGCGCGGAGCTGGTGATGCGCAGCCACGTGAGCACGCGCCCGGCCTGCTCCTCGTTGTCCAGCGCGGGCGGGAAGTCGCGCGTGCCCGCCTCCAGCGGATCCAGGTTCGACCACAGCGACAGCTCCGCCTCGGTGGCGGGTAGCGGGATGTCCACCACCACCGGCGCGGAGGGCACCTCGGCCGTGGCCAGCGTGCGCCAGCTCGCGTTGCGCAGCGCGGGGTCCTCCGGCAGCACGCCGCCCGGAGGCAGGCGCGGCAGCTGGAACTGGAGCACCGCGGCGCCCGTGGGCGTCGCCTGTCCGCCCGGAGGCAGTCTCCGCCCGTGGGCCGTCTCCGCGGGCACGATGCCCAGCGTCAGCACCTTGCCTTGAATGGCCTCGCGGGCGCGCTTCAGCGCCTTCGGCAGCTTCTTGTCGGCGGGGCGCAAGAGCAGCGCCACCCAGAGGGACTGGTCCAACGCGACCGTGCCCAGGTCCAGGGGCTCGGTGCCCCGGGGAGAGAAGGGCGTCGTCTCATAGAACTGGAGCGCGTCCAGCGGCGCGGGCGGCGGCTGGGTGGCGGTGAACGACGCGTAGAGCTGCTCGTAGTACGCCTTGACGCGGTCCTCGGGCGCGACGCGCCGCTTGTAGAAGAAGGCCGCCTCCACGGGCAGGACATCCAGCCCGCGCTCGGTGCGGAAGGGCACCTGGCCGGCTCGCACCTCCACGCCCTCCGTGAGGGTGAGGGCCTGGGGCGTGCCGCCGCGCTCGTTCTTCAGCACCACCATGCCCCGCGCGGAGGACGCGGGCTGGAGGGGGACGCCCAACAGCTGGAGGAACTTCTTCCGGTTGCGCTCCGGAATCTGGTTGGCGCGGTAGAGCAGGCTCTCCGTGAGGAAGGCGAACAGCTCCAGCAGCGTGACGCCCGGGTCGGACTTGTTGAAGTTGGTCCACTCGGGGTTGTGCAGCGGGATGCGCGCGAGCGCTTCATCCAGCAGCTGCTGGTACTTGCGGTCGTCGATGGGCGGGAGTGTGAGTGGCACGGTGGCTTACCCCGCGAGCGTGACGCCCAGGCTGATGCGCTCGCGCGCCCCGGTGGCGACGAGCTTGTAGGTGATGGTGGCGGTGGCGGTCCGGGCATCCCGGGGGTCCTCCTCCACGCTGACGGACTCAACGGCGATTCTCGGCTCCCACTGCGCGAGCGCGCGGGTGATGCGCTCCGCCATCTGGTGCCGTGTCGTCACGGTGTTCGGCTCGAAGAGGTACTGGCCCAGGCTGCCGCCGAACTCGGGCAGCAGGATGCGCTCGCGCTGCTGCGTGGTGAGGATGACCTGGATGGACTCGCGCACGTTGCGCTCGCCCTCGGACCACTGGAGGCGTCCGTCGGGGCCCACGCGGGGAGGGAAGCTCAGTCCCCGGCCCAGCAGTTTTCCGGCGTCCATGCGGCTAGCCCTCCTTCGCCTTCGGCAGGCAGATCTTCAGGAAGGGCATCCACCAGAAGATGATGTTGAGCAGGCTGAGGAAGATCATCAGCACCATGAAGGCGCACAGCGTGATGATGGGGATGGAGAACATGCACAGCTCGCCCAGGTTGAAGGACGTGCCCGCGTCGAGCTCCCCGTCCATCGTCTTCTTCAAGTCCCCCACGCGGGACATCTGCTTGCGCAGCCCGGACGACAGCGCGAAGCCGACGTTCTTCTTGAACTTGCGCAGGCCCCGGATGCTCGTGTCCACCGGCAGCACGATGCGCACCGGGCGGCCCGGCGCGTCCGGGTCGAAGAAGGGCGCCAGCCGGAAATCCTCCGTGGGCGCGCTCACCACGGGCGGGCACAGCGGCCCGCAGCCCGGCCGCAGGTACACGCACCGCAGCACGTAGCGCGTCTCGCCCGGGTCCTGGAGCTTGCCCACCGGCACCGGCTCCGATGGCAGCGTGTACGTGCCCGTCACCACCGCCTTCAGCAGCGCGGCGCGCAGCGCACCCGCCGTCACCGGCGAGCCGCGCAGGTTGAACGTGAGCCCCGCCGTCTGTCCTTGGGCCACCTGCGCGCGGTGCTCCCACGCGGAGAGGATGGCCTCGCGCCACGTCGCCGTCGTGCCGCCGGCCACGGGCTGGCCCTTGAGCAGCGTGTACAGGTCGCCGGTGGCGCCCGAAGGCGTGGTGTCGCCGGGCAGCGCGCTCCAGAAGCCAGGCAGCCGCGTGGACAGCAGCGACGCGAAGTCCAGCAGCAGGTATCGCGACACCTCCTGCTGCTTCGCCTCCTGCTCGTCGACGTCCGCCTGCGGGGTGCCGCCGGGCAGGGGCTTCCACAGCTTGAGCTGCTCGTAGGGGCCCGACACCTGCTGCTCGGCCTCGGACTTCAGCGCCTCCTGCGGATCCGCGGCCTCGAAGGAGCCCGCCGCCTCGAAGGTGGCCTGGCTGGAGGTGGGGACGAGCCCCACGGCCATGCGGCGGCGCTTGCCGTCCACGGTGAAGTTCACCGGGAACAGGGGCAGCAGCTCTTCTCCCGAGGCCAGCAAGGCGGACTGCGCGGAGGTGAGCGGAGCCCAGACGCGCCGCTGCTTCTTCGCGTCGGCCGGGTCCAGCACCCAGGCCTCCTCGGTGTTGCCCGCGCCCCGGCGGCGCATCACGAAGCCGGCCTTCTCCCCGCGCGCCGGATCCACGACGTGGTCGGGCAGGCCGGGCAGGCGGCACACGAGGCTCGCGGCCACGAGGTAGAAGCGGCCGTGCGCGGGCTGGTACAGCTTGAGCGGCGTGTTCGCCGGGTCCGCGGGTTCGCCCGGGAAGCGCTCGCGGTGGCTCTCGTACTTCGCCAGCAGGTCGCGCAGGTCCGGCCGCGCCTCGCCCTGGAGCCGCTCCGCCAATTCCTCCATGAAGCGGTCGGACTCGAACTGGAGGAGGCCGGGCGCCTGCATGCGCGACGCGTCCGTGCCCGCGCTCCCCCAGAGCGTGGACGCCGTCACCCACTGCACGGGATGGGGCAGGGTCGTGGCCATCACCACACGTTCCCCGCGCCCGGGGTGTACGAGGCGCTGACCACGCTGTTGGTGATGATGGTGTCCGCCTGCACCACGCCGCTGAACTTGGACATGCCCGCGTTGACGGTGAGCATGCCGGCGGAGATTTCGGCGGTGCTGGCGTTGACGGTGACCTTCGCGGACGCCGTCACCGTGACGCCGCTCGCCTCCAGCTTCACCGAGTTGCCGTTGCTGTCCTTCACCTCCACGGAGCCGGGCCCGTCCTTCAGCGTCACCGTCTGTCCGCCGGGCGTCTTCAGCTCCAGCGTCTCCTGGCCGTCGGTGTCATCCAGCGTGATGACGACGCCGTTGCGCGAGTGGATGACCTTCTTCGCGTTCTTCGCGTCCATGGACTCCGGCGGCGCGTCCTTGCCGTTCCACAGCGCGCCCACGACGTAGGGACGGCGAACGTCCCCGGCCTCGAAGCCGACGAGCACCTCGTCGTCCTGGTCCGGGATGAACCAGGTGCCGCGCCCGCCGCCCGCCATCAGCGTCGCCACGCGCGCCCACGCCTCGTAACGGTCGCTGCCCGCATCCGGCGCCCAGGGCAGCGCCACCTTCACGCGGCCCTGGCGCTCCGGGTCCTGGTTGTCCACGACCTTCGCCGGATAGAGGCCATAGAAGCGACCCCCCAGCCCGGAGGAGGAGCGCTCGTCGGTGAGCAGGTCCCAGGGGGAGTTCATGACGCCTTCCCCAGGCCGGGCCGCTCGGCGACGAACTCCGTGCGCAGCCCCTTGGCGCGGTCGAAGAGGTGCTTCACCTCCACCAGCGTGTACTTGCCGCTGAAGAGGGGGCCCACGCCCACGAACTCCACGCGGCCCCCCACGCGCAGCTTCGCGTCCGTCTGCGCGGTGCCCCGTCCCACGACGAAGCGGCGGGCCTGCTGCCGGAAGCACGCCTCCGCGTGGGCCCGGGCCTCGTCGCTGCTCAAGGGCACGGTGTGCACCACGGTCTCCTTGCGCTCCCCCAGCTTGGAGGACGTCAGCAGGCTCGCGCCGCTCTCGTCGCTGCCCAGCTCCGCGCCGAGCGCGGACGGTCCCGCCTCGCTCGCCAGCACGTCCTTGGCCTGCACGTCCCAGCCGCTCACCTTCACCGACGAGCGCTGCGTGGCCAGGTCCGCCGTCACCACCAGCTCGCGCAGCTCGTTGCCCAGCCCCAGCTTGTGGGCTTGAGCGCTCGCGCGCGCCGGACGCTGCTGCACGTGCAGCGTGCGCCCCTGCATCCACAGCTCCGCGTCCACCGCGCGGCACCGCTCGCGCAGGAAGGCCAGGTCGCTCTGGTTCACCTGCGCCAGCACCTTGTGCTTGGGGCCCGTCACCTTCACGTTGGGGGTGAGGCCGTGCTTGCCCGCGAGCTGCTCCATCACCTGCTGGTCCGTCACGTCCACGTACGTCGCCGTCCGCCGCGTCATCCGCAGGTCCTGGAGCCGGTCCTCCACCAGCACGGTGAGGGCGGGCGGGGTGCTCTCCAGGAAGGCGCCCTCCAGCGCGGTGATGCGGCCCTCGAAGAGGACGTCGGTGCCCAGGCGGACCTCGAAGGCCTTGCCGAAGTCGATGAGCTTCCGGTCGAAGTAGAGGAAGTCCGTGCCGCCGTCGCGCGGGCCCAGGTTGCCGAACATCACCTCGCACCGGTACAGGCCCTGCACCGTCTCCTCGATGCACAGCTCCAGCAGCCCGAGCCCGAGCGCGGCCTGCTCCTGTCCGTCCACCTTGAAGGTGGGCTGGGCGGTGCGCAGCTTCGTGACGGTTCCGTCGGCCATGGGTGGGTGCGTTCCAGGTCAGTGGGCGCGCACGCGCGACGCGCGCTCGCGGTGACGGGCCAGGGCACGGGCCAGGTCGGACGCCTGCTGCACGCCGGACGTGGAGGGCGCTTCGCCTCCGGCGCCCGAGCCCGAAGACGCGGGCGCGGCCGGTGCCGGCGCGGGGGTGATGTCCAGCTCGTTGATGACCACGGCCATGGTGTGTGTGCCTCCCCGGTGACGGTTACCGCTTCACTCCGATGTTCACGCCCACCTGCAGGTCGATGAGCTGCCCCGCCGCCAGCTGGCGCGGGTTCTCGATGCCGTTGGCGCTCGCGATGGACTGCCAGTCCCCGCCCTTGCCCTGACCCGCCGCGAGCCCCTGCACGGTGGAGCCCTGGGGCGCGGGCGTCATGGGCGACGTGCCCGGAGGCTTGCCGCTGGGGCCGCGCGGTGCCCCAGGAGGTGGCGCGTCCGTGGGCCGGAAGACGAAGGCGGTGATCTTCTGCTGCGTCAGCCCGAAGGAGACGCTCGCGCGCAGGGGCTTGCCCTCGGGCGAGAAGAACTCCAGCGACTCCTCCAGCGACTCCATGATGCCGTCGAACTGGAAGCTGCCCCACAGGAAGCGCACGGCGGGCGGGACGAACTTGTCGCCCTCCTTCTTCGGCGTGATGAAGAAGGCGACCTTCTTGGTGAGCTGCCGCACGTCGTCCACCGCGCCGGACTGCCCCTCCGGCTGGCCCGTCACGTCGAACCAGAGCTGCACGGCGAGCTTGGTGGTGCCGGCGCCCACGAACTGGCGCGCGGGCGTGCCGCGCTGGTCGCCGCCGCCCGAGGGCGTCTGCACCTGGTTGGCGAAGCTGACCTTGAGCGTCTCCGGGTTGAACTGCACCTTCGCCCAGGTGTCGCCCTCGATTTCGTTCTCGAAGTTGGCGTCCAACTGCCGCAGCTCGGCCTTCGCCAGGGGCGTGGGTTCGGGCATTACGCGCCTCCTCCGGACAGCCGCTTGCGGGTGAGCGACTCGTAGGCGATTTGCAGCTCCTCGATGGCCACCATGCCGTCCTTGGCGTTGAGGGGCGGCGCCTTGAGCTTCACGGGCAGGCAGCGAGACAGCACGAAGCGCGCGCGCTCCTTCTGCGCGGGGCCGGGCGCGAACACGATGACCTCCGCGTTGGCGCGCAGCCGGGGCCGGCGCTGCACTTCCTCGAACCAGTCCCACAGGTCGAAGCTGGCCGTCATCCCGCGCTTGAGCGTGAGCTGCCCGAAGTTGAGCGCGCCGGTGAGGCGCACCTGCCGCCCGTTGTTGCCGCCCTCGCGGATGGTCTTCACATCCATCGTCATCTCCAGGCCATCGCACTCGGAGAACGCGGCGCTGCACGCCTTGGTGACGACGTCGGGGATCTCGATCTCCACCGCGAACGCGAACGCTGTGAAGGGGGCGATGACGGTCTCGTCCTGCGTGTTGGCCATGGCCTAGCGCGCCTCCGTGACGAGTCCGCGGTCGCCGCTCTGCACGAGCCGCACGTTGAGGAAGGTGAGGGGCAGCGACGGCGCCACCTTGATGTCCACGAAGAAGCGCCCCTGCTCCATGTGCGCGGGCGTGTTGAGCGCGTCGCCCGTCACCACCTGGAAGGCGCCCTCGCGCGTGCGGCCCGCGAAGGCGCCGCGCACGAAGAGGTCCCCGAGCAGCGCCTCGAAGCCGCGCTGCACCAGCCGGTGGAAGCTCGCGTCGTTGGGCTCAAAGACATACGCGGCGCCCAGCTTCAGCGCCGCGCGCCGCAGCAGGCTCAGGAGCCTGCGCACGTTGATGGGCCGCACCTCTGGCGTCACCGCCAGCGTGTCCGCGCTCAGCGTGAGGAAGGCGCGAGGCTCCTGGCGCACCACGTTCACCTGCGCGTCCTGCAAATCCAACAGGCGCTCGCGGGACAGCGGCGGGGTGAGCGCCACCACCGCGCGCCAGGGCTCGTTGGCCGGGGCCACCCACGCGCCGCGCTCCACCGCGCGCCGGGCCAGCACGCCGCACGCCATGCCCTCCGGCGGCATGCGCAAGGGCACCGTGGGCTGCTGCTCCTCGGAGACGAACGCCCACGGGTGGTAGAGCGCGCCGTAGCTCAGCGCGTTCTCCTCCGCGAAGCCCAGGGCCGGCACCACGTCGGACGTGCCACCCAGCGGCGACTGGAGGGAGCCCACGTGCGCGATGGCCGCGTCCTCGCGGAAGTGCTCCGGCAGTCCCAGCACCGCGAGCACGTCCCCCCGGGCGCACGCCAGCCGCAGCAACGCGCGCTGCACCGCGAGCAGCGGCTTCGGCGAGTACGCGGACACATGCTCCAGGTTCCACCGCACCCGGGGCGCCACGGGGACGGCCACGCCCGGCGCGTACGGCCCGGAGACGGGGCCCTGCTGCACGCGCACGCGGTAGTACCAGGCCCGCGAGGTGCGCCCGTACAGCGTGCGCTCCCGCGCGGGGCCTCGGTACAGCTCCACCGCGTCGCTGAAGTCCGGGCGCGTGGCCTCCTCCAGCACGTAGACGAGGTCCGTCCCGGCCACGGAGGCCCAGCGCAGCGTGAACGCCTGTCCGGCCACGGGCTTCGCCGGGTCGGCCACCAGCGGCGTGGGCGCGGCCGGCATGACGAGCGCGCAGTCGAGGAAGGTCCCCCAGGCCGGAGCCGCCGGGGCCTCACCGGGCAGCGGCTCAGGCGGGGGGGGCGTGCTCGCGCGGACCCACGGGCGGTGCACGGCGTCCGGCACCGCCACCAGCGTGACGTCCTGGCGTCCCAGCAGCGAGTGGATGCCTTTGAGCGCCCGGGGCTCGCTGCTCTGGTAGCGCAGGAAGTCCGCCTGCGCGAGCAGCGCCTCCGTGCCCGTCTCGCGCACGTCCGCGTCCAGGAACAGGTCCGCGCTGAACGTCGAGAGCCCGTCGCGCTCCAGCGCGTCTCCCGGGGGAGGCGTGCAGCCGAGCCACCCTTCGGGCACGTCCGTGAGCCCGAGCGGGAACGAGAACGCCTCGGCGTCCGGCCCCGGCTTCGGCCCCGCGAGCGGGAAGCGCGACACGGGCACGCCCTGGCGCCAGTCCTCCGGCAGCCGCACCTCGGGGGCGCGTCCGGGCAGCGCCTCCGCGTCCTCATCCCGCGCACGCTCCACGTCCGTGGGCAGCGAGGCCCAGTGGCGGGGATGCGTGGGGCACAGCCCCAGCCGGTCCAACCTCGCGGGCTGCTCCGAGTCCCGCCGCGTCCACAGGTTCAGCGTCAGCCGCTCACAGACGACGGACAGGGCGGTGGGGTTCTCCGGCGCGGCCACCAGCACCCGCGACGCCAGCCCTGACACCCGCACGGTGCCCGTGCCGGGGCTTGCGCCATGTCCCAGCTCCAGCGACTCCACCACCAGCCAGCGCTCTCCCGGCGTGGCGCCCTCCACGCGCAGCACAGTGCCGGGCGCGGGCGCGGCTTCCGGCGGCGTGTCCAGCGTGAGCGTCAGCGTGCGGCGGCTGGCCAGCGGGCCGGGGTCCTCCACGTCCGTCACGTTCAGGGACACGGGCGGCCCCTCGCCGCGCGTCCACTTCGCGGTGAAGGGGGCCGTGCCCAGCCCCACGCCCGTCTGCAACCAGCGCGCGCGGGACGTGCGCACGCGCACCTTCACCCGCCGTGGCACGGACCCGGACGCGGGCAGGGCCTGCATCGCATCCAGCGCCTCCGCGGTGTCCACCGGCACGAGCAGCGCCATCGCTCCGTTCCCGAGCGTGAGCCGCAAGAGGTCGCCCGGCGCCACGCCTCCGGGCATCGTCACCTCCAACTGCACCACCGTGCCCAGGGCGCTCCACGGGCCCAGCTCCAGCAGCTCGCGGGTGACGGTGGCCGACACCTGCACGCCGTCGGTGCTGCTGCCCTCCGAGCGCGCCCGCGCCACGCCCGGCGTCACCACCCCGGCCTCCGAACAGCGCAGCACCCCTGGGACGGGGAAGGTGTTGGCGCGCGCCTGAGCACCGGCCACGCGCACCACCCAGCAGCGCCGGCCGCCGTTGCGGAAGAAGGCCCGCACGGCGGAGGCCAGGTGCGCCCGCACCGGCTCTCCGCGCTCGGCGTCCCAGGCCAGCAGGGGCGCCTCGCCGAACACCGCCTCGAAGTCCGCCGGATCCTCCACCGCCACGGGCACGTGCAGCGGCCCGGAGGCAGCGAAGCCCACGAAGGCCGCCACGTCCATGCGCGGCAACACGTCCTCGACGGGCGGTGCCTGCACCTCGAAGCGGATGCCGGGGAGGCGTCTGGCGGCCGGGCGGCTCACGTCACTCCATCTCCAGCCGCTCGTACGCGATGGTCAGCTCTTCCATCGCCACGTCCGTGCCCTTCGCGTTGAAGGGGCCGCTCACGTGCTTGATGATGCGCGCACGCAAGAGCTTCCACGTCTGCACCACCGCCGTGTGGTCCTCGTTCTGCAACTGGATGGTGACGGTGCGCAGCGCGTTGGCGTCGCCGTTGCGCAGCTGGTCCAACCACCGGTAGAGCGTGAGCGAACCAATCACGCCCCGCTTCATGGTGACGTCCGTCGCCTTGTTCAGGCCGGTAATCTTGCGGACGCTGTTCTCCTTCTCGTTGCCGTTGCGGTACTCCGCGACGGTGACTTCCATGCCCACGTTGGAGATTTCCTGGAAGCCGGCGTCGGCTCCGTCCGTGGAACCCGTGCCCAGGTCCACCAGGAAGTTGAACTGCACATAGGGTCGCTCTCTCAGGACAGCCATTGCCTAAACCTCCCGGGGGTTACTTCCGGTCTCCGGTCCACTGGCCGATGCGGAAGATGACGAACTCGGCCGGGCGCAGCGGCGCCACGCCGATGAGGCAGACCAGCCGCCCGTTATCCAGGTCGTTCTGGGTCATGGTGCTGCGGTCGCACTTCACGAAGTACGCCTTCTCCGGCTTGTCACCGAGCAGCGCGCCCATCTGCCACTCATTGAGCAGGAAGTCCTCGATGGTGCGCCGCACGCTGGCCCAGAGCTGGTCGCCGTTCGGCTCGAACACCGACCACTGGGTGCCCTTGTCGATGGAGCGCTCCAGGTAGGCGAAGTAGCGGCGCAGGTTGACGTACTTCCACTCAGGGTCGGAGCTGGTGGTGCGCGCGCCCCACAGCCGGTAGCCGCGCCCCTCGAAGTAGCGGAAGGCGTTGATGCCCTCGGGGTTGAGCACCTCCTGCTGCGACTTGCTCAGGTTGGACTCGAAGCCCAGCGCCAGGTTCACCACCTCGTTGGCGGGGGCCTTGTACACGGCGCGGTTGGTGTCATTGCGCGCGTAGATGCCCGCCACGAAGCCGCTGGGCGGCAGGAAGATGGGCTGCCGGGTGACAGGGTCCAACACCTTCACCCACGGGTAGTAGAGCGCCGCGTAGCTGGAGTCGATCTTCGCCCGCTGCGCCCGCACCTGTCCCAGCGTCTGCCCGTTGCCGCTGTCCAGCACCGCGATGCGGTAGTGCATCCGCTGGCAGTGGCTGATGAGCAGGTTGATGATGCTGTTGGCGTCCAGCGCGTAGCCGCCCTCGTAGTTGTAGGTGGAGCCCGGCGCCGCGACGATGGAGATGTCCTCCAGGTCCTCGAACTGCACGAGCCCCGTCTTGCGCGTGGTGTTGACCACCTGCTCGCCCTGGTACTCGTCCGCCGTGGGGCGCTCGCCGTCGTTGCCACCCTGGAGCAGCAGCTCCACCGTGCGCTGCAGGTCGGTGGAGTCCGGGTTCTTCAGCGCGTCCGACACCGTGGGCGTCACCCCCGAGGGCGTGGCCTTGAGCAGGGCGCTCAGCATCCCCAGGCCGTCCCCCAGGTCCGCCCCCGGCGCGAAGACGATGGGGATGTCCCGGTTGCGCTCCAGGTCCGCGGCGTCGATGGAGAAGCGCGCGTGCAGCGAGTCCTCCGCGCCATCGCGCGCGTGTACCTTGTCCAGCGCCAGCCCGGCCCACACCTGGGACGACCCCGGTTCATCCGTGGGGAGGACGGCGACCGACACCGTGATGATGCGAAGCTGGTTGCCCGTGTCGACGAGGGTGGACAGCGACGTGGCCGTGCCCGTGGCGGGCACCAGGTCCCAGTCCTGCTTCAGCTCGTTCCAACGCGCCTGGTAGAAGGCGCCAGGATCCGGGGTGGCGGGCGCGACGGTGGTGAAGTCGCGCAGCACCACCACGTCGCGCTCCTGCAGCGAGCTGACGCGCGGCTTGCCGCCTTCGAAGGACAGCACGTTCTGCCCCGCGCGCAGCGTGAAGCGCACGCGCAGGTTGCCGGCGGAGCCCGGGTAGCGGCCGTGGACGAAGAGCTGCTTCTTGGTGTCCGCGGCCTCGCCGGCCAGCAGCCCGCGCGCGTGTCCGTCGTCATAGGACGGGTTGGTGGCGGCGAGCGCGGTGGTGGACTCGAAGCCGCCGTACTTCCTGGACGTGCCGGCCTGCTTGCGGAACACCCGGCCCACGTAGAGGCGCTTGCCACCCTCCTCGAAGAAGGCGCGCACCGCGTGCCAGGTGTAGTTGTGCAGCGTGCCCGCCGCCTTGAAGCCGAGCTGCCGGCGGCTGCCGTAGACGCGCTCGAACTCCACCATGCTGGTGACCAGGTCCGGCTGCAGGTCCACCGGCCCGTACCGCGTGGGCCCGATGAAGCCGGTGGTGGTGGTGCTCACGCCCTCGATGGACTTGGCACGGAACGAGGTCTCTTCGACGAACACACCGGGAGCGAGATATTCGGGCATCGGTCTTTTCCTAGGGGAGTGAACCCGTGGAGGTGATCCACAGCCGGGAGCGCGGCGCGTCCTGGGTCTTCAGGACGAGCTCCTGGCCGTATCGCAGCGTCGGTTCGAGCAGCTCCACGGAGCTGTCCGTGTCCGTCCAGGCCCACGAGGAGGGTTGGGACAGGGTGTCGCAGAGGTCCGGCCGCGCGGGCACGGGCGTGCGGCGCGCGTAGAAGACGCGCACCTGGAGCGCCCACGTCTGCTCCAAGAGCGGCGGCCCCGGAGGCAGCGCGTCCGGGTCCTCGATGGGACCGGGAGGGAAGTCCACCGGTTCGGGGTAGGGGAAGAAGAGGGCCAGCCGCCCTTGCGCATCCGTCACGCCGCGCGCCGGGGTGCCGCCCGCGGGCGTCGCCTCCACGCACGCCCACGCTGCGGGCGCCTGCGCGTCCGCGTCCCACAGCTCCGCGCGCAGCACGGCCAGCGGGCCTCCGGACACGCGCGTGGGGGCGGAGAACAGCGGCACGGCGGGCGGGCCGGACAGCGGCGGCGCGGGCGGCAGGCCCGGGCAGGTGAGCTGGAAGAGGCCGGGGAAGGGCAGCTCCGCGCGGAATGAGCACGGCAGGAAGCGGCCCATCGCGTCCTCCACCTCCACGGTGAAGGGCTTGCGCGCGGGGAGGGACGCCCACCACGCCGCGTCGCCCGCGTCGCCGGGGGGCACGCCCTGGCCGCCGTACTCCAGGTCGCGCAGGCCCGGCAGGTCCATGAGGACGTGCACGCCGGAGCGGTTGACGATGGACGCGCGGCGCAGGCGGGGCTGGCCCTCCGGGAACGCGCTCACCTGGAGCCCGTCGCCCACCAGCGCTCCGGTGCTCTCGTCGCGGAAGCGCACGCCCAGCGGCGTCACGCGCGACAGCACCTCCAGCCTGTGCACGGGCGGCCTCACTCCGTGCGCTTCCCGAGGTCGAGGACGCGCGTCTGCACGGGCGGGCCCTGGGGGTCGGAGATGGCGGACTCGATGAGCACCATCCGCGCGATGTACGTGACGGACACCTGGAGGTTGGGCTTGCCCACCTCCCAGACGTTGAGCAGGTCCTGGATGGAGAGGGTGTCCTGCACGAACGTCACCGTCTCGTCCGGCAGGAAGGTGTCCGTCTCCGGGCGCCCGTAGTGGTTGAGGAAGCTGGCGGTGAGGGTGGGCGTGTCCTCCAGCGTCCGCATGCTCCAACCCAGCAGCCGGTGCTGCTTGGCGGCCGTCTTCGCCCACGGCGTCAGCATGAAGCAGAGGTCCACCGGCAGCGGCCTGCGGGTGCGGCGTCCTTGCGCGTCCTCGCGGCCGGTGAGGTTGCGGCGGGTGGTGCTGGGGACGACGCGGTAGAGGAAGAGGGACACGCCCTCCTCCATCGGGGCCTTGAAGTCGTTGGCCTGGTACAGCTCGAACTTCGCGTTCTCGAACTCAGGCTTCGGACACGACTGTTCCAGCAGCGCGAGGAGCGCCTGCCCCACTGCGGAAATGGCCGCGTACGTCGCCACTGATGGAAACCCCCGCTTGCGTCGCCCGCCGCCACCCCTGCCCAAAGGGATGGACGAACCGTCCAGGGGCCACAGCAACACTCGGACCAGGGGGTAGGAGCGCGAGAACCACCGTGATTCCGGGTGCTTGGGGACTCCCCCGCGGGGAGGGGGAGGCGTGGGGTGGGCGAATCCATCCACCCTCCGCCCGCGCAACCCCTTGTGATGTCTGGGAAGGGGGCGTGGACAAAAACATCCACCCCCTGGGCGGCTTCAGCGCTCGGTGAGGCCGTGCCGGCGCATCAGCTCGAAGAAGGCGCGGCGGTGCTTGCCGCTCGCTCGGGCCGCGGCGGCGATGTTGCCGTCGTGCGCCACGAGTGACTCCTGCAAGTAGGCGCGCTCGAAGGCGTCCACCACGCGGCGCTTCGCCTCCTGGAAGGGCTCACGCGCGGAGGTGGGCACGGCGGCGGCGGGGGCCGGCTCGGGCTTGGGTTCCGGCAGCAGGGGCAGGTCCGAAATGTCCACCCGGGCCCCTCCGTGCGCGCACAGCAGGTAGCGCGCGCAGTTCTCCAGCTCGCGCACGTTGCCGGGCCACGGGTAGGTGTAGAGCCGCTCCAGCGCCGCGTCGGAGAAGGTGACGGTGGGCCGGCCGTACTCCGCCGCGTAGCGCAGGAGGAAGTGCTCCAGCAGGGGCGGGATGTCCTCCGGGCGCTCGCGCAGGGGCGGCACCTCCAGCGGCACCACGCGCAGGCGGAAGAAGAGGTCGAAGCGGAAGTGGCCCGCGCGCGCCTCCTCCAGCAGGTCCGCGTTGGTGGCGGCGATGATGCGCACGTCCGAGTGCTGCATCCGCGGCGAACCCAGCGGCCGGTACTCCTTCTGCTGGATGAAGCGCAGCAGCTTCACCTGCGCGGCGAGGGGCAGCGCGTCCACTTCGTCCAGGAAGAGCGTGCCGTGCTCGGCCTCGGCCACCAGGCCCTGCGTGCGCGTCCGCGCGCCGGTGAAGGCGCCGCTGCTGTGGCCGAAGAGCTCGTTCTCGAAGAGCTCCGCGGGCAGCGCGCCGCAGTTCACCGGGATGAAGGCATGCGCGGCCCGCTGGCTCCGCTCATGGATGCGCCGCGCGTACAGCTCCTTGCCCACGCCACTGGGCCCCTGGATGAGGACCTCCACATCATGGGTCGCCGCCGCGGAGACCATGTCCAGCAGCCGGACATGGATGCGGCTTCGCCCGAGGATGTCGACCATGCTTCACCCCCCGTGAATCCTGACGGTACGCTAGTGGTGACCCCTGGAATCACGCAATGAGGGGTCTTCCCTGTAACGCCAGCGCCAACGGTAATTCTCGGGTGGGGCCTTGAAGAGGGCCGTGCCGGGGGGCTTCAGGGGCCCGGCGTGCCTGGGGACGTGGGCACCTTCAGCTCGCCGGAGATGATGCGGGCCCGGAGCGCGTCCACCGTGCGCAGCGCCTCTGCCTTGCCCGGGAAGTCCAGCCGCACGGGGGCGAGGCCCACGCCGCCCTCCTTCAGCCCGAGCGACAGGTTGCCGCCCTTGAGGCGTCCCTGGCGCTGGTCCCGGATGGCCTCGTACACCACCAGGTCCACGCGCTTGAGGACGGCGGACAGCACCGCCTGCGGCGCCAGGTGTGACGGATCCGAGTCCACGCCAATGACATACACGGACCGTCCCGCGTCGCGCGCCTCCTTCACGGCCTGGATGGCGCCCAGCCCATCCACGCCCGCGGCGGCGAAGAGGACGTCGGTGTTCTTGAGCAGCAGGTCCTGCCCCACCTGCTTGCCCAGGGCGAAGTCGGTGAAGCTGCCGGTGTAGTTGACGAGCACCGTGGCCTTCGGGTTCGTCGCGGCCACGCCCGCGCGGAAGCCGGCCTCGTAGCGCTTCACGAGCGGGATCTCCATGCCGCCCACCATGCCCACCCGGCCCGTCTTCGTCGCGAGGCCCGCCAGGGCGCCCGCGAGGAAGCAGCCCTCCTCCTCGCGGAAGACGACGGTGCGCACGTTGGGCAGAAAGAGGGCCCGGCCCTTCGCGTCCAGCAGCGGGCTGTCCACCAGCAGGAAGGGCAGGGACGGGTTTCTCCGGGCCACCTGCTCCACGGCGTTCTCCAGCATGAAGCCCACGCCCATCGCCAGCGACACCTGCTGCTCCGCGAGCAGCTGGAGGTTGGGCTCGTAGTCCTCGGCCACGCGGCTCTGGAGGACCATGGGCGTGATGCCCAGCGGGACCAATTCCCCCGCGCGCGGGGCCAGGTCGGGCCCCATCGAGGTCAGGCGGTCGGGGGCGGAGGCCTCCTGGTAGCCCCCTTGCGTGTATTGGAGCCCCGCGGCCCACAGCTCCAGTCCGCGCAGCGCGGAGTCGTTGAAGGCGTGGTCGCCCCGGCCTCCCAAGCCCAGCACGAGGCCGATGGTGGGCTTGGAGCTGGCGCTGGAAGGCTTCGCGGGGGCGGGCGCGGAGGGGGCTTCCTTCTTGCAGCCGGTGGAGGCCGCCAGCAGGCACAGGGCGAGGCAGAGGACGCGGCGGTGCGGGCTCATGGCACCGCCACGTCTACCATGCCTTCAGGAACGGCTCCCCGAGCGGGTGTGGAGCGTCACGGGCGGCTGTGGGCTGAGTCCGTGGTCCGCACGAAGTTCCGCCGCCTCCGAGCGCGCAGGCCCTGCTGACGCAGCAGGCGCGCCACGCGCTTGCGGGCCACCCGCTGGCCCCGTGCCTTCAGCTCCGCATGCACTCGGGGCGCCCCGTACGTGCCACGACTCTCCTGGTGGATGGCGGCCACCTCGTGGCGGAGCGCGCGGTCGCGCTTCTTCCTCTCGGCCTCGGGCCGCATGACCCAGGCGTAGTAGCCGCTGCGAGAGACGCCCAGGTGACGACAGAGGCACGCCACCGGGAAGCAGGCGTCGTCCTGGACGTCTTCAGCCGCTCCGTCGTCGGCTGGCGGGTGGCGCACCGCTCGTCGGCCGGCGCCGCGCGCGCTGCGTACTCCTCGGCGAGCGCCAGGCGCGCGTGGGGGCTGGTGCCGGCCTCGAAGATGCGGCCGTATGCCGCGCACGCGTACGCGAAGGTTTCGCGCTTCTGGAAGTCGATGTCGAGGAGCCACTCGCGCCGACGTGTCTCGGGCAGCCCAACCGTGCGGCGCTTGCAATCAGGCGCACTCAATCTGGAATTCGATGGCCGAAGAAGTAGCGGACGCCTGGCTGGTATCTGTCAGCGTCTCCCCGTTCGAGAAAGTCCTCGACGATGGTCGCCGCAGTGAGGTTTTTCAGCCGGCCGGAATCGTCGAAGAACGCGCGGCAATTCAGTCCGGTGGTCGCCTCAAGGAGCATCCTTCCCATCTCGATACGGTCCGGATGTGCGCCGGTCCGCACCCGGGCAAGGAGGCGCTGGGCAACGTTTCGGATATTCAATCGCTCCCCTTCGACGAGCGCCTCTTGCTCGTAGAGTCTCTGGCTGGAAACCAGTCCCTGAAAGGTCTCCTCTATCAGACTCAGATAGTCATCTACCAGGAAGACGGGGGTGGATTCCTCGAAGGGGGGAGGCAACCCGTTGGATTCCCACAGCACTTGTGGCCCGCTCAGGATAGGTCCTGGTTCGACCTCCAACACCTGCGATATATTGTATTCGACGTCATTTTCAACCTCGCGATTCTTCAGCCGCCTGTAATGGCGAATCAAATGAGGCACACCCCAAACGCCAGCTGAGCACGACAGAATCACGCAAAAATACTGTCGGGAGTGTGGGCTGTGTTTGACTGGCTCAAGCAGGCTCTCCGCGACGGCCTCGAACTCGCGAATGACAGAATAAGGGGCTGCATAGGACAATAGGTGGGCGCAGGCATTCCATATCTCCGCATCCCGCTTCTCGCGCATCAGTCCAATAAGGCTTCGTGAAACGTCGAACCTGCCTTGTTGGAGATTCGCGAGGATGCAAGAAAGAACGCGCCAGGAGTCGTCACTTGCGAGGTGTCGCAAGTCCGCAACATCGGGAGGGGGAGTGGAGGAGAAGTGGAATGTGTCACCCGAGATGAGGAGGCTGTCGCGAAGGTGGGGAGGACGCATGGGTTTACCCGAACACTTTGGCGCGCTCGTCGTTTTTGGGGGGAAGCATGTTCTGAATTCGAGTCTGAGTGTTCTCGATTTCTAGACACTCATCTTTGAGAACTGCGGTGGGGACAAGGTTCTGTAGAGAGAAAGGACAGCCCCCTGCATCAGCTGGGGTTTTGTGGTTTACCTTGTCATTATCTGGAACTTCATGTCCCTTCGTCTTCCATTCTTTGATTGACCGATCCCGAGCACGCGCCCAGCGCGTGGGGTGCTTCGCCTCGCCTGCCAGCCCAGGCTGCAGGACCTTGAAATGGACACCGCACCCCTGGTCCGGAGGGTTGTGCACGTTGGGGCAGTTGGGGTTCTTCTGTCGGAGTTTCTGGAGCTTCTTGAAGTCGCGCTCGCACTCGTCTCCCATGCGGATGATGTTGTCCTTGACGGGAAGGCCGGACTTCGGGTCGAGATTGTTCATCCAGGGGAGCATCAGCATGCTGCCCTCCTCGATCCGCTGGAGAATGCGCTGCATGTCCGCACGTCGATTCATCCGGTATTGCGCGATACGCCCGTAGAACTCCATCTCCGGCACTGTCTCAAAGGGCTGTCCGGTCACCGGGTCCTTCTGGTTGTCGTGCAGTGGTCCGTTGCAACACGGGCAGGCGTTGAGGGTGACCTGGCCTGGACTGCTCGTGGCGCTCTGCGCGAGGTTGGGGGTAGGAACGGCGTTGTTCGCGTTGCTGCCGTGATTGGAAGTCGTGAGGTCGATATGCCTCGGGACATTCTTGCCCTCGAAATGGACATCCATCGACCAGGAGATGAAGTGGGTCTTCCCCGTCATCTGATGGGAGATGATGCCCGCTCCGAAGTTACGGGTGGCGGCCTCGTTCCCCAGCGGGGACGTCGCGTAATAGGACTGGTCTCGCAACATGATGGGCTTGCCGTTGAGGGTGACACGCTTGCTGCCCTGCTTCATGTCGCGGGAGAAGGACGTGTTCGGGTAGGGCACCGGCACCGGCCCCGCTGGCGGTGGGGGAGGGCTCATGCACACGTCCGGGAAGGCCGCCACCACCTTCCCGTCCCCGTCAGCGCAGGCCACCTCGTTGCCATTGGCGAATACCTTCATCAGGGCATCCCTCGTGGAGTGTACGTGTCAGGACCGCGCAACAGTGCCGCTGCTCTCCCCCCGGCCAGGTCGGACGTGGAGATGAGGGCCCGGGGGCCGGGCGCATACCCGTGGCGCATGGCTACAGAGGCCCAGGCCAGGGCCACCAGGCCCGAGGCCGCCCCTGTCTCCCCCAGGGACTCCGCCGAGAGCCACAGCGGCGTGGACTCCCTGCGCGTGTGCAGCAGCCGAGAGAGGGCCAGGGAGAGTTCCTTGAAGCCATAGCCCTCTCCGGAGGCGTCAGCGACGCGGAAGTCCACCTCGGCCACGTCCACACCCCCCTCGGCCAGGGCTTCCCGGTAGGCCTGCGCCAGCCCCAACCCGCGCAGCGGTTCATCCGACTGCAGCGTGGCCCGCTCCTGTCCAAAGCCGAGGCCCGCCAGTCGCAGCGGGGATGCGTCGTCGCGACGAGGACTGCGCATCACCAGGAGGCAGGCGGCGGCTTCCCCGGGAATCACTCCATCCGAGTTGTCCGGGCGCAGCAGCCTCCCCTGCCGAAGCAGTCCGTCGAGACTCGAGGCGTTGATGAAGCCATCGACCGCGGCCACCAGGCAGCCGGGAAGCCGCGGGTGACGGGCCAGCAGGAGCCGGGCTTCGGCCAGCGCCTGGAGTCCCGCCGTATTCCCCAGGGCCAGGCTTCGAGACAAGCTGCCTTCCAATCGAAGCCCGTGTGCCTGCTGAAGGTGCTCGAGTGCCCGGGGAAACACCTCCGGGACACCGCCTGGGCGCTCCGGGGTTGACGTGCCCACCAGCAAGGGCAGTTGGGCGAGCTCGACTTCCTCCAGGCCCCTCACGGCGGTTGCCACCGCCATGCCCAGCAGTCCCAGGACGCGTTCCTCACGCCGCAACTCGGGGGTGAGCGTCGACACCTCCGAAAGGACAATGGGCGCTCCGTCGTCGTCGTGGTAGCGGCTCCTCTTGAAGCGGTTCATCCGCGCACGCAGGGCGGCCCCAGCCGACTCGGCGCTCAAGCCCAGTGGGCAGGCCATGCCCGCGGCGGCGACGTACAGGGGCGCGGCGCTCATGACGGCCCTCCCGGCCGCCGCGTGCGCTGCCTCCAGGAAACCAGGGCACCCAGCCCTCGAAAGTAGGGCTTGCCGCGCAGGTATCTCACTGGCCCCTCCTTCACGCTCGGGCGTGGCAGGCCCACCTGCACCTCGCGAAGGTGGGAGAGCTTCTTGCCCAGCGGCACGGAGGCCCGCCATGTCACCACCACTTCGCGGGCATCCGCGTCGAGTACCACCGTGTCCAGGCGTGCCTCCGTGCTGACGTCGGACTCGCGGAAGCGGAAAGCCACTGGCACCTGGAGGCGCGGCAGCGTCACTGCCCAGGGGCCGGACTCGGTCAGGCCCAGGCACCGGAACACCTCACCCCCTCGCAGGGCCGGCAGTTGCTGGTCCTCGGGCGCGCACTGGAAGTAGCGCGGGTTGAAGTCCCGAGGGAGAAACGGGTAGTCCTCCGCCAGCCAGCGCTCGTCATACGTGCCGGCGTGGGCGAGGCGAGGCTGCCAACCACGGCCCACGGGCCCCAGGCCCACCGGCACCGTCTTCCCCTCCCACCTGTCGAGGAAGTGCCGGGGGTGCTCCAGGTTGGGCAGCGGCGTCCCCACCGCATCCGCGGCACGAGGGTTCTGCCGGAAGCCTCTGCCGACCGGGTTGCGCAGCTCCGCACCGTGGTGCTTCGGCTCCGGGTGGGAGGTGTCTACCCCACCGAAGGCGAGTTCATAGCGCAGGGGCATGCGGACGAAGGGTTGGGGAGGCGTGGGTTTCACGCCCATCATCCCCTTGTCCCAGTAGCGGTCCCCCGTGACGCGGAGGTCCTTGTGCCGGCCCGGCATCTCCACCCGCACCAGCATCGCTTCCGTCGCGCGCCCGTGGGGTGCGACGGCATGGCCCTGCAAGAGGAGGTCTACCAGGGGCTTCGTCAATGCGAAGTCATTCTCCCGGAGGAGGCTCGTCGTTTCGGGGGCCCCGTGGTGCTCGTCCGTGTACGCCACTGGGCGTTGCACTTCCGCCAGTTTGGGCTCGCCGCGGCTGTCCATGAGGAAGGTGCCTTTGACGGCGACGACGCAGTGCTCGCGGGCCTGGGCGTCCGTCGCCACGGTGAGGCCCGCGGACATGCCCGTGGTGTTCTCGCTGATTTGCATGGCGGTCCTCGCGTCAGCGCAGCGTGCGCTCCAGGGGCAGGAGTCTCAGTTGCTCGCAGGCCACGCGGGCCTGGGCCAATGCCGCCCACTGGCGCTGGGTGAAGGCCCGGGTAGGAATGCGGTGCTGGCCCCTGCTGCGAATGGCCAACTCGCGCGCCAGCACGTGCCGGCGCCGCATGGGGCCGTGCGTGAGGGACTCCAGTAACACGGGCCCCTCGAGAGGCTGGCCGTTCAGGTAGCGTCGTTCAGCATGGAAGCGAGGGCGAGCCTCCTTCCACCAGTACCTCACCGCACCAATGCACGGCCAGGGCAGGTCATCCTCGGGTCTGGGCACCAGGTCGGCGTCCAGGTCCTCCTGGAGTTCGGGTGACAGCGGCGCTCCTTCGGGTTGCTCTCCGGGAGGGAGGGCATGGAGGCCCTCTAGCTGGAGGCCCGTCATGGCCGAGAAGGCTTCCCCCGCCAGCCGTGCCACCAGGGGGTCCTCCAGAAGTGCGAGACAGGCCTCCATGGCTCCGAGGCGCCCGCTGAAGCCCAGGGCCCAGAGGGCATGCGGGCGCATGTCCCGCGCCCCCAACATGTCCACCAGCAGGGCCGTGTCGGTGTCGGCTCCGAAAAGGGCGAGCAGCACCATGGCCTGGGGCGTGTGGGCATTGCACGCGCGCACCGCCTGACGGCAGGCCTCCCAGGCCACCCGCGCGCCCGAGGTGAGGCCCGCCTCCATCGCCGCGGCGCGAATCCCCGGGTGCCCGGACTCCAGGAGTCCTGGGAGGAGCCGGCGCAGGGTGGCCTCGGGAAGAGGCGGGCTGGCGCGTAACGCCGCCATCCGCGCCTGCGGCTCATCGTGGAGGAAGTACTCCGCAAGCAATTCAGGAGGCGCTTCGTGGCGGAAGGCCATCGCCTCCAGAAGCTGGGCCTGAAGGGAGGCGTCATCCCGCCTCAGAAGCGGGAACAGGTGCTCACCCACGTTGGGGGCCGCAGTCAGCTCCACCGCGCGTCGGACAGCCGCCCTCGCCTCGAGCGCGTCACCGGCCATGAAGTTGAGGAGGGCCTGGACGTGTCCCTGGCCCAGCAACGCATAGGCGGCAGCGGTGATTCGCGTTGCTTCTCCGGAGTCCAGGGCGGGCCAGAGCAAGGACTCGGCGGCCTCCGCGCCGCCCAGCACCAGTCCATGCAGGTGTGCCGCCAACTGCTCCTCCTGTCTCGCCACGTCCGAGAGGGTGAAGTCCGGAGCCTCCAGGGCTCGCTCCCATTGCAGCCACCTGAAAGTTGCCTCGTCCAGGTGCTCTTCCAGCACGTCCTCCAACACCATGGCACGCCCCCTAATTGATTTGGATGGAGCCGCCCTGGAGACGGACGACGCCCTTAGCGCACGTCTCCACGTAGGTCCCCTCCAGCAGGATTCGCCCGTTGCGCAGGAGCGTCAGGCGCGCCCTGCCACACCGTAGGACGAGGCTCTCCCTGCTTTGGATGACCTGGATGTCCGCCGTGCCGTCGCCAGAGCGGTAACATGCCGCTGGATGGCTTTCTGCTTCGGACTGGCCCCCGCGTGCATCCAGAGCGACCGGCGTATGGACTTGAACCGCCATGCCCTTGATGCGCACGGTGCCCTCCGCCGAAGTCTCGACGGACGTTCCCTGCAGGGAGACCTTCCCGTTGCGCAGCAGGGTGACGGCAGCGTCCCCGCAGCGCAGCACGAGCCCGTCTCGGCCTTGGATGATGTGAGTGGGCGACTCGGCGGCCTCAACCCGCGCGCCCGGAATTGCATCCGGATGTGAGGCCCGAGGAGCAACGGGCAGCAGGGCGGTGATGATGGGAAGCCGCGGGTCTCCCTCCTCGAAGCGGAGTTCCACCGGTTGACGTGACTCGACGGCAGCCTGAATTCCCTCTGCGTCCAACCGCACGGCCTTGCGTGCCACGCGCGGGCCCACCGGATTGCTGTCGAAGTCCACCACGGGCCGGCCTTCGCCGTCCGTCCCGACGATGCGCCCCAGGCGACTCTCCCAAAGAGGTTCCAGCATCACCTCGGGGGAGGTGACGTGCAAAGGTAACAGGTGACTCATGGAGACTCCCCCCTCCTCGAAACGCAACCACAGGGCGCTGGATGGACAGCGTGAATGGGTAAAGCTTCCGGCCCTCGCGGAGGCTGAACTACCCGATGGCGCGCAGCGATTCAAACCGCCTCACTTGTCTCTACATCGCAACCCTACCGGCCCGGGCTGACTCGCAATGCATGAGGCGTGCTCGGTGGAAGGACCACACCCAAAGTACAACCGCGCTGCAAGTCCGAAGCGAGGCCAAGGTGGCCGGCTGCATGTAGACGCTCGGCACACTCCCTGCCCTCCGCCTTCGCCCATGGACATGGCGAAGCGGAGGGCGCTCGGGGAGCGCCTGAGGAGGGTGTCATGGGCCGCCCCATCGGATCGCTCGTGGGTCACCTCCTCGGATCGCAGTCCCGATCAGTCCGACCAGCCCGCGTGCTCGGGAGCGTCAAGGGTCGGCTACGCCGAAACCTGAACGGTTCTGCGCCCTTGACCCTCCCTCTGCGCGCGGGCAGAGGGCAACCGGCTGCAAGCGGCCAGCCCTGAGCGGTCAGGAGTCGCGATCCGCTTGGCCGACCCGGATGCGGTCCGTTGACCCGGCCCCTGACACTGGCCTGGCTGTGCGTGAAGAGGCCCTGCGAGCTGACCTCCGCGGAGACCGCGACGTTGGCGCGCATCGAGCAGGACGAGGAAGCTGCGCGTGTCGTCGCATTGACTCGACGCTTCTGTGAGCTCGTGCGCTCGCGAGGCGTTTCACAGGGAGCAAGGCCAACGAAGTCCTGTAGGTCCTTCGAAGCGTGGCTGGGCGAGGCTCGCGCGTGCGGAGTGCGCGCGGTGGAGACCTTTGCGGAGGGACTCGAACAGGACGGCGATGCCGTCCGGGCTGCACTGACCTCTTTCTGGAGCAATGCCCAGGCCGAGGGCCAAATCACAAAGCTCAAGCTTCTCAAGCGTCAGATGTATGGCCGCGCCAGCTTCGACCGGCTGCGTCGTCGCGTGCTGCTCACCGTCTGAACCTACGGTCCACACGAAGTGCGGGAGAGCCACCGAATCGGGCCAAGCTCACTGGCCATCCCCGCACCGCCCTGGACAGCGACGGCCCGCCGGGGACGGCGGGCCGCTGAGGCCCGGGAGGAGTGGCTACAGGGGCGTGCAGGTCCTGGTGGCCCCGCAGACCAGCTCAAGCTCGCGGTCGCAGTCCTGGTTGCCCACGCACTCCGCGTCCAGCGGGCAGTCGAAGCCGCCGCCGCCCTTCATCCCGAGCACCTTGAAGTTCGGGTCCGCGACCGTTTCGGTCAAGGCCTGGTTGCCAATCGAGCCCTTCAACTTGTGGGTGAGGGTCACGACGTTCGTTCCGGAGGCGACCGATGCCGTGAGCTCGAAGGGAGCAGTCACCCCAGTGATCGCGGTCCGGATGATCACGGCGATCTGCTCCGCTGGGGTCCCATTCACGACGTCGACAGCCTGATTGGCGCTGTTCTTGAGGCTGTTATTCCTGTCGATCTCGAAGGTGACGGGCGGGTTGATGCCGTCGCTGAGGGTGAAGGTCTCCTCGTCCTTCAGACCTGAACTCGCCGTGGTCGTGAGGGTGCCCGTGGCCTCCTTCAGCGTCGCCACCTTGCAGTCGGCACTGCAGGAGCCGCAGGCCAGCGTGTTGCCGTCGTCACACACCTCGTTGGCGGCGTTCGAGTCCTTCATGCCATCACCACAGACGTTGCCCTGGAGGTCGAGGACGGTCTGGCAGTCGTTGCTGCACCGCTTGCAGCTCGCGGTGCCATAGGGGCATGCGGTCTCGGTGGTCTTGTTGCCGTCGTCGCAGGTCTCGTTGAGCGGGTCCACCACGTTGTCGCCACAGACGTTGCCCTTGGTCGGCACGAGCGCCTTGCAGTCGTTGCGGCACACGTTGCAGTTCGCGGTGCCGTAGGCGCACGAGGTCTCGGTGTCGGTGTTTCCGTCGTCGCAGACCTCGTTCGCCGTGCTCGGGTCCTGCGTGCCATCCCCGCAGACGTTGCCCTGGAGGTCGAGAACCACCTTGCAGTCGGCCTTGCACTTCTGGCAGCTCGCGGTGCCGTAGGGGCACACGGTCTCGGTGGTCTTGTTGCCGTCGTCGCAGGCCTCGTTCGCCGGGTTCGGGTCCTGGACGTTGTCACCACATACGTTGCCCACGCGCGTCAGGCTCTCCTTGCAGTCGAACCGGCACACCTTGCAGCTCGCGGTGCCGTAGGGGCAGGCGTCTTCGGTGGCGATGTTTCCGTCGTCACAGGCCTCGTTCGCGGTGTCCACCTTGGTGTCGCCGCAGATGTTGCCCAGGAGGTTGAGGACGGTCTTGCAGGTGTTGTTGCACTTCTGGCAGCTCGCGGTGCCGTAGGGGCACGTCAGCTCAGTGACGGTGTTGCCATCGTCGCAGGCCTCGATGTTGTTCGGGCCGGAGACATTGACGTAGGTGTCTCCGCAGACGTTGGGCTTGCAGCTGTCGAGGCACTCGTCGTCGTTGCTGGAGTTGCCGTCGTCGCACAGCTCCTTCGCCGCCGTGTTGGTGACGCTGTCACCGCAGGCCACGGGCGTGCAGTCGATGTCGCAGACGGCCGAGGCCGGACCGTCGTCGCACTGCTCGTTCGCCGCGGTGTTGAGGAACTTGTCGCCGCAGGCGGCCGGGGAGCAGTCGGAGTCGCAGGTGAGCGAGTTGCCTCGCGTGTCGCACACCTCGTTTGCCATGTTGTTGGCGTAGCCGTCGCCACAGAAGGCGATGGTGCAGTCGGCGTCACAGAGGTTGTTGTTGACGGGGCCCTTGTTGTCGCACTGCTCGTTGGAGGAGGTGTTCACGACGGCATCGCCACAGGCGCTCAGCGTGCAGTTGGCGTTGCAGGCGGCGGACTCACCCCGGGTGTCGCACTGCTCTCCGGCGGTCATGTTCGTGACGCCGTCACCGCAGACGCGCACCGTGCAGTCGTGGTTGCAGGTGGCGGACTCGCCCCCGGTATCGCACTGCTCCTCGCCGTCGCGGACGCCGTTGCCGCAGCCTTCGGACGAGCGGCAGTCCGCGCTGCACCCGTCCTTGCTCACGTTGTTGCCGTCGTCGCAGATCTCACCCTTGACGGTGTCGATGACGGAGTTGCCGCACGTCTCGTCGGACTTGCAGTCGGAGCTGCACCCATCGCCGCTCAGGTTGTTGGCGTCGTCGCACTGCTCGCCCTTGGTGGTGTCCTGGTAGCCATTGCCGCAGCTCTCCAGGGAGCGACAGTCGGCGCTGCACCCATCGCCGCTGACGGTGTTGCCGTCGTCGCAGCGCTCTTCCTTGGTGGGATCGGTGTAGGCGTTACCGCACACCTCGTTGGACAGACAGTCGGCGCTGCACCCGTCGCCGCTCGTGTTGTTGCCGTCGTCGCACTTCTCGCCCACGGCCACGTCCAGGATGCCGTTGCCACACACCTCGCTGGAGAAGCAGTCGGCGCTGCACTTGTCGCCACTGACGGTGTTGCCGTCGTCACACTTCTCGCCCCGGGCGATGTCCACGATGTTGTTGCCGCACACCTCGCCGGAGGCACAGGTGCGGTTGCAGCCGTCGCCGTCGAGGATGTTGCCGTCGTCACAGGCCTCCCCGGCCTGGACGATGCCGTCGCCACAGTCCGTCGGGATGCAGACGTCCTGCTTCGCGGCGCACTGCTGGCCCGCGGGACAGACGAGCCCCGAGGGGCAGTCCACGGTCGCGGGCTCGAAGCAGGCGGAGAGGAGCAGCAGCGGCGCGGCCAGCAGCACCCACAGGCGCGCCAGGGAGGAACCGCCGGGAAGCGGGGATGCGAAGACGCGAGGCATGGGGTGACCTCTCAGAAACGGAACGTGGCCAGGGCACCGCCCGAGCCGCCGCCAAGAAGGGGGGTGACGTCCACGGTCGTCGCCTCCTCCTGGCCCGGGTCGATGCGATACGGCTGGGGTTGATTGAGGATGGCCAGCACCGCGCCGGTGATGAGTGCCGCGCCGCCCACGGCGTACCCGGCGAAGGCTCCGCGCTGCATCAGGTTGCCCTGGGAGCGCTGGTCGGCGACCTGCGTCGGCGGCACGCAGCCGCCGCACTCGGCGATGCCGGATTCAAAGGCGCGGAAGCGGTCGCGGGACTGGAGGTGGAGATAGCCGCTGCCGCCCGCCACGGCCACGCCCGCGCCCATCACCAGCCAGGGCATGGCCGCGGACCAGCGGCGCTTGTAGCGGATGAGGTCATCGGAGGTGAACAGCTTCAGGTCAAGCTTCGTGGTCTCGCCGGGCAGCAGCGTGCGGTTCTGGTCGCTGGAGACGTAGCCTTCCAGTGCCGCGACGACGCGGTGCGCGCCGGGGCGCACCAGGCCCTCGTAGCGCCCGGGTGCCACGAAGAGGGGCTTGCCGTCCATCGTCACCGTGGCGCCCGGCGCGTCGCAGGAGATGTCCACCCGCGCGAGCTGCTTCTCCACGAGGGTCTTGTAGTTGCGGGCGTACTCGAACCGCTCCTTCTCCAGCGGCTCCGGGCCGTAGCGCAGCGCCGCGATGAGGTGCTCGTGCACCTCCAGGGGCTGGTCCAGGTTCATCAGCGCCAGCGCGAGGTTGTAGTGGATGGCCGGGTGGTTCCAGCGCGCGAGCGCCAGGCGGTACTTCTCCACGGCGCGCACGAAGATGGACTCCTTGAGCAGGGCGTTGCCCTCGCTGAACTGCACGAGCGCGGCATCCTGGTCCTGCTTCGACACCCCGCCCGCCCACGGGCGCCCCGCCGTGGCCTCCAGCACGTTGCCGGCCTGCTCCTGCTTGGGCTCGGCCTGCGGCGTGGGAGGCGGGGGCATGGGGACGGACTCGGAGAGGGGCGCGTCCTGGGCGGGCTCCGGTGCGATGCCAGCCTTCGACTTGCCCCGGCGCTTCGAGGTGCCGGCCTGCTTCGAGGTGCCAGCCCGCTTCGAGGTGCCGACGCGCTTCGCGCCGCCGGACGTCTTCCCCGTGCCTGACGCCTTCGCGGTACCGGACTTCCGCACGGTGCCCGTCCGCCGCGTGGGCTGTGGATCCTGCGCGGCGGCGGGCAGGGACCACGACGTCAGCAGCACCGCCGAGACGGCGATGGCGACCCTGGACCTGTTCATCACCCTCTTCACGATGCTTCTCACTTCAGGACCTCGATGACCGGGCTGCCCAGCTGGGATTGAAGGCGCTGGACGCGTTCCTTCTCGCGGTCCAGCAGCGTGGAGAGCTTCTTCGCCGCGCGGATGGCTTCTTCGCGGGCCTCGCGCTCGGACTCCGCGCTCTCTTCGGCGCGCTTCTTGGCGAACCGGGCGCGCAGCTGCGCCTCCTGGGCGCGCTCCAGCGCGGAGCCCAGCTCGTCGTTCTTGCTGAGCAACTCCTGGTTCGCGAGCGCCACCTGCGCGTTGGCCTCCTCCGCCGCCTGCTGCGCCTTCTGACGCTCCAGCTCCTTGGCCTGCACTTCGGCCAGGCGCTGCTTCGCCTCCGTCTCCGCGCTCTGGGCCGACTCCGCCGCGGCGCGCGCGATGATCTCCGCTGCCTGGGCCGCCTGGGCCTGACGCTCGGCCTCCTGCTGCGCGTTGCGGATGACGACGAGCGCCACCACCGCGGCCACCACCAGCAGCCCCAGGAACGTCGCGCTGCCCATGAGCAACGCCCGCTTCAGCCGTTTGCCCTTCTTCGCCTGCGCGAACACCGCCGCGAGGAAGTCCTGCTGCAACCGGGGCAGCTCGCCACGGTAGCGGCGCTGGAAGCGCTGCGCCTCCTCCACCAGCTCACCGCGCCACAGCAGGTGCGGGTCCATGTTCTTGCCCTGCCACTGCCGGGCCGCGTTGCGCAGCTGCTCCAGGAAGGCCGAGTCCTCCTGGCCCTCGTCCAGCCACCGCCGCAGCGTGGGCCAGCTGTGCAGCAGCGACTCGTGGACGATCTCCACCGTCGCGCCCGTGGCGCCGCCACCGGTCTGCACCACGAGCAGGCGCGCCTGCACCAGGTGGTCGATGAGGCGCTGCATCTCCCCCGTGTCCTTCGTCAGCTCGCGCAGCTCATCCAGCGACACGATGGCGCGCGTGCGCTCCGGGGTGACGAGCCGCAGGAAGAGGGCGCGCACCAGCGTGCGCTCCTGCGGGGACAGGCTCTCCAGCACGCTGTCGGCGTGGCTCGCCAGCGCACCGGCGATGCCGCCCATGGCCTCGTAGGCGCCCTGGGTGAGCAGCCGGTTCGTCGTGTCGCGCGCCTCCCACAGCTGCGTCGCGGCGAACTGGAGCAGCGGCAGCGCGCCCTGGGTGGCGTCCAGGTGCTCCAGCATGCTGTCCACCATCGCGGGGGACTCGAACTGGTAGCCGGCCCGCTCCGCCGGCTGCACCAGCGCGTCCCGGAGGCCTTCGCGGTGGGGCGCGGTGAGGAAGTAGAGGCCCTGGCCCAGCTCCGCCATGAAGCGCTCGTCCTCCGGCACCCGGTCCAGGAAGTCCGAGCGGATGGAGAGGATGACGCGGATGGGCGACGTGGCGTCGTCCGCGATGCCGGACAGACACGCGGTGAAGGCCAGGCGCTCGCGCGCGTCCGGCACCAGCGTGTACAGCTCCTCGAACTGGTCCACGAAGAGGAGGATCCTCCGGCGCTCGTGCCGGGCGCGGCTGCGCAGCACGTTGCCCACGTAGCCGGGCTCCGCGTGCAGCCGCTCCACCAGCCGTTGCTGCTCCTGGAGGTCGTCCTCGATGGTGGTCGACGAACTCAAGAGCGGCGCGACGATGCTCGCCAGGGCCGACAGCGGGTTGCGGCCGGGGCGGATGACGAGCGCCTCCCAGGCGATGCCGGAGCGCTTGAGGACGGGCACCAGGCCCGCGCGCACGAACGACGACTTGCCCGTGCCCGAAGGGCCCACGACGGCCAGCAGCGGCCGGTCGTTGATGCGGTTCACCAGGGCCGCGATCTCCCGGGTGCGGCCGAAGAAGCGGTCCGCGTCCGCCTCCTGGAAGGAGCTGAGGCCCGCGTAGGGGCTCTCGTCCACGCGCAGCTCGCGGCTGAAGCGGCCGGGGAGGAAGGGCTCCAGCGCGCGCAGCAGCGAGGCCGCGTCCGGGAAGCGCTCCTCCTTGCGCTTGAGCAGGCAGCGGTCCACGACGGCGGCCAATTCCTGCGGCACGTCCGGCGCCATGCTGCGCAGCTTCGGCATGGGCTCATCCAGCATCCCGGTGACCATCAGCTGCGGGCCGCGCAGCGGATCCAACGGATGCTTGCCCGCGAGCATGCGGAACAGCATCAGGCCCACGGCCCAGATGTCCGTGCGGTTGTCGATGGGCACGCCGATGCCCCACTGCTCCGGGGACATGAACGCCATCGTGCCCATGATGGCGCCCTTGCGGGTGAGGTTGGACACGTCCTCGCCCAGCCCCTCCACGGAGTGCAGGCGGGGCTGCTGACCTTGGGGCATGGGCGCGGGGGCGGCCTCCGCGGGCTCGTTGCCCTGGAGCACCTTGGCGATGCCGAAGTCGAGCACCTTGATGGCGCCCGAGTCCGTGACGACGATGTTCTCCGGCTTGAGGTCGCGGTGGACGATGCCCTGCTCGTGGGCGCACGCGAGCGCCTTCACCACCGGCACCATCAGCTCCACCGCGCGCGCGGCAGGCAGGCGCTGCTTGCCGAGCACCTTGTTGAGTGGCTGGCCCTGGAGGAACTCCAGCACCATGAAGGGGCTGCCGCCCAGCTCGCCCACCTCGTAGATGATGACGATGTTCTCGTGGCTGCAGCGCGCGGTGGCGCGGGCCTCCAGGATGAAGCGCCGCGTGATGTCGGCGTCCTCGCTGTGCAGGAACTTGATGGCCACGCGGCGGCCCAGCCGCACGTCGCGCGCGAGGTAGACGGTGCCCATGCCGCCGCTGCCCAGCTCGCGGATGAGCTCGTAGTGCTGAAGGCGCAGGCCGGGCCGAGGCCCGTTGCCCGCCGCCGACGCATCACCCGTCCCGCGCTTCGACGGTCCATCCCACGTGGACGACGAGATGCCCGACGACGAGATGCCCGACGACGAGATGCCCGACGACGAGATGCCTGACGAGGTGGAGGACGTGGTGCCGGGGGGCCCTGTGGGCGACTCCACCGGGGCGGCCCCGAAGAGGGACTCCACGTCCGCCGCCTGCGTCCGGTCCGACAGGTCTCCTGCCATGCCCGCTGCCCCCACCGCGGCGGGAGTCCACTGCATGGCACCTGCTTCGTTCTTCGTCATGTCCGGCCACTCTTCCCGCGACGCGTGCACGTCCACGGGGAGCGACCCAGGCACTCAGTTCCGGTTCACGGAAGAATCCTGGGCGCGCCCCCCCGGTCGTGTCACCACGGGCCGGAATCATACACGGACACTGAAGCGCGGATAGTTCACGCCCCCCAGGCAGGCGTGTCTGGTTTGTCCTTGGTGGGCAGGCAGGCGAGCCGAGTGCTCAATGACTCTCGAACACGAGGAGTCGGTTGTTACCCGCGTCCGGGACGACGACGTGGGGCCACGCCAGCAGCAGGCCGCTGGGGCGCGAGAGGCTCCGGGCGCTCGGGGCGGAGGTGTCTGGATCGACCTGCCGCGCGGAGTTGGAGTCGGCCTGTCCCAGCACGAGGTCGGCCGGGGTGCCGTTCGTCTGGGGGAGTTGATTCCAACCCAGCACGCGGTGGTTCTGGTTGTCGGCGACGAAGAGCTGCAGGCCGGTGGAGGTGACGAAGTAGGGCGCGTTCATCCCGGACGCGGAGGTGGAGGGCTGCCGCGAGGTGAAGCCCGGCTGGCCGAGCACGACATCGGCGGGCTGTCCGTTCGTGGTGGGAAAGGTGTTCCAGAGGAGGACGCGGTGGTTCGCGAAGTCGACCACGGCGAGCCGGGTCCCATCGGTCCACACGCCGGTGGGGGTCCACAGGGTGGCGGCGGAGGGGGCGGCGTCCCGCACCCGGTCGCCGTTCGCGTCATTCGCGGTGCAGGTGGTGAAGGAGCCCTGCCCGAGCACGAGGTCCGCGGGCGCTCCGTTCGTGGTGGGGAGCGTGTTCCACACGAGGACGCGGTTGTGCCCGCTGTCCGCCACGACGAGCTTCCCGTGGCCGACGAACACGTCCTCCGGGCCCTGGAGCGTCTGGCTGTCGCAGTCGATGCGGCTGGCGCCCTCGAAGCCCGCCTGCCCGACGACGAGCGTGGGCACGCTCGCGGGGAGCGGGGCGTGGAGGAGGACGCGGCTGTTGTCCGGGTCCGTGACCGCGAGCCGGCTCCCATCGCTGGAGAGGCCCTCGGGGCCGGAGAGCCCGGCCTGTCCGGCGCCGGTGTTGGTGGTCACGAAGTCGGGCTGGCCGAGGACGATCATCGCCTCCGCGCCGCTCGTCGTGGGCACTCCGTCGAAGCCGAGGACGCGACGGTTGCCCTGATCCGACACATAGAGCCGCCCGCCCGCGAGCGCCGGGTTGCCCCAGGGGACCGCCAGGGTGGCAGGGCCCGCGGGGCCATCCCGGTTGGGCTCGTTGCTCGTGAAGTCCACCTGACCGACCACGGTCCGGGCCGCCTGGAAGCGGTCCAGCGCGTACCAGTGGACGCAGCGGACGAAGAGGTCCTCCACGTTGCCCGCCACCGTTCCCTGCTCGCGGCTCACGGAGCAGCGCTGGCCGGTGGGCAGTGAGACCACGCTGACGGCGTAGGCGCCGCCCCGGGGCAGCCGCCTCTTGAAGGCGAAGCGGCCGTTGCCGGTGACCTGGAGTGTCTCATCGCCGAGTCCCAGCGTGAGCGTCCCGGCCAGGCCCTCCACGGTGCCGCCAATCGAATACGTCCGCGCCGCGCATTGCACCAGCACGGGGCCGGCGTCCTCGCCGGTCACCCTTCCCGCGCCGTCCTCGACGGTGCACTCCTGCTCTGGGGGCGACGCGGTCACGATGACCGAGTAGTCGGTGCGGTCCTCCAGCCGGGTCTCGAACGTGAACGGCCCATCCGCAGCGAGGGTGAGCTGCTCCCGGCCGTTGAGCTGGAGGGTGAGCGTGCCATCCAGCCCGCTGAGTCTGCCTCCCACGAGGAAGGTCTGGGGAGGGGGCGAGGGCGTTGTCTCTCCGCCGCACGCGGCCATCAGCGTGAACAGACCCAGGAGACAGAGACGGTGGATGCGCATGGTCTGTCTTATGTCATGGCCATCGCATCGGTGACCACTGGACGCCTGGGCCGAGGCAGGCTGGTGTGCGTGCGACCCGTCTCCCCAGGAGGTCTCCCATGGCCGACATCCAGAAGATCGTCACGTTCTTGTGGTTCAACGACAACGCAGAGGAGGCGGCGCGCTTCTACACGTCCGTCTTCAAGGACTCGAAGATCCTGGCCCTCACGTACTACGGAGACGCGGGGCCGCGCCCGAAGGGGTCGGTCATGACGTGTGACTTCCAGCTCGCGGGGCAGCGGTTCACCGCGCTCAACGGTGGGCCGGTGTTCCCCTTCACCGAGGCCATCTCGCTGTCGGTGAACTGCGACACGCAGGAGGAGATCGACGACCTGTGGAACAAGCTCACGGCGGGCGGAGGCAAGCCGGTGGCGTGTGGCTGGCTCAAGGACCGCTTCGGGCTGTCCTGGCAGATCGTCCCCACGGTGCTGCCGGAGTTGTTGAATGCCAGGGACCCGGAGCGCTCGAACCGGGTCATGCAGGCCGTCCAGAACATGGTGAAGCTGGACCTCGCCACGCTGAAGCAGGCGGCGGACGGCCGGTAGTCCAGGCTACGCCGGCCGGGCCCCGTCGCTCCCGCGCTGGCGTGAACGCACCCACCTCCTGGAGGAGTGGAGCCCGCGCAGTACTCCTCTCAGGACCGACTGCTGACTGGCCAGGAGGAGCAGGTAGCTCCACGCCGAGCTGCCGCGGCGGTTGAGCAGGGTATGGGCGAACTGGAGCGCGCTCTGGTTCACGTAGCTGGGGACGTTCTCGAACCACTCGGCGCTGCTGCGCGCCGCGAGCTGGATGGCGAGCAGGGCCTGTCGCCGCTCTTCGTCATACGCCTTGAGCGCGGTGGGGAGGTCGGTGTGTTCGCGCAGCTGCCGCGCGAGCCCGATGGCGTCCTGGATGGCCAGCTTCGTGCCGGAGCCAATCGAGAAGTGGGTGGTGTGGGCGGCGTCGCCCATGAGCGCGATGTTGTCGTGGTACCAGCGCTCATTGCGGATGCGTTTGAAGTTCAGCCACGGCGCCTTGCCCAGCCCGCGCAGCTGGTTGAACAGGGAATGGCCCGCCAGCCGTCGTTTGAAGATGTCCTCCAGGCGCCGGAGCGTTTCGTCCGGCCCCAGCTTGCCGAAGCCCAGGGCCTCCCAGGTCGCCTGCGGACACTCGATGATGCAGGTGCTGGTCTCCGTGTTGAAGCGGTAGGCATGGAACCAGATCCACCCGGCGGGTGGCTGCTCGAACGCGAACGTGAAGGCGTCGAACACCTTGTCGGTGCCCAGCCAGATGTACTTGTTCGTTCCCTCTTCGACCTGGGTCTGGAAGTGGGGGGCGTGCTGGAGGCGGAGGCCGCTGTTGACGCCATCGCAGGCGACGATGAGGTCCGCATCCGCGTACGCGGACAGGTCCTGGACCTCGCATTGGTAGCGGATGTCGACCCCGAGTCCCCCCGCCCGGCGGGTGAGGATGTCGAGCAGCCGGTCGCGTCCCAGGCTGAAGCCATCCCCGCCCACGCGGGTGGCCAGCTCGCCGCGGAGGTACACCTCCTGCGTGTCCCAGCGGGCCGCGGCCTCCGCGATCTCCCGAGCGCTCACCGGGTCGTTCCGGTAGAGGTCGTCCACCAGGTCGTTCCAGAACACGACGCCCCAGCCATATGTCACCCCCGGGGCGTTGCGTTCGAGGACGGTGACGTCGTGCTTCTCCCGGGACAGCTTCGCCAGGATGGAGAAGTACAGCCCCGCCGGCCCACCGCCGACACAGACGATTTTCATGTCGTTCCAGGTACGGAGCCGGAGGGGAATCAGCAGTTGTTCCCAGGCGCGAAGAGACATTCGCGCCAGGACAGAAGGACGGCGGGGATGCTCCCGGGGCTGAGGGTGTGGTCGCAATCAGACACAACCACGCACGGGAGTGAACAAGTGCGTCAGTAGCCGTAGGTGCCCGTGTGCCAGAGCGCGGTGACACCATCCTTGTCATAGATGACGACGTTGCCGTCATCCTGCACGGTGAGGAAGGCGCCCGGATGCCCATAGGTGTTGCTGGACCAGACCGCGTAGCCAGCCGTTGGGACGGTCGTGGAATAGACCGCGAAGTTGCCGTCGGACTGCATGAACGCTGACTTCGCCCCCATGCCCCACGTGTTTGCCGTCCACAGGCTGGAGTAGCCGTTCCGGTAATGGACGAGGTTCCCGTCGCCCTGCAGGACGAGCGTGAACCGGCCGTCAATGGACGAAACGCCCTGCCCGAGGGTCAGGCCCTGGTTGGCGACGAGCTGGTTCGTCCCCACGCCCACGGCTTGCCAGGCGGCGGTCACGGCGGCGATGTCACTCGCGCTGTACCCGAGCTGCGCGGCGGCCTGCTCGGTGGCGATCTTGGCTTCGGCGAAATGGGTGAAGTACTTGCCGAGCAGCATCACGGTGTTGGCCCGGTGGAAGATCTGGGCCGCCTTGGCGATGCCGATTCCAGGCACGGTGATGGTGGAGCGATTGCGTGGGTGTCGCCCGCCCACGGACAGCAGGTGGAACGCCAGGTTCGGGATCCCCGAGCTGAGATGGACGTCGGTGAACTGGCTGAAGGTTGAATCAAAGTAGTCAATCGACTGACCATCTGCCTTGGGGTCGTTCATGTAGCGAAGGGCATCGCCGGGAGTGCCGGGTGTATAGATGTCCTCCGCGCACTTCCAGGTATTGGCGGTCACCACCCGGCCGTTCCGGTACCATTCGCACACACTGCCCATGATGTCGGACATCGACTCATTCAGGGCGCCCGGCTCGCCGTAATACATCAGGGTGGACGTGGCGGCAGTGAGACCATGGGTGATTTCGTGGGCCGTCACGTCCAGCGCATCGGTCATGGGGCCGAACGTCACGCCGTCGCCATCTCCATAGATCATCTGCTTCTTCGAGTTCAGCCAGCCCGCGTTCGCGTAGTTGTTTCCATAGTGGACCGAGCTCACGAGCGGGGCCCCCGCGTTGTCATAGGAGTCCCGGCCGAAGACGCTCTGGTAGCAGTCGTAGACGGTGCCGAGCATGTTGTAGTTGGTATTGACCACGGCGTCGGAGGACAGGGGGCCTCCCTCCGCCCGGATGGTGGGCCCCGGGAGCCCCGCCGCGCTCGTGGCGTGGAGGGCGTCGTGCACCTCCCGGTTCTTGAGCGTATGGATGTTCGAGATCCGCTGGACGATCGCCCCGCTCATGGCGTTGACAATCACTTCGTCATCCACCGGCCCGCCCTCCTGGCTCAAGCCCATCACGTTCACCCGGTACACGAGGTCCAGCGTGTCCCCCGAGGGCCAGTAGGCCCGGCGCGGGAGCTCCTCGACCCTGAGCTGAACAACGTGGGCGGAGTCCTTCTTCGCCAGTGTGATGGCGTCATCGGCGGAGAGCCGGGCGTCTCGCGGCGCGGGAAGGTCAGCACGCGCGTTGCCGTGAACCGCGTAGACGACGTCGCTCCGCGTGTGGAGGACGAGCACGCCGCCCACGACCTCGATGCCGTTCTTGCGCTGCTCATAGACGAAGTGCCGGTCGCCGATGTTGTCCGCCACCACCTGCTTGAAGGAAAGCTCGGTGGGGTCCACGCGGAACACCTTCTCCAGCGCGGCGAGGGTGGGGCGCAGGGCCCTGACTTCCGCCTCCTCGGTGCGCTTCTCCGCGCCCAGGCGGAGCTGGCCGAAGTTCCCATTGGCGAACGTGGGCACGTGGGCCGGGTCGGTGCTCACCACCTGGAGGTTGGAGATGACGACATCTTCATCCAATCCCTGGCAGGACGTTTGGAAGGCCAGGAGGCCTGCGAGTGCAAGACGAGGAAAGCGTTTCAGGGTTCGCATGTGAGGCCGCATCCATGGAAGGAGTGGGAAACGACAATGCGCCCATCCGCGAACGGGTGCGTCAGCGGGCAGGCCCTTGCCGGACGGAACGGTCAGGTTCCGGTCGAATCAAGGGAGCCGCCACAATGGAAATCAATGCAAACCAATCTGCGGGCTGCTCGCTTTACTCCGAAGTCTTTCCAGTCCTGCAAGCATTCACCGCCTGAGGCGGACAGGCATCAACCTGGTGACCGCCCGCCGATCTCCGGGAAGCGCTCGTAGGCCCGCAGCAGCGCGTCCAGGTGTGCGGGGTCGTCCAGGTCGAGGGGGGCATCCGTGAGCTGCACGACCCAGCCGCCCGATGCCGTGCGCCGCGAACGTGAGAGCAGGTCCGCATCACGCGCCGGGTCTGGGAATCCGATGGCCTTCGCGGTAGCGGCCGACCAGTAATTCAGCCACCCAAGGTAATAGGGAATCTCAGGCGCGCGGATGTGCTTGAAGAGCTTCAGGGCGGGCAATCCCCGGCGTGGGGATGGCGGCCCTTCCGGCGTGGGGGCAGTCTGATACGCGATGTCCACCGCAGCAGCGTAGGGCGTCGCTCGGCCCCATTGCGCACGAGCTCCTTCCGCCACTCCCTCAAGTACAGCCGCCGCTGACGCGATCACAGGTCCGTCCAGGGGCAGTTTCGCGTGCACCTCAAACTGGTCCTGACCGCCTGCGCTGAAGAGTCCCGAGTTCTCCCTTCCCCAGACGGTCACGGGGTAATTTTCGTCCCCGTTGCATACGAGCGGGAATCCTCCGTCGTCAATGTTATCCATGATCCATGCGTCACGCTGCGGCAATGCGATAGGGCGCCCGCTTTTGGAGATCTGCCACTCCAGGCGCAACCCGGGAAGCGCCTTCTCCATCCCATGAACGCTATCAATTGCGCGGCGGTCTTTGCCCGCAAGCGCAGGCGCGTAGACGATGAAGGCGAGTCTTTCTTTCTTGGTCATCGCTTGCATCCCGTAATGACAACATTCAGGGGCTGATCCACTTGGGCCAGCGCATCTTTGTGCACTTGAGTGCTTAGCCCAACGACAAAGCCATGTCCGCATGCCGCCGCAGCTTTTCGTTTCTTGTCCAGCTGTTCAATTTCTTTCTCGATCTCCCGGTTCTGGACAAAGTCATTGTACAAGTCGAATTGATGGGTCTTGATCTCCCACAGTCTGGGCACACCGACTTGCAGCGCATCGAAGCGCACGCCGCCCACGAACACGTCCATTCCAGGGTAACGGTTGGGCGGGAACGTGTCGGCGCATTCATCATGCGGGTCGTCCTCGCCCGCGTGCGGCACTGGAACAGGCTCGCAACTGGCACGGCCCGTCGGGTCCACGGGCACAGGCGGCGCTGGGGGCTGCCAGGCCTGCCCCGCGAGCGCGGGGCTTGAGGCAGCGGCCAGGAAGGAGCGGATGAAGGAGAGGACACCGCGAGTGGACTGACGCCGGGTTGTGATGCGCCTCGGCTGTGCAGGGGGCTTCACACCCGTGTGTCAGGCGCTGCACGAGGGGCTGGGCGAGCGAGGTTGCGTCCGGGCGGGAGCGGGGCCTTCCCGGCTGGCCTCAAGGATGCATTGCTGGCGCACATGGGCCGGGACCGAGCTGTTTCCCTGATGGACGACCTTCGCGCCGCCAACCCCAGCGAGCACACGCGCTGGCTGGCCGAGCCCGATGAGCCGGCCTTCCGCGAGCTGCTTCACGCGCGCTACGCGCAGACGTATTCCTACCCGTTCCTCTACGAGCCCGGCGGCGCCGTGCGGCTCTGGAGGGACGGGGCGCTGCTGAGCTTCGGCGAGTTCGACGCGCGGGGGGCGCTGCTGTGGCACACGGGCCTGTGGAGCAAGCCGGGGCGGGACTCGCTGGACTCGGGGCTCTCCGTGGCGCTGCCGAGCCGCCGCACCCTCATGGGCCGCGCCGAGCACGAGGCGCTGTGGGGCTCGCTGCTGGAGCGGCTCGGGCGCCAGGTGGGCTTCCTGCACCAGAACACCTCCACGCTGCACGTCATGGCGCAGCGCTACGCCTCGCGCTTCATGCGGGCAATGCCCATGGGCCTCGTCGTCAACTACACGCGGGGCGAGACGGTGATGGGCGTGGAGGAGGGATCGGGCGTGCCCATGCAGGCACTGGCGATGACGACGGTGCTCGCGCCCCCGCCGCCACGCCGGCGCTACCTGCCCGAGGGCCCGTGGGGGGAGTGGCTCGCGTCCATCCTGGCCGGGGTGGGGCTCGCGGAGTCGGTGGCCTTCACGCCGCTGGAGCGCCGGGCATGGAGGGAGGGCGCCGTGCTGCGTCCGCTCGACTGGAACGCGTCGCTGCGTCTGGAGCGGCGGGGCCTCGTGGGATTCAGCGCGGAGGGCACCCCGGCGCTCACGTCGGAGCGGGCGCGCGTGGACCTCATCCACCTGCCCATGGGCGAGCCCCAGCGGGTGGCCGAGGGGACGCCGGTGCTCCTCGCGGCCGGCTTTCTTCCGACGGGCATCCGCCTCCACCAGCACGAGCCGGATGAACTCGTCTTCCAATACGTGGCGGACCCGAGGGCCGCCTGCGAAGCCGTGAGCCGCGCCCGGCTGGACGGTGCGCGGGCCCGGGAACTCTTCGCGGGATGGAGGGAGCGATGCGCGCGAACTTCGTAGACACGCTGATGGCGCGGCTGGACGGCGAGGTCGCCACCCTCTGGGCCACGGTGCTGCTGCGGCTGGAGGACAGGCCCGACGTGGCGCTCCTGCGCCGGGGGCTGCGCGCGCTGGTGCGGGAGAGCGAGCGCCTCAACGTGGCCTGGAACGACGCGCGCCGCGCATGGGTGCCCGCCGTGCGCGGGGACGCGCAGGTGGACGCGGCCCTGGTGGAAGGCGCGGAGCCCCTGTCCGAGCCCGACGCCGTGGCGCGAATCATCAACACGCGGGTGGACCTCACGCGCGACGTGCCGCTGCGGCTGCACTTGCATCCCATGGTGGACGCGGCCCAGGGGCCCTGGCTGCTGGGCATCCAGTTGCACCACGCCATCGGGGACGCGAAGGCGCTGGCGCACCTGCTGGAGCGGCTGTGGTTGCTCTGCGTGGGACGCGGGTCGGAGTCGCGCCCGCTGGAGCCCTCGACGCTCACGGATGGCAAGGTGCTGCTCGCGGCGCTGCGCCAGCCGGGCGTGGTGCTGGGGCTCACGAGTCCGCGCCGGCGGCTCCTGGCGCAGCGGGGAATGGGGCTGCGCCGAAGTGGGGACACCGCCGGACACGCGCTATCGGCCACGGCGCGGCTCACGCTTCCCCAGGGCGCCACGGACCTCCAGGCGTCGGAGGTCTTCTTCTCCGCGCTGCTCGCGGGCGTGGCGCTGCGAGAGTCCCCGGCGGACGGACTCATCCGCCTGCGCATGCCGGTGGACCTGCGGCGGATGCTGGGGCTCGGGCGGACGCTGGGCAATGGCTGCTCCACGGTGCCGATTGAAATCTCCCTGAAGGAGGTCCGCGCCCGGCTGGAGGCCCCGCGCGAGCTGGCCCGCCTCCTCCGCTCCGAGGTGCAGCGGGTGCTCGATGAGGGCGTGCACTGGACGACGGCGCTGGAGTGCATGGCGGTGGCCCGGCTCGCACCGGCGCGGGTGCTGCGCAAGAACGCGCGTCCCGGGCTCATCGCCGAGCCCCGGACGAACACGCTCGTCGTCACCTACCTGGGACGGATGGACAAGCACTTCACGGAGGCGCCGCTGCGCATCCGCTCCATGCGCAGCCACACGGCCACCTGGGGCGCCACGGGCCTGGCGTTCGCGGACACGCTCAACATCAACACGGCGGCCTTCGAGGGCCTCTGGACGCGCGAGGAGTTGCGCGACTTCACGGAGCGCGTCGCCGGGTGGGCGTCCTCGGGCTTCGGCCTGCGGGCGGAGGTGCTCGCGCCATGATGGGGCTGCGCGAGGCGCCCGGGGTGTACCTGGGCTTCATCTGCCTGCACGTGCTCGCGGGGCACCTGGGCTCCAGCCTCGTCTACCGCCTGCGCTTCGGGCGCAGCCCGCTGGCCTACCGGAGCGCGGCGGCGGATTCCGCGCACACGCGCGTCACGCGGCGCATCAGTGGCGTCTCGCTGCTCTGGGCCGGCTCCGTGCTCGCGGCCGCGTTCTGGCCCGCGTGGTCCGCCATGTCCTGGGGACGGCCGCTGCTGCCCATTCCTCCGCTCGCGGGTTGGGTGCTCGGTGTCGTGGGGCTCATGGGCATGCTGTGGGCCCAGTATGGAATGGGCCCGGCGTTCCGCATCGGCGTGGACGCGGGGGAGGCCCGGCCCGAGCTGCACGAGGGGGGACTCCACCGCTACTCGCGCAACCCCATCTACGTGTTCTCCTACCTGTACCTCGTAGGGGCTTCGCTCTGGGCTCCGTCCGTGGTGACGCTGGGCGCCTGTGCGGCGCTCGGGGGGCTCTTCCATCAACTGGTGCTCCAGGAGGAGCGGTTCCTCGCGGACCGCCTCGGTGAGCCCTACGCGCGCTATTGCCAGCGCGCACCTCGCTACTTCTGACGCGCCATGCAGCCAGCCCTCTTGAGTCCCGCTGATTCGCCCGATGCCGTGCCCCCGGAGCCCGGCCTCTCCCGCGCCGAGCTGGTGGAGCTGCTCCGCATCCGTCCCCTGCGCGCGGTGGGCATGGTGGCGCTGCACCTGGGTGTCTGGGTCGCGGCGGCCGTGGCCATTGCCCACGCGGACAGCGTCTGGGTGAAGCTGCCGCTGTGGATGCTGGCGGGTGGGGCGGTGATGGGGCTCATCCAGCTCGACCACGATGCGTGGCACGACAATCTCTTCCCGAGGCCGTGGCAGAACCGCCTCTTCGGCAACGCGCTCAGCCTGCTCGTGGGCATCGCCTACGAGCCCATGCGCCATGACCACCTCGCGCACCACCGCTGGAACCGGACGCAGAAGGACCCTGACGCCTACAACGCGGGCCGCCGCTCGCTCGGGCTGAGCGCGCTCTTCTACGCCACCGTGCTGCTCGGCATCCCGCTGAGCCTCATCTACTTCAACGTCCTCTATCCGCTGCAGCACTTCTCCCGCGCGCGATTGCGCCGCCATGGCGCGGTGCTGCTCTGCTACGCGGGCTTCTACGCGGGGCTCTTCTGGCTGCTGTCGCGGCACGGGCTCGTCCCCGGCGCGGTGGAGTGCTGGCTGCTGCCGGTGCTCTTCGCCAGCCCCCTCAACGGCCTCAAGTCCATCGCGGACCACTACGCCAACACGTGGCGCGGGGACCGCTTCCACACCGCGACGACGGTGCGCGGCACGCGACTCGTCACCTTCCTCTGGAACGGGCTCAACTACCACCTGGACCACCACCTCTATCCGCGCGTGCCCGGCTACAACCTCGCGAGGCTGCACACCCACCTGCGCCCCGGGCTGCTCGCGCGCGGCGCCCCCGTCTTCGACAGCTACCTCGACGTCATGGGACGCGCGCTGCTCGCCGGGCCCACCGTCGTGGACGAGGACGTGCGGCTCGTCACCCTGGAACGAAAGCGCCCATGAACGCCCTGCGAAAGCTGTACGCGGACATCCGCTACGAGGACGGCCGCTGGCCGCTGTCCCGCTGGGACCTCAACCTGCGCTACATCGCCAAGAGCCTCCTCCACGTCCCCGAGCCGCGCCGCACCGAGGACGTCGAGCACTTCGCGCGCGTCGCCCGGCACCTCGCCTCCGGGAGCTGGAAGCCCGACGCGCCCGCGGCGCTCAACCTGTGCGCCGTGGGCGATGTCATGTGGATTCGCAGCGGCTTCCGCGAGGCCCTCTCCCCGGGCGTGCGCGCGCTGATGGCGGACGCGCACGTGGCCTTCGCCAACCTGGAGACGCCCGTGGACCCGGCGCGGCCCGTGCCCCGGCTTGTCTACGAGACGCTCCACTACAACGCGCCGCCGGGCTACCTGGACGCGTGGGAGGGCACCGCGCGCCACCGCGTGTTCTCGCTGTGCAACAACCACGCGCTGGACCAGGGCGCGCAAGGGCTGGAGCGCACGCGCCAGAGCGTGCTGGCCCGCCCGGAGCACCGCTGCGTCGGAGGCCCCCGGGCGGAGGACGCGGTGGCGGGCCTGGAGGTGGCCGGGGTGCGCCTGGGCATTGCCGCGGTGACGTATGACATCAACCACCTCGCGGGGGCGCCGCCCGAGGGCGTTCCGGTGACGCGCCTGGGCAACCCGTGGCATGCGCCCGACTGGGAGCGGCTGGGCGCCCTCATTGACGCGGCGCGCGCGGTGGGGCCGGACCTCGTGGTGCTCATGCCGCACTGGGGCTTCGAGTACGAGTACTGGCCCGAGTCCCTCCAGCGCGAGCACGCCTACCGCCTCATCGAGCGCGGGGCGGACATCCTCCTGGGCTCCTCGCCGCACGTGCTGCAGCCCGTGGAGCTGGTCTCCATCGACGGTGGGGACCCCACGTGCCCCGCGCAGGTGCGCCGGGGAGGGCCGCCGCGAGTGGGGCTCATCGCGTACTCGCTCGGCAACTTCCTGAGCATCATGCCCACGCGGGCGTGCCAGACGGGCGCGGTGCTGAAGCTCGCGCTCGCGCGGGACGCGGGGGGCCCCCTGCGCCCCGTGGACGTGCGCGCGGTGCCCACGGCGTGCGGGCGGGGCCTGGGCGGCGAGGGCTTGCTGGACGCGGGGGTCGTGGCGGTGGACGAGCTGGGCCTGGAGCGCGCGGCGCCGCACCTCGCGCACGCGCGGCGCACCCTGGGCGGACTGATTTCAACCCGGAGGGACTGAAGATGGTGTCGATGCGGGAGCAGTTGGAGGCACTCACCGTGGGCATGGCCCGGCAGGTCGCGGGCTGGCTGCCGGCCGTGACGCCCGAGCGGTACGTGGCCTTCCTGGACATGATGTACCACTACACGCTGCGCAGTGGAGACCGGCTGCGGCTCGCGGCCGAGCGCGCCACGCTCCCCGAGCTGAAGGCCTTCTTCGCGGAGCTCGCGGCGGACGAGCAGTCCCACTACCAGCTCGCGAAGGCGGACCTCGCGGCCTTCGGGCGCACGCCGTCGGACGCCACGCCCCGCGAGGTCTCCGCGTTCCACGCCTTCTGGGAAGGCATCCCGGCGGAGCGCCAGCTCTCGTTCCTCGGCGCGCTGTACGTGCTGGAGGGCGTGGCGCGGCACCTCGGGGGCGACACACGCCAGGGGTTGGGGCGGCTCGGCCTGGACAGGACGCGGGCGCGCTTCCTGCTCGTGCACCTGGACGTGGACGTGGAGCACGGCGCGCGGGCCCAGGCGCTCTGCGAGTCGCTCGGTGCGCACGGCCCCGAGCCCCTGCTGGACGGCGCGCGCCAGGCGGCGGACTTCTGGGTGGCCATCCATCGCCGGGCGCTCGCGGAGGCATAGGCCGGGCCCCCGCAGGCCAGCCAGGGTCGAGCCCCTCCCCGAGTCTGGGCTGTAACCGTCCGGCCAACGACGTGCCGGAGGGCTTGAAGGCGGACGGGTGTCGTGCTCGACGAGCGGCACGACGGATGGAGACGCGGGGCCGGCTGAAGGACGGGGTGACGCCCAGCCACTGAAGCATGGCCCGCAGCGTGGCGCCCTTCATGGGCCCGCCATTGTCCGAGTGCAGGACGAGGCCCTGGGGACGGCCTGCGGCCTGTCACCCTGAGCGTTGGAACCGCGACACGCGCGACTGGACGCCTGCGGGCCCCGTGCGCCTCAACCCCTCACCGGAAGTGCAGGAACTGAAGCGTATCGGCTGAATCCTCTCACGCGACAACGACCTTGACGCTCACCGGAAATGGCCGGAGTTTGGCGCCCGACAAGGCGCGTTGCTGTGTATTGCTAAGGGATATCCCTTGCAAAACCTGACTGGCGCACGACGCCGATGATGGTGCTCGCGTCGATGTAGCCGAGCTGCCGCGAGTCCTGGCTGCGGCCGGCGTTGTCCGCGGACACCACCACCTTGCCGGGCGGCACGCGGGTGTGCTCGTCCGCGCCGAGCGCCTCGCGGGCCCAGTCCGGCACCGCGTCTCCCGCCACCGCGGCGACGCGCTTCACCCGGTGGACCGGGTCATCCCCCTGCGCCATCGCCTCCCGCTGCTCGGGCGTCAGCAGGAAGACGATGATGTCCGAGCGCGCATGGCCGGAGCCATGCAGCCTGCGGGCCACCACCCGCTGGCCATGGTGCAGCGTGGGCGACATGCTGTTGCCCTCCACCGTCACCACCATCCACTGCCGCCGCGCCCAGACAACTCCTCCGGCACCGGCCAGCAGCACGGCACCCAACGCCAGCAGGTAACTCATGCCGCATCCTCCGTGGCCCGCGCGGCGACCCGCTCGTCCTGGTAGCCGCTGGCCTGCAGGCAGAACAGCCGCGCGTACTCGCCGCCGGCCGCCATCAGCTCGTCATGGGTGCCCTGCTCCACAACCTGCCCGTCGGAGAGCACGGCGATGAGGCCCGCGCTTCGCAGCGTGCTCAGCCGGTGGGAGATGAGCAGCCGCGCCCGGCCCGCGCCATGGCGCTGCAGCGTCTGGTGGATGCGGTACTCGGCGCCCGCGTCCAGCCCGCTGCTGGGCTCGTCCAGAATCAGCAGGTCCACGTCCTCGCGCATCAGCGAGCGCGCCAGCGCCACCCGCTGCCACTGGCCCCCGGACAGCGAGACGCCGCCCGTCCCGCCGCCCTCCTCGTCCGTGAGCGTCCGGCTCAGCAGCGTCCCGTAGCCGGAGGGCAGCGCGCAGAGCGTGTCGTCCATCTCCGCTAGCTTCGCCACCGCGCGCACCCGCGCCGCGTCCTGGAAGCGGGCGACATCCCCCAGGCCGATGTTCTCCGCCGCGGTGAAGTCGTAGGCCATGAAGTCCTGGAAGGTGACCGCCAGGCGCAGCCGCAGCGCGCGCGGGTCCAGCTCTCGCACGTCCACCCCGTCCCAGAGCAGCTGCCCCTTCTCCAAGTCATAGAAGCGGCACAGGAGCTTCACCAGCGAGCTCTTGCCCGCGCCGTTGACGCCCACGAGCCCCACCGAGCCGCCAGCGGGGATGAAGAGGTTCACCCCCTTGAGCACCCAGGGCCCGTTGGCGTCGTAGCGAAACCAGGCGTCGCGCAGCTCCACGCCCTTGCGCAAGGCCGGCACAGGCTGGAGCGGCGCGCCCTCGCGGCCGGGGAGGGCCAGCAGCTCCAGGTAGCTGCCGAAGGCCAGCACGCTGCGCCCGGCGCCTTCCAGCTGCATCACCACGCCGTTGAAGGCCGCCTGGATGCCCGCGACGGACGAGAGGAAGAGGGCCACGTCGCCGATGGCGAGCCGCCCGGCCACCGCGCCCCGCACGACGATGAAGGTGCCCACCACCGTCACCGCCGCCGTCAGCAGCGACAGCCCCACCTGCAGGACGGCGCCCCGGCGTGCCACGTTCAGCTCCTGGGAGGACGCCTTGAGCAGCGCCGCCAACATCCGGTCCAGCAGCAGCTCCCCCGCCCCGAAGAGGCGGATCTCCTTCGCGGCCCGCACGTCCACCAGCAGCGAGCTGTAGAAGCCGCGCCAGCGGTACGTCTGCACCAGCGTGCGCGACAGCTCCGCCCCCCAGCGGCTGCGCACCAGCTGCGCGGTGAGCCCCACGCCCCCCGCCAGCAGCAGCAGCAGCGCCATGGCGGGCGCCACCGTCAGCACCACCGCGCTCAGCGTCCCCACCATGACGGTGGAGCGCAGCAGCGTCTGCACCAGCTCGGTGAGCTGGTACGGCGCCTCCTGCGAGGCCTCGTGCGCCAGCTTCAGCCGGCCGTGGAAGGCGGGGTCCTCGAAGTACTTGAGGCCCTCCAGCTCGATGACCTTCCCGAACAGCGAGCGCTCCACGGCGAGGGTGACACGCCAGCGGATGGCCGACACCAGGTACTCGGTGACGTTGAGCACCGCCATGGCCGTGCCCGCGATGGCCGCCGCGCCCACGCCCAAAGCCAGGGCCCGCCCGGAGTCGGCGGCGGCGCCCTTCGCCAGCTCGTCCAGCAGGTGCTTGGTGAGCCAGCCGCCGGTGGCGGCCACCGAGCCGGTGCAGACGGTGAGCGTGAGCGAGAAGGCCGACAGCACCGGCGCGCCCCGCCACTGGAGCGCCAGGGCCGCGCCCACGGTGCGCAGGGCCCGCCGGAACAGGCCCCGGGCAACAGCCTCCCCGGTCATGGCAGGACGTCGCTCAGCCGGTTGCCGGCGGCGGCCACCTTGCCGTCCTCCACGCGCACCAGCAGGGGATAGCCGGGCGGCTCGAACGCCTTGTGGGCGGGGCCATCCACCGTGGTGAAGGCCACCTTGGCCACCCGCTTCAGCGCCTCCGCCAGCTCGCGCGTCTCGGGGTCCTGGGGGCTGCCCTCGACGAAGGCCATGAAGGGCAGCGTGGGTGGGCGCTCCAGCAACTGCTGGCGCGCCGTCGCGCAGGGCTTGCAACTGGAGGTGAAGAAGCCCACCAGCGACACCCCGGTGCGCAGGGCCTCGTCCGACAGCTGCACGCCCTCCTCGGTGAGCGCCTGGAACGGGCGGACCGGATCGCCGGGCTGGGGCAGGTTCGGGTCCTTCATCACGCCGCCCCGGGACACCATCTCCTGCAGCACCCGCAGGCGCCCGATGAGCGCGAAGGACAAGAACAGGTTCACCACCACCAGCACGGACAGCACCGCTACCACCACGGCAAGCAACGACATCAGCGCCTCGACTTCTTCAAGGCCGCCCCGGAGGCGGCCGGATGGAGAGCCCGGATGAGCAAGACAGCAGGCACGGCCTCAGCGCCTCGACTTCTTCAAGGCAGTCGGCTGGGGACCCCGGAGGAGGAAGACAAGGTCATCCCACCGTGTGACAAACACGCCGGCAAGCCCACCGACCGCGCCCGCCAGGAGCGCGGCCTCGAGCGGCGCCGGGCCGGCCTGGTGGCCCAGCGCGCCCAGCACGCCCACCGAGAGCAGCAGGCCATTGCGCACCAGGTGCCCCGGGCCCACCGGCGTGGCACTGGCGCCGAAGCACCGGCAGCTCACCGGCGCCGCGCCGCGCCATGCGCGCACCAGCCCCAGGGTGAACCCGCCCAGGAGCATCAACGCCAGCGCATAGCCCGCCGGCGCGGCGGCCAGCAGCAGCAGCACGCACAGCGCCTCGGCCAGCACCACCGCCGCTGCCAGCGGCGCGCCCGCCAGGGCCTTCGGAACCCCGAAGCTCCCGAGCGTCCGCGTGAAGTCCTTGAATGACTCGCGGCTGCGCGCCTTGCTGCCCGCGGCGAGCGCGAACACCACGGCCAGCAGCAGCCGGCAGCCCCAATCGACAGCGCTCACCACAACCTCCTCGACAGCAGGCACGGCTGGACACCCGAAAGCGTATCCAGCCGTGGACTCAATCCTTGATGACCAGACGCACGCCTATCGCGATGGGATGGAAGCGGCTGGAGTCCTACCCGTAGCAGCCACTGCCGCTGCCGGAGCGGCAGCTGCCCAAGATGCAGGCGGCGTAGCAGTTGAGCCGCTTGGTGCGGGCGGCGTTGCAGCAGCAGCCGGCCTCCGCGATGCACGCACCTGCGGACACGTCGGCCAGGAATAGCCGCAGGAAGCGCTGGCTCAAGGCGGTGAGGGTTTTCATGGTGTCTTCTCCTTGCGCGCGTTCCCGGGCAATCCAGAAACTCCCGCGCGCTCGGATCGTACAGGAGGTTTTTTCTCAGTCAATGAGACACTGGGAAAGCTGTGCTTCCGGACTTCCCCCCTCGTCTTAGCGCAGCCAGAGAAGCATGGAGGCGACGTGCAGGACGGCGAGGTCGCTGGTCACCGTCTTGTCGTAGCGGGTGGCGGCAGCCCGAAAGCGTTTGAGGTCGGGGAAGAAGCATTCGACCCGGTAGCGCAGCCGGTAGAGGGACCGGTCCAAAGGCAACGGGCGCTTGCGGCTCGGGTTCGGGTGGAGCGGCTTACCGCCCGTCGTTGTGACGGCGTGAACCTTTGTTGAAAAACCTCCTCGAGAACGCCCCAGAGCATTGCTTCGGATCTCCCTTTTCCGCCCGCTGCGTCTTGGTGCGCCCGGACGACCGATGCGTCGACGAGGGAGCCGAGCTCATCCACGTCGAGCCGAAGCGCCTGGAAGATGGCTTCCCAGCGCCCCGTTTTCGCCCATCGGTGGAAGCGGTTGTAGACGGTCTTCCAGTGGCCGAATCGCTCCGGCAGATCCCGCCACTGCACCCCGGTCTTCACGCGCCACACCCCGGCGTTGATGAAGTCACGGTCCCCTCGCTTCGAGGGAGGGCCGCTCCGGGAGCCCAGCAGGGGCTCGATGCGGCTCCACTCGGCATCGCTCAGTTCATGTCGGCGCACAGCCCGCGTTGATCATGCCTGACGCGGGCTGGCAACCTCCTGATGCCCCCGAAGCCAGGCCCAACCTCGATGTTCAATCCAGCAGGTTGAATTTTCGGACCGGAGATCAGGGACAGCCCCTAGCGTGGGCTCGGTGTCGACGTCGCGCAGGCTGAGAAAAGCAGGAAAGGAGGAGGCAAGCTCGGGAGCGTATGGTGATGTCCCCTCAATACAGGATCCCACGCAACGGTATCCATGGCGCGAGCCAGGGGCCGTGAGACTCCGGAGGCCACCCACCGCTCAGGATTGTTGGCCTTTCCATCGCGAGGAGCATGGAACTTGCGATGAGCGTCAAGGTCGCTGCCGCGCAAGAGGGCTCAGCCGACGCGTTTCAACTCCTGCACTTCCGGTGAAGGGTTGAGGCGTATGGGGCCCGCGGGCGTCCAGTCGCGCGTGTCGCGGCTCCAGCGCTCGGGGTGACGGGCGCGAGCGCGCTGGTACACCGGGTGGCGCTGGGCGAGCCGCGCGACCCCCTCGGGGCAGCCCGCCTCGCGCCAGCTTTCGCGGAGGAGGTCCGCGCCATGCGAGGACGACTCCTCCTGGGTTCCAGCCCAGCGCTTGAAGTTTTTCGAGCACGCGCAACTTCAACTCGGGCGTTCGTGTACGGCACTGCGTCCTGCCTGCTCTCGTCCCCTGGGCGTGGTCATCCCGGCCGCTCTGCCGAGGCGACACTCAGGGCTCTTGCGGTCTACGGAGCCCTTTCAATGAGAATCTTGGACACCTTGCCGTCAAGGCCGTTGAAGGAATGCCAGAAGACGTCCCGGTAGTAGCTGATGCTCTGGGTGACCGGCATCCAGGCACCAATATCCGGGTCATAATAGGGAGGGGGCGCCTCGAACGTGCTGATGCACTCCCCGCTCGTGGCCTGCTTGATGCGATAGTCCGTCCAGTCATCACTGGTCGCGCAGTTGGGGTCGTCGCAGAGGCGGATGCGCACGCCGGCAGGCCAGTAGAGGAGCTTCATCGAGCGAGCCTCGTCATTCTTCCATCCCGACACGGCGACCCGGCCAGCGGAATCGTACGGGATGCTGATGGGATTGCTTGGATCCGCACGAGGTTCGGTAAAGAGCGCGGTGCCGAAGCTATCGGAGCAATTGTTGTCCGCGTAGAACACGAGATACGGACTGTAGTGGGTGGGAAAGGGCGGAAGGTCCGGAATGATGACCCCGGTGTTCTCGGCACCGTCGTCCGTCGGAGTGCACCCCTCGCAGGTGACGTTCTGCGTCTGGGAATCCAGCGCCTCCGGGGCAGGAACAGGGGGCTCCCCGGGACCACAGGCCGTGAACAGCAGGAGCGCGCACGCAGCAGACCATTTCTTGAAAGGCATCTTCACTCCTGGGTTGGGATGGGTGAACGCGATGTCAGCCCTGGCGCCGTGGGCTTCCTGTCGCAAACACAGCTGTCATGTGGCCAGGGTGTGGCACCGACGATTCGCCCGGCTGTTGCTGTGTCCATGACGAATACGAAGCGACGGGCGTCCCCTGGTTGTCAGAGGCCGGATTTCCCCGCGGCCTGTCGAGCAACGCCGACGCGCTCGTCCGTCATGGGCACCGAGGTCCTTCCGGAAGGTACCTTCCTGCGTTTCCAGGCCCTTCTCATGGGCGAGGAGTACGGGACTTGAACCCGTGGCCCTCCCGTGACGCAGGACCCTGGATGCGGGCAGCGCGTCGCGTGCGCAACACTGGAAACACCCCCAGGGGTTCAGGCGTAGGCAACGCGGCGCTAGACCATCGCATCCGGCCCGGCTGCCGGTTAATCGTGGGGACTCGACTTCCAGGGTGGGACCCCTCAGGGACTTCATGCTCAGCACGACCCGTCACGACACCACGCCATCGCCTTCCTTGAGCGCGGTGGGGCGCGCGCTTCCGCCGCACTACGCCAGCCAGGACCAGCTCATCGGGGCGCTGCGCGACCTGTGGGCGACGAAGCACTTCAACCTGGAGCGGCTCGAGGACCTCCACCGCAACGTCCAGGTGGGCGGCCGGCACCTGGCGCTGCCCCTGGAGGAGTACCCGGCGCTCGCGACCTTCCAGCAGCGCAACGACGCGTGGATCCGCGTGGCCACGGACCTCTCGGAGACCGTCGCGCGCCAGGCGCTGGAGCGCGCGGGGCTCACGCCGAAGGACGTGGACCACGTCTTCTTCGTCACGGTGACGGGCATCGCCACCCCCAGCGTGGACGCGCGGCTGGTCAACCGGATGGGCTTGCGCGAGGACGTGAAGCGCACCCCCATCTTCGGCCTGGGCTGCGTCGCGGGCGCGGCGGGGCTGGCACGGGCGTCGGACTACCTGCGCGCGTTCCCGAAGCAGACCGCGCTGCTCATCGCCACGGAGCTGTGCTCGCTGACGCTGCAACGCGAGGACCTGTCCATTCCCAACATCATCGCCTCCGGCCTCTTCGGCGATGGCGCGGCGTGCGTGGTGCTGCGCGGCGCGGAGGCCTCCGGGGCCACGGGGCCCCGCGTGGTGGGCTCCCGCTCGGTCTTCTACCCGGACACCGAGCGGGTGATGGGCTGGGACGTGGTGGACACGGGCTTCAAGGTCGTGCTGTCCGCGAAGGTGCCGCAGCTCGTGAAGGACCACATCCGGGGCAACGTGGACGGCTTCCTCGCGGAGCACGGGCTGACCCGCAAGGACGTGCGGCACTGGGTGGCGCACACCGGCGGGCCCAAGGTGCTGGAGGGCTTCGAGTCCGCGCTGGAATTGGAAGCGGGCGCGCTGGAGCGCTCGTGGAAGTCGCTGCGCCAGGTGGGCAACCTGTCCAGCGCGTCGGTGCTCTTCGTGCTGGGCGAGACGCTGGAAGAGGCGGGCGCGAAGCCGGGCGACTGGGGTGTGGTGATGGCGATGGGACCGGGCTTCTGCGCGGAGATGGTGCTGGTGCGATGGTGACCGTGACACAGACACTGTTCCTGGGCTTCATGGCGCTGCTCATCGCGGAGCGGCTGCTGGAATTGGTCCTGTCCAAGCGCAACGCGGCGCGGGCCTTCGCGCGGGGCGGCGTGGAGACGGGGCAGGGGCACTACCGGTTCATGGTGGTGTTCCACACGCTGTTCCTCTTCGCGTGCGTGGCGGAGGTGTTCGCCCTGCACCGGCCCTTCTGGGGCGCGTGGAGCGTGGCGGCGCTGGTGGGCGCGGTGGTGGCGCAGGGGTTGAGGTACTGGGCCATCGGGACGCTGGGCGACCGGTGGAACTCGCGCATCATCGTGGTGCCGGGGCTGGCGCCGGTGACGGGCGGGCCGTACCGGTTCCTGCGGCATCCGAACTACGTGGCGGTGGTGCTGGAGCTGTTGTGCGTGCCGCTCATCCACGGAGCGTGGGTGACGGCGGTGGTCTTCACGGTGGGCAACGCGGTCCTGCTCTTCGTGCGCATCCGCGCGGAGGAGGCGGCGCTCGGCGCGATGTATTCCGAGGCGTTCGCCGACCGTCCCCGCTTCATTCCGGAGGTACGCCGTGGCTGACACCGTGACGGAGGCGATGGCGGAGATCCGCCGCATCGCCCGTGAGGAGTTGGAGTTCGAAGGCGCGGTGGAGCCCTCGCACGATCTGCTGCGCGACCTGCACCTGGACAGCCTGGGGCTGACGGTGCTCGCGGTGGGCCTGGAGAACCGCTTCCGGGTGCTGCTGTCGGAGGAGGACGCGCAGGGCGTGCGCACGGTGGAGGACCTGGCGCGGCTGGTGGCCACGCGGGTCGCGGCCCGGGCGTCGGGCTCGGAAGCGGGGGCGCACCCATGAAGGGTCCGCCCCTGCCCGCGCTGAAGCACGCCACGGTGAACGCGATGCTGAAGGCGACGTCGCACACGTCGCTGGGGCTCGTGTTCGTGGATGCCTCCGAGCGCGAGACGTCACTGCCCTGGTCCCATGTGTACCGGCGCGCGAAGCGGGCCGCGGCGGGGCTCGCGAGGCTGGGAGTGAAGCCGGGGGACCGCGTGGCCCTCCTGCTGCCCACGTCGCCCGCGTTCATGGACGCCTACTTCGGCACGCTGCTGGCGGGCGCGGTGCCGGTGCCGCTGTATCCGCCGGTGCGGCTGGGCCGGCTGGACGAATACCACCGCGCGACGGCGCGCATGCTCCAGGTGACGGGCGCGAGCGCGGTGCTGACGGATACGCGCGTGCGGCTGCTGTTGGGCCCCAGCGTGGAGCAGGCCCGGCCCCGGCTGGGCTGCCACACGGTGGACGCGGTGATGCACGGCGACGAGGACCTGGAGGTGGAGGTGAGCCCCGACGCGCTGGGGCTCATCCAGTTCTCGTCAGGTTCCACGGTGGATCCGAAGCCGGTGGCGCTGACGCATGGGGCGCTCGTGGCGCAGGTGGCGGCGCTGGAGGCAGCGATGCCGCTGGCCGCGGGCGTGACGCCGGTGGGCGTGAGCTGGCTGCCGCTGTACCACGACATGGGGCTCATCGGCTGCGTGCTCTCCGCGCTGTACTACCCGGGCAGCCTGGTGCTGATTCCGCCGGAGACGTTCCTGGTGAAGCCGGCGCTGTGGTTGCGCGCGCTGTCGCGGCACCGGGGCTTCGTGTCTCCGGCGCCGAACTTCGCCTATGGGCTGTGCCTGAAGCGGGTGAAGGACGCGGACATGCAGGGCGTGGACCTGTCCGGGTGGCTGCACGCGCTCAACGGCGCGGAGCCGGTGTCCGCGGACACGCTGCGCCGCTTCGCGGAGCGCTTCGAACGGTGGGGCTTCTCCGCGCGGGCGCTGCGGCCGGTGTACGGGCTGTCGGAGGCGTCGCTCGCGGTGACGTTCCCACCTGCGGGCCGGGGACCGCGCGAGCTGGGCGTGGATCCGAACGTGCTGGCGCGCGAAGGACAGGTGCACGATGGGACGCGGACGCTGGTGAGCGTGGGCGCGCCGGTCGCGGGCTTCGAGGTGCAGGTGCGCGGCGAGGATGGCGCGGAGCTGCCGGAGCGCCGCGTGGGGCGCGTGTTCGCGCGAGGGCCGTCGGTGATGCACGGCTACTTCGAGGACGCGGAGGCGACGGGGCGCGCGCTCACGGGCGATGGCTGGCTCGACACGGGGGACCTGGGCTTTGGCGCGGACGGAGAGCTGTACCTGACGGGCCGCGCGAAGGACCTGGTCATCATCCGGGGCGCGAACCACGCGCCACAGGCCTTCGAGGAGCCGCTGGGCGCGGTGGAGGGCGTGCGCACGGGCTGCGCGGTGGCGCTGGGCTTCACGCCCGAGGGCAGCGAGGACGAAGCGCTGCTCATCCTCGCGGAGCGCGCGGCACCGGGAAACGAGGCGTCACTGGAAGCGGACATCCGCGCGGCGGTGGTCGTGGCGACGGGCGTGCAGCCGCACACGGTGCGCATCCTGGAGCCGGGCACATTGCCGCGCACGTCCAGCGGCAAGCTGCGCCGGAACGAGGCGCTGCGGCGCTATCTGTCGGGCGAGCTGACGGCGCCGAAGAAGGTGGGCGCGGTGGGGCTCGCGGTGGAGATGGCGAAGAGCGCGCTCGCGATGGTGCGCGCGGAGCATGACTCGTGATGGGGCAGGGCGGGTGAGACGCCACGACGTGGTCGTGGTCGGTGGGGGCCCGGCGGGGCTCGCGGTGGCCATCACCGCGGCCCGGCGCGGGCTGGACACGGTGGTGCTGGAGCGCTCGTCTACACCCGTAGACAAGGCATGCGGTGAGGGCTTGATGCCCTCGGGGCTGGAGGCGCTGGAGCGACTGGGCGCGCTGTCGCATCTGGACCGGCGAGAGAGCGCGCCCTTCGTGGGCATCCGCTACGTGCAGGAGGACGGCAGCTCGGCGGAGGGGAAGTTGCCGGCGCCCGGTGGCCTGGGCGTGCGCAGGCTGGCCCTGTCCTCGGCGCTCGTCTCCCGCGCGAGAGAAGTGGGCGTGGACCTGCGCGAACACACGCAGGTCGTGTCGCATCAGCGCACGGACGCAGGGGTGACGCTGGAGACGCCCACGGGACCCGTGCAAGCGCGCTTCCTGGTGGCGGCGGACGGGCTGGCTTCACCGCTGCGCCGCGCGGAGGGCCTGGACGTGGTCCGCGAAGGTCCCCGTCGCTTCGGGCTGCGGCGGCACTTCCGTCGCGTGCCGTGGACGCCCTACGTGGAGGTGCACTTCGCCTCCGGCGTCGAGGCCTACGTGACGCCCGCCGGAGCGGAGCGCGTGGGCATCGCCTTCCTGTGGGAGGCCGGCACCGTGACGGAGCGCGTGGGCTTTGAAGCGTTGCTGGCGCGCTTCCCGAAGCTCGCGGAGAAACTCGCGGGCGTGGAGACGGACTCGCAGGTGCGCGGCGCGGGGCCCCTGGCGCGCGTGGTCCGGAGGCGGGTGGCGGACCGCTTCGCCCTCGTGGGAGATGCGGCGGGCTACGTGGACGCGGTGACGGGCGAAGGCCTCACCCTGGCCTTCACCTGCGCGGAGTCCCTGGGCGCGCTGCTCCCGGACGCCTTGGCGAAGGGCGCGGGCCGCGACACCCTGATGCCCTACGAGCGCACCTTCCAGCAGGTGTTCCGCAAGTACTCCTGGACGACGCACGGCCTGCTGATGCTCACGCGGCGCCCGCGACTGCGAAGGTCCGTGGTGCGCCTGTTGGGCCGGGCCCCGTGGCTCTTCGAGCGCATCCTCGCCACCGTGGTGACCTGACCCTCGCACCACCCGGCCCTTGTTCCACCGCCGCGCGCCGGGGACACTCCGGCCCATGGCACCTGGCCCCGCGGCTTCGCGTCCCTGGTTCGCGTTCTCCCTCGACCTGGCCCCGGCCGCGGCGAGCCGGCACCTGCACGGCCTGCCCCCCGTGCCCGACTTCCCCGAGGGCGAGCTCGCCGAGGCCCTGGACGTGGACGTCGTCTATGACGTCCACGTGCCCAACTGGAACGGCCGCGTGGCCCGCCTCGTGGACGCCCCCGGACACAGCGTCGTCGGCCGGCTGCGCCCCGTGGACCCCGAGTCCTGGCCCGTCCTGGCCCGCCTGGAGACCGCCCTCGCCCTGGCCACCGAGGAGCGCCCCGTGCAGGTGCGCACCGCCTCCGGCACCGTGGTGGACGCCCACGCCTTCACTCCCAGTGACCGCAACACCTCCACCCAGGGTCCCGTCAGCGAGGCCTTCCTCATCACCCTCGCCGTCGCCGCCGAACGCGCCCGCCTGCCTGCCGATGTCGTTGAAAAACTCCAGGCCGAGGCCCGCATCGTCCACGCCGTCCAGCACGCCCGCCCCGACGGCCACCGCCCTCCAGCCCCCTCGAAGCCCGGCATAAAGTGACAGCCGGGCTGATCCAGCCCGAAAAAAGCCCTGCCTGCTGAGAAAAAGGGAGGCGCGACGCAACCGGGCGCCGCGTCGCGCCGACGATGGGTGGAAGGGGTCCCCCCTCTTCCGACCGTCTCCCCCG